>JAJDDP010000014.1 GCA_029260235.1 Phycisphaerae bacterium | reverse complement strand
CAGCTACATGGATCCTGCGGACCCGGCACTGAACGGCAACATCGCTCCAGACACAAACCTGCAGGGCGCCAACACAAGCCTGGACTTCCCGGCTGACATCGTGGTGAATCCAGCCAACCAACTTCTCGCGGTCAATTTTGCCGGACTGTCGATCACAACGTATGAGGACGCGCCGAACAGCAACGGAAACCTGATCGCGGATGGTAACGTCCAGGGAGCGGCTACGCAGTTGGCTGGTCCGGTCTCATTGGCGATTACCTCGTCAGACCAATTGATGGTCGCCGACTTCATGAACAGCACGCTCTACATGTTTGAGAACTCGGGAGGATCCACCTTCAACGGCAACCTGCCGCCCACGCGCACGCTGACCAGCGCCAACCTTAATCTGCCGACTGGGATCAACTTCGGCGCCAGTGGGGACCTCTATGTGGCCAACAGCGGCAATGCCGAAGTTCTGGTTTATGCTAATGCCGCCGATCTAAACGGCAACTTTGCCGCAACTCGAATCATCACCAGCGCAGCCTTCGCTGGCGTGTTCGACGTGTTTGTTGATGGCGGCGACAACCTATTCGTGGTGGACCCAGCAGGATTCATCTATTCCTTCAACAATGCGTCAGGGTTGAGCACGAATGAGAACCCGGACTCCATTTTGATCGTAACGCCCGCAGCCAACTTGACAGCCATCGCCGTTGATTCAAATGGGGCCGGCTACATCGTGGATAGCGCCAACAATGCCATCTATGTGTATGACGACATAGCTAACCGGAACGGAACGTTCACCCCAGACCGCACCATCCAGGGTGATCAGACCCAGCTCGATACGCCGATTCGCGTCTTCTTGACGGAGTAATATCGGACAGCAGGCGAAGCGGCCTGTTTCGATACTGACAAAACAACGCCCGGAGGGTTTTTTGAATCCTCCGGGCGTTGCTGTATTCTCGTTATTGAAAGGCTTAGGCGATCGCGAGATGGTTGGCTATTCCAGGCCAACTGCAAAGGCCAGCTATCCTAGATTCCACCTCTTGTTGCTAGAATTCAGCTGTTGTACTTATATCCAGTGCACTACTCCCTAACTTAGTTTTCGCGGGCAGTTGGTGGTTAGTCTGGCCGAGCACAATGCCTGTTAATTCATTCACCATTCCCGCAAGGCTCTCGGATTGGGCAGACAGCTCCTCAGATGCTGAGGCGGCTTCTTCTGCCCCGGCTGCATTCTGCTGTGTGACCTTGTCCATCTGAGACACAGCCTTATTGACTTGGTCCACACCTTGTGCCTGTTCCTGACTGGCCATTGCTATACCGTTTACCAGGTCGGCCACCTGCGTCACACCCGTCACGATTTCGCCCAGCGATTCGCCGGCGTGGCCCGCAACCACCGTGCCTTCCTTGGCCCGATTGACCGAATCCTCGATCAGTTCGGTAGTTTCTCTTGCAGCTTGGCCAGCACGCTGGGCCAGGTTCCGGACTTCATCAGCTACGACTGCAAACCCCTTACCGTGTTCACCTGCACGGGCAGCTTCCACGGCTGCGTTTAACGCCAAGAGATTCGTCTGGAAAGCGATCTCCTCGATGACCTTGATGATCTTGCTGATCTTGCTTGAGGACTCGTTAATGCCGGTCATGGCGGTGTTTAACTGCTCCATCGTCTCGTCACCGCTCTGGGCTGCCGTCCGCGCCTGGCTGGTCAAATCATTGGCTTGGCCGGCCTTCTGGGCGTTGGTACGCGTCATGCCCGCCATCTGTTCCAGCGCCGAACTGGTCTCTTCTAAGGAAGCTGCTTGCTGGGTGGCGCCTCCCGCCAACTGTTGGCTCGACGTGGAGATTTGGCCCGATGCATCATTGACCTGCGAGGCGCCTTCGCGGAGGCCGGAAATTATGCGATTGATCGGCTTGGTCACAGAACGAGTCAGAATACAGGCGAACAGAGCTGTGCCTGCGAGAAGCAACATAACAACAAGAGCAGCTGCCTTCTGCAAGGATGAGGCTAGTTGGGAATCGGCATGGTCGAGAGATTGGACGATTTCGAAGGCGCCGTGCACTTCACCAGCCTTCCAGTTCTCCATATTGGCCCCCGTAGGATCCAACCCCTCATCGTTATCCCACAAGGCCATAGATGTAGACGGGTCCCCGTGGCATAGCAGGCATTCCTGGGTCAACTTGATCGGCCGGAAGTAGCGAATCGAGTTGATGGATTCATCGATTTCGACGTACTCGCTTATGCCTCCTTGTTCTAGTTGCGTCAATGCGCGTGCTTCAAGCTCATCAGGCTCGTTATTGGGGTTCCTTGGGTTGAATTTAGGCACACGGACCTCGTATCCGCCCTCCTCAGCCTTGGCCATTGCGGCCCGCCATGCGGTAACAACGGGGACAGCCTCGAGGATCTTGCCAAGTTCACCCTCTTTGGCCCATTGACCAAGCTGTTCAGCGCTAAATATCCCCTTCTCCCACTTATTGCCCATTTCCTCACGCGTCGCTTCAGCCGTTAGGATGATGGCCCGCGCCTTCGCGACATACTGATCCCGCATGCTTGATTTGGATCGCACATAATAGAACCCAAACAAAACTCCAACAACGACGACCAGTTGTACCGCCGCGATCACCAAGATTTTCGACCGTAGGCTCCAATTCATTTGATATTCTCCAGGTAGCACGGCGTTGGCCATGACATAATGCTGTTTCTGATCCACGTCGACAAGGTTTTCAAGGTTGGCACAGTGACTTTCCTGAATCATTGGAGCTACATCAGAAATCTTCCAAGCCTTCCGTGTCGTCCATCGACAAGAACTCGTCGTTCAACTCCGAATCTGCGCCTACAATCTGAGGTTCTGATTTCGACCCTGCTTGGGCACCGGCACCAACTGAAATCATTTTCTTCTTGGTTCTGGTGCCACCCGCTCCTCCACCTGTCGAGGCGTGGACTGATGAATGGTTGCCAACGTTCGCACCCCCTCGAATCATGCCGGTCAACTCATCCACCATGCCCGCCAGACTCTCGGCCTGGGCAGAAAGCTCCTCAGATGCTGAAGCCGCCTCTTCGGCACCGGCTGCATTTTGCTGTGTCACTTTGTCCATCTGAGACACCGCGGTATTGACTTGCTCCACACCTTGGGCTTGTTCTTGGCTGGCCCGGGTTATGCCATTTACCAAGTCGGCGACTTGGGTCACGCCCGACACGATGTCGCCCAACGATTTGCCGGCATCGCCCGCAACATCTGTGCCTTCCTTGGCCCGATTGACCGAATCTTCGATCAGCTCTGTGGTTTCCCTGGCAGCTTGACCTGCACGCTGGGCTAGGTTCCGAACCTCGTCAGCCACGACCGCAAACCCCTTACCGTGTTCACCCGCACGGGCTGCTTCCACCGCTGCATTCAGAGCCAAGAGATTCGTCTGGAATGCGATCTCTTCGATCACTTTGATGATCTTGCTGATTTTGCTCGAGGATTCATTGATTCCGGTCATGGCATCATTCAACTGGCCCATGGTCCGGTCACCACCCTGGGCTGATGTCCGCGCCTGGGCGGTCAATTCGTTGGCCTGCCTGGCATTTTCGGCATTAGTGCGCGTCATGGCCGCCATCTGTTCCAGTGCAGCACTGGTCTGCTCCAACGAAGAAGCCTGCTCGCCGGCGCCTGCTGCCAACTGTTGACTGGACATCGAGATCTGAGCGGATGCGTCGTTGACCTGTTCTGCGCCATCACTGAGGCCGGCAATGATACGATTGATCGGCTTAGTGATCGAACGGGTTATGACCACTCCGAGTGCCGCACAGAGGCCAACACCGACGCCGAGCAGCATCCACTCCACATTCATCAAGAAGGCGGTTGCAGCCTTTGCCTCCGCCATGTCGTTGGTCATAAGCTGCTGCTGACTGGCTATCATGGCGTCGAGGTTTTCTTTGATGACGAAGGCTGTGGGCGCTGCCTTCGTCCCCAGCCACCTGTTAGCGATGTTCCATTCTTCTCCGCCGCGAATGGCGAACATCCTGGGCGCCAGTGGATCGAATTGCTTGCGGGCTGCGGCGAAGAGTTTGTACGCCTCTAACTGTTCGGATGTCAGCAATTCAACGCTGGCTGACAAGTCGCCGAATCGCTTGGTGTTCTTGGCCCAGAGCACATCGAATTGCTTCTTGAATGCTTCGTCACCCGAGAGCAGGTATGCACGGATGGCTCCTAGACCTAGGCCGAGGGTTCCGCGGGTGTCGGCCATCATTCCCAGCAGCGCCTTGCGTTCATCCGTCCCAGCAAGGCTGGCCTCAAGGTCGATCATTCGGGTGATTTGTTCGGCCAGGATCTTCGCCTTTGGGGCAGCCTCCCTGAATAGGATTTTCGAGGCGGGTGTATTCTCGATACTCTGGGCAATGTTTTCAATTTCTTTCTGATACATCTTGAAGTCACCGAGCTTGTTCTCAATCACTGCCAGCCGCTCGATGTTCTCGGGATCCGTCCAATTGGTTGCAAATTTCTTCATGGCGGCCATGGAGGGTTCGATCTCTTCAGACCAGGCATTGGCCCTTTCATCTTTGAACTTATCCTTGCCCAGGATCATCCAGCCGCGCAGTGCCGCCAGAGAGTGGTTCATGCCATTCATCATGCCCAAGCTCGCCTGAGCGGTAGGCGCTCGCAGATCAATCACGCGATTCGTAACCTTAGTCGTGCGTCGAACTTGCGAGATGGTGATAACTACAGCTCCCACAAGAACAAGTCCTATGATCGCGTACCCCATTCCAATCTTTGCCCCCACTCCCCGTTTACTGAACAATGAAGCCATGTTGATTCTCCTTGCTAGGATGAACGGCAAGTGCTCGAACACACTATGCGGCTGTCGGTTTTTGGAATCTCTGCTACGGCCAATGGATCCGCCGGGATCGGGCACTGAAGAAGCACGGTCTGTTGATGTTTGTCTTGAACCACGTTGTCGGCCAACGCTTCTTGTTCCGTGCAGACCGAACCAGCCAACGCCGCCAGTGTTTCATTGGCCAAGGAACTCCGCATTCGCTCCTCCAGGACTAGCAGACCACGATGCGCGGAACAGAGTTTCGCTAACCCTAGCCTACAACTCTTGGCCCGAAGGCGACTCTCGTTGACTGAAGGATTCAGGGCATCCAGAATATCGACGACCAAGACCTCTGCCATCGTCTTGGTGAGCAGATAGCCGCCTCGCCGGCCACGGACCGATGTGACAACACCCGCGGCCGCTAGAGGCTTCAAAATCTTCAACGCATGCGTCTGGGTAATGCCTAGCGCCGCAGCCACCTTGGAAGCTGAAGTTACTGTGCCAGCTTCTTGGCGATCCAAGAAGCAAATTGCGTAAATTCCATGGACAGCTGTCCGCGAGAATAGCATGGCAACTCCGTATCAACCTGAAGGCCCGAACCAATCCCGCCCCTATCAAGTCTGCCCGAGAAAGGCGGGTGACCAGACAGGGTACGGATCGGACTCTGGTGTCTCTCTATTTAGAAACAAGTACTCAAGAAGTACGTTTTAGCACAGGCTGCTGCAGCGCATTCCGATAACCCGCGGGTGAAAGCAAAATCGTCGCCATGATCGGCGGAAGAGCCGTCCAATAACCGGGATCTCAGCGCTTCGGTTTGGGATGATGTCTGCGGGTTACGCTCACAACCCGAGCGGCCACAATCTGCTTGCCCACGCTGCTCGATTTGCGCACTTGATTGTGTTGGTCAGCTTCGGCGTAGCCATTCCGTGCCGGTGTACTTTTGACGGCCGGCAGCCATGGCTGCCTGCTCTTGGGCAGTCCATTGGCTTGATTCGGTGGGGATGTTCGCTTTTTGGCTTAGCGTTTCGGTGAATAGCTTGGCCAGCGCATCTGCTTGGGTTTGAACGGTGGCGGTGGGTTGTTGCGCAAAGCGCCGATCTAGCATGATAGAGCCGTGCTGCAAGACGGCCAACTTGGTTCGGCGCTGGGCGCTGCCGGCTAGCTTGTCTTGGCCGATTAAGACGTCGAAGCAATGTCGCCTATCAAAGCAGAAAAACGGACCGCGGGAAGCTGTGGAGTCGTCGGTTTGACAGCCCCGCCACGCCTCGGTTCCATCCACTCCTAAGCAGGTGATAACTACGTCGTGGGCAAGCTCGTAGAGTTGGTTAGGGCCGCCCTCTAGCAAGAGGTGCCCAAGCGGAAGTGCCAGCGAATAGGTAAGCTCTTGATCGTGCAGGATGGCTCCGCCTCCGGTCAATCGACGGACTACAGCCAACTCGCCCGCCGGTGGCGGCAACTGTTCATAGTCAGCGTACTTCTGAAAGTAGCCCAACGAAATAGTCGGCGGATCCCATTGATAGAATCTCAGCGTCGGGGGCGATATGCCTTGGCCCACGCGATCAAGCAACACCTCGTCAGAGGCCATGTTGCAGGGACCGTCCTGTGGCGGATCGTGAATGACACGCAAGGTCACGACGTAGGCTTCCAGCGGACATCCAATTTGCGGTTGGCCGCTACGACATCCATTCGTTGAATTGGCGTGTTGTGCGGCGCATTCTTGAGATGATTCGGATCATTCTTGGCTTCATCGGCGATGGCTAACATGGCATCGACGAACCGATCGAGCGTTGCTTTGGATTCAGTCTCAGTCGGCTCGATCATCAGGCAGTGGGCGATGGGCCAACTCATGGTCGGCGGATGGATGCCAGAGTCCAGCAGTCGCTTGGCGATGTCCACTTCATTAACGCCCTCGAACTCGGGGACGGCGATGAACTCGTGGGCATAAGGCCCGTCGAAAGGCAACTTGTACGCATCCTTGAGCCGAACCGCCAAGTAATTGGCGTTTAGCACAGCCTTGCGGGCGACATCCACCAGGCCGTCGTTGCCCAACGAGCGGATGTATGCATAGGCCCGGACCAACACACCGGTCTGCCCGTAGAAGGAGCGCACCTTACCGATTGATTTTGGACTGTCATAGTCCCAAGCGAAGGTCCCATCTTCGTGCTGGACCACTTGAGGTTTCGGCAAGTAGGGCCTCAAATGTTCAGCGACCGCCACTGGACCTGCACC
Source organism: Phycisphaerae bacterium (assembly GCA_029260235.1). GTDB lineage: Bacteria > Planctomycetota > Phycisphaerae > UBA1845 > UBA1845 > OFTM209. Next base: position 95,631 of record JAJDDP010000014.1, on the reverse strand, counting down.
AGGGCCGCCACAACCGTGCGGTGTGCTGAACGTCTTGTGCGTGTTGTAGTGCATGACATCAACGCCGAAATCACCGGGCCTGGTTACACCCAGCATGGCGTTCATGTTGGCGCCGTCCATGTAGAGCATCGCCCCTTTGTCGTGGAGGATTTTGGCGATCTCGCTGAACTTGGAATCAAAAAGCCCAACTGTGCTGGGGTTGGTGATCATCAGGGCAGCGGTCTCCTCATCCACCATCTTGGCCAGGGCATCGACATCCATGTGCCCGCCGGCCAACGAGGGGACTTGCGAGTAGGTCTTGCCACACATGGTGCAACTGGCTGGATTGGTGCCGTGGGCAGTGTCAGGTGCCAGCACCTTGGGCCTAACCTCGCCGCGATCACGGTGGTAGGCGTTGATGATCATGAGGCCTGTCATTTCGCCATGGGCACCGGCCGCTGGCTGCAGCGTCACCTCGGGCAGCCCAGCGATCTCAGCTAGATCGGTCCGCAAACGGAATAGAAGTTCCAGCATACCCTGCACGTCCGCATCGTTCTGATATGGGTGCAGGGCGGCGAGCCCCGGCATAGCCGCTACACGTTCGTTAATCCGCGGGTTGTACTTCATGGTGCAGCTACCCAGCGGATAGAAATTCTCGTCGATACTGAAACAGCGATGGGCAAGCCTGGTGTAGTGTCGAACCAGATCCAACTCGCCGACCTCAGGGAGGGGTCTGTCACCCTCGGCGAGCATGGCGCCTAGCATTTGGCTGCGATCAACAGGTGGGACATCCAAGGCCGGCAGCGCCACCGCTGATGCCCCGGACACGCTCTGCTCAAAAAGCAGCGGTGTTGGCGATTGGGGTTGGATGCTCATGTTTTCCTTGGCCATCATCGTCGGCGTCGCTGCTGTGGTCATTTTGGTACCGATGCCAGCGCCTCAACCAGCGCGTCAATTTGGGTTCGAGTTCGTTTTTCAGTAACAGCCACTACAAAGCAGTCGTTCAACTCGTCGTGCCAGCGCCCCAGGGGAACACCGGCCAAGATACCTTGGCTATGGCAGTGGCTCAGGGTCTTTTCCACATTGCGTGTGGTCTTGATGGTGAATTCCTTGAAGAACGGCTGATCGAACCGCAACTCATAGCCATCCAGCGCCGTGATTTCAGAGGCAGCATAATGAGCCTTGTCCAGACATTGCGAAGCTGCCTGCCTGATCCCCTGTTTGCCCATGGCTGCCAAGTACACCGCCGCCCGCATAGCCATCAACCCTTGGTTCGTACAGATGTTGCTGGTGGCGTTCTGCCTGCGAATATGCTGTTCGCGGGTTTGTAGTGCCAGGCAATATGCGTCATCGCCCTGAGCATCCTTACCTTTGCCCACGACTCGGCCAGGCATCTTTCGCAGAAATTTCTCTGAAGCAGCGAGCAGCCCGAGGTAAGGCCCACCGTAGCCAAGCGGGATTCCCAAGCATTGCCCTTCAGCAACGGCCACGTCTGCGCCGCAATCTCCGGGGCTCTTGACGACGCCGCAACTGATCGGATCAACCGATACGATCAACAACGCTCCTACGTCGTGGGCGATGCGGGCGATTTCATCCACGCGCTCGACACAGCCGAAGAAGTTCGGTGACTGAATGACTACGGCAGCTGTTTCCTGGCTCACCAAGGCCCTTAGCGCATCGAGATCGGTCACGCCGTCTTTCAACTCAGCCCGGACGCGATCTAGGTCCAAATCAGCACAGTAGGTGTTCATCACATCGCGCGTATCTGGATGCACGCTTGGCGACATGACTACGCTGGATCTTCGCGTCGCCGACTTGGCCATCAAGACCGCCTCAGCCACAGCGCTCGCCTGCTCGTACAGAGAGGCGTTGGCGACATCCATCCCCGTCAACTGGCAGACCATGGTTTGGAATTCATAAAAAGCCTGCAACGAGCCTTGCGACGCTTCCGCCTGATACGGCGTGTAGGCTGTCAGAAACTCGCCCTTCATCGCCAAGTGATCGACGAGGGTGGGGATGAAATGGTCATACGCCCCGCAACCCATGAAGCAGACCAAGTCGTCGCAATGATGGTTCGCGTCGGCTAGCGCCTTTGCATTGGCCAACAGTCCCAGCTCAGACAATCCCGGCGGGATGTCCAACGGGCGATCCAAGCGATGCTCGTTGGGAACCGTAGCGAACAGGTCATCGATCGAGCCGACCCCGATCGTATCGAGCATCGACTCGACATGTCGATCAGTCAGTTGCGTGAATTTCATGCTTGCTTCACTTAGTACGGGTGGGTTTCCAGGACGAAGGCGTCACACTCATTCGGTGCGATCGCCCAGGACGTCGGGCTTGTAGACGCGGGTCTCGAGCGCCCGGCTGTAGGAAGTCCAGTTACTATCCTCGTCGTTGTCGCCTTCGATAGCGGCCAACATCTGATGAATCTTTGCATCGAGATTGTCCAAGTGGTGCATGGCAATCGCCTCAGCCGTAGCCGGCAAACGGGCGGCGCCAAATTCGAGCTTCCCGTGATGAGACAAAACCAAATGCTGGAGCAATTGTTTGACATCAGCCGGGATAGGCCTACCCAGTTTCTCGGCGGCTACAAGGCACTTCGCTTCGATCCAAATCGTCCCTTGAACGACGTGTCCCACCAGCTGCCCCGCGTCGGAGTACTTGAAGTTCGTCTCATAAACAAGCTCAGACGTCTTGGCGATGTCGTGCAGAAACAATCCAGCCAACACCAAGTCCAAAGAGACCTTGGGGTACCGAGGAATGACCACCACAGCCAGCTCAAGCAGCGCCAGGGTGTGCTCCAACAGCCCACCAATGTAGGCGTGATGCATCTGCATGGCCGCCGGGGCTTTCTTGAACCGACGGATCAACTCCTCGTCCGCCAAGAAGGCGCCAATGATGGCCGCTACATCTTCGTTCTTGATGCCGCCAATAATCTCCTGCACGCGGGCCCACATCTCCTCGATGTTGCCAGAGGTATGCGGCATGAAATCGGCTGGATCTACCGGATGGGACTCATCGACTGGCCTGATCGCGTCTATGATAAACTGCAACGACCCCTTGTAGCTCTCGACCCGACCCTTGAGCCTGATGAATCCGCCCTCGGGCAGCAGTTTGTACATCCCCTCGTTGGCCTGCCACACGCGGGCTAACATCTGTCCGCTGCGATCCGTGAGCACTGCATGGATGTAGAGCGAGCCATTGGAGGTAGTCCGTAAGTCCTTGGACGCGACCAAGAAGACCTGATCTTCGACGGTTTCGCCGGGCTGAAACTCGTTGATTAGTCGATGCATGAACAATGCCTGCAAGAATCGAGGAACTCAAGGATCAAGAGGCCCATTCTAGGCGTCCGGCGCCTGGCTGCAAGGCGTGCGATCAGCTTACACTTTCCGTCCAGGATGGCCCGGGCAGTCGAGCTCAACTTCTACACAACGCGCACTTCCCGGTAGGCGAGGCTTCTGGGGATCCGACACAGGGAGGGTTGATCCAATCGCGCCCAACAGCCAGGAGCCCGGGCCTGTTGGCTAGCCTGTGGTTGAGACCAAGCCCCAGAAACTGACTAAGAGATTGTTTCAATTCCCTCTGTGGCACCGGCTTCTAGCCGGTGGGCGTGCTGTAGGATGCAGATCCTTTGGGTATTGAAACAGTCCCTAAGTTTCTCCCATTCAAGAAACATACCTTAACTAAACCTTAACTTGCCCTGCGCGACAGATAGGGCTACGGTTGGCCCGTTGATTGCTGGACAACAACCTGCGAAGAATTGAGGAAACTTGCCATGCGACGATCGATGGCTCTTGCCCTGGTAGCATGCTTGCTGCTGGCTGGGGGGTGTCAGCTCAACGAAATTCGGAGCAAGTCGAAGTTCGGACCAGAAATCCGCCACAGCGGAAGCAGCAGCACGCAATCTGAACGCTGGACCATCCAGCAAGGGATCGAACTCAAGTGGGATAAGGGCGTGAGCACGGGCTTTACGTATCGACGCCGTGACGTCGCTGAGGGCAGCGGTGATCGCGACAACGGTTTCTGGTTCGACTTCTCTTTTCCTCTCTGGAAAAGGCAGAAGGAGCCGTCCGCCCAGACGCACCAAATCGAAGCGCTCGAAGCCCGCCTTGCAACACTAGAATCCAAACTCAACCAGGAGCAGGTCCAGAAATGACCAAGAAACTTCGACAATGCCTAACCGCTGCTCTCTTGCTAGCGACCTGCGTCTTCTCAGGAGGGTGCGTCAAAGCAGCCCGCGACGGCTTCACCAACGGCGTAACCACAGGTATCACTGCCGTCGTGGTCCAGATAATAGGCGATGGGTTCGATAACGCCAACGGCCAAGACGGCTGAGCGATGGGCCTCCGGATTAACTGAGGCCGTTAGCAATTCCCCCCAGCCAGGCGGGCGGCGCACCGCCCGTCGCTTGCTCTACAGCCGCACACCGGTGAGCAAGGCCGCCAAGCCCTGAAGCGCGGGCAGGGACCCTCAGCAAGCCCGAGTTCACTCCGACTCGCGCTCCCCAGCACGATGCCATCGGCCAGATCATTCGGGTCTTGGCTGTGCCACAGATGCACATACAAAAAACCCTCCCCGCCACACTTTGCGACGGGGAGGGTTTGAACTTCTTTTGAATTCAAGATTCAGAACTGGTCAACATCAACCAAGCCCTGAAGCAGAATCCCTAGCGACGGCGACGTGACACGAAGGTCATTACGCCGAGGCCCAGGAGAGCCAAAGAGGTCGGCTCGGGAGTCTGGGTGATCTCGAACTTCATGTTGAATGCATTACCACTGCCATCGGTGTAGCCTGGGACGGCTGCGCCGGTGGTGCCAATCGTTGCAGGATCGACGCCGAGGCCCCAGTTACCCTGGGTGGCCACGACGACAGCACCGGTGTCAGCCCACATGCGGACCTGACCGCCAGCCGGAACCTGATCAGCGATCGGGTTGACCTGGGAACCGATGGTCCAGATGAAATCGCCAGCTGAGGGGAGCTGAACGCCGAACGAGCTGACAAAGCTGCTCCCGCCGGGCGCGCCAGTCCAGAACTCAAAGAACAACACGCCACCAGCATTGGTAACGCCACCGACGAATTTGAAGGACTCCATCTCGAAGGTCGGACCTGCGTTGATGCTGACATAGTCGTCGCCCATCAACGGGTTAGCACTGATGTACCCACCAGCCAGGCCGGTCGATAGATCAAAGAAGCCACTGGTGATGTCCATGTTGGAGTATTCAACCGTGGTGTTCAGAGAACCACTAGCCTGAACGCCCTGGTAAATGGTGGTGTTGGAGCGATCCAGTGGGGTCGCCAAAGCCGAGCCGGCAACGAGGCCCAGCACAGCTGTCATAGCAAAGAACTTTTTCATGAGACCCTCCTCAAAGTGTCTACATTAGGTCAAGTAATCAAAGCTGCAAGCAACAGCTTCGGGGTGATCCACACCGTGTCGGAAATCCAAGCAACCGGCGGAGGCGTTTCACCCTGTACAACAAACATCCAAGCAACCTGATACGGCTATTGCCCTCGAATTCGAGGGCGACAAATCGGTGATCCCCAAAACCACCGCATGTCTCAGATACAAAGCAAGAGCCTGCCCCCGAACAGTACTACCGGAAGCTTGCTCTCTCTCTCGCTGCCGCCCAGCCCCGACCTTCAAGACAATGGCATCAAAGTACCAGGGTGCGACAGCGCTCGGAATGACGCGAGTCCAGGTCCAAGAAGTGCATGCCGTCAACCGGCAAGTCCCCGACACCCTTTCTCCTCCAGCGTCCTTCCCTCCATGCACCACAATATCGAATCGCACCCCCAGAGTCAATGGTTAGCTAAGTTTTTTTTGATTTTTCTTGGGCTGGATCGGCGACCACAAATTATTATCGGATCAAGACTTAGCGTCAGATGGCTTAGGCTGCTCATCCGAGGAGTTCGGGGCGTCTTTGTGGCCCCATAGAACGAGGGCGGGCCGACGATCTCTCGTCAACCCGCCCCATGTGAGTAATCCGTCACAGCCATGTTCACACTACTTGCTGCTTACCCGAGCAACGAGAGGATCTGATTGGCCTGCTGATTGGCTAGACCGAGCAATGAGATACCCGAATTCAGCAGGACGCTCTGACGGTTCAGCTCTGCCGTCGCTACCGCATAGTCCGTCTCGCCGATTACTGACTTCGCTTGAGACAAACCGGTCTTGCTAGCGCTCAGGCTGTTGATCGACGTCCGTACCTGGAACTTCTGGAATCCACCGATTCGGCTACGGGCGTTGGCGACATCGCCGATGGCCTTGCGGACCACCTTGAGGGCCTTTTCGGTATCTGTGCTCAGCTGGGCCCCCTGTCCACTGGCCAATTCGCTGAGGAAACCACCCGAATCACCGCCGCCCAGGTTATAGGCCGACAAGGAATCAATCCCAATTGTGGACCTGGAGGCTGCATCAGTACCTAGCTGGAAGGTGGCCCCACCTTGAGCTTGGACGGTGAAGGTTGATGTTCCCCCGCCGGTGTTGAGTGCATTTGTGAGACTGAAACCCAGACTCAGGCCGTTGGAGTTGAAGTTCACATCCAGCCCATCGACACCCGCCGCCTGCCCATTGATCAGAACGGTTGCGTCGGTTCCCTCTGAGCGCGATAGATTCCCGATACTGCCACCACCTGTGATGTTCCCTCCGGAAAGCACCGATGCGCTGACGAATTCGTCGCTACCAAAACCGGTCGAATTCAGGCCAATCGCGCTGGTGGCCCCTGTGGCGCTAACGCCGGTCAGGTCTTTTGCCGCGTTGATGGAAGTGACCACCTGACCTTGAGTAGCCCCACTGGCGACGTTGATGGTGGCCGTCCCGAGCGTGCCGGTGATGGTCATGGTGGTTGTGCCGCTTGCCGTGCTGGCCGTTGCGAATCCAGTGATGCCACCGGATGCATGCGTGGCTGAGTTGGTCACATTGACGCTAACGGTGGAGTTGGTGGAGGTATTGGCTCTTGAGAAGACGCGAAGATTGCTGATGTCTGTCGAGCTGACGCCGGTTGTCCGAATCCCCAGGTTACCGTCCAATAGCTTCTTCCCGTTGAAGCTGGTGGTTCTGACAATTCGGTCGATCGAGGCAATCGCCGAGTCGATCTGGGCCTGGTTCGCTGACTGCTCGGAAGCAGAAATCCCAGCCTCGCTACTTGAGGCTACTACCAGGCTCTCGACTTCGCTCAACAACGAGCTGATCTCGGCAATAGAACCGTCTGCAACAGTAAGCAGCGAGTCGGTTCGCTGATTGTTGTCTAATGCGGCATTTGTCGCGGTCAGCTCGGCGTTGAGGTTCTCCATGGCGATCAGCCCAGCCGGGTTGTCAGCTGCGCTGTTGATCTTGAGACCTGTGGACAACTGGGTTAGCACGTTGGATTGGGCTGTGGATGTCTTGTTTACGATGTTGAGCAAGTTCAGTGTGTTTGTGTTTGTGATTGTCAGACCCATTGTTAGACCTTTCTAAGCACGGCGAATTCGGAGGAGACCAGAAACCGAAGCGGCACGCCATGAAGGTCAAATATAAGCAGAGAGGAGCAAAATGATTTTTGATAAAATGGATAAACTGTGCCGGAAGGGGCGCAATCGCGGGTGGCCAGGGCTTATCGGAATGGGCAGTTTGGTCCGCTTTTCGAGGACCAGTTGAGGCAGTGCCTCAACGCGGCACTATCGGTCCAAGTTGGCGGCCATGAAGGTGAGTTTGTCCGCTAGTTTCGGTGGACGCCCCATGAGGTGTGATAAGTGGTAATTGAGCAGATCCATCAACGGCTTACAGGCCCGCACATCAGGAATGCCCGTACTCTGCAAGGCTCGGAGCACTGAAGAGTCCACTTGCCGTTTCTCGACGACCGCACCTTCGCAGTCTCGACAGAGCAAGCCTCCCTCGAGCGACGAAAAATGGACCACTCGGTCGCTCTCGATAATTCGTTTGCAAGAAACGCAATCAGTCAGAATTGGGGCGGAGCCGATTTCGGTCAGGAGTGTCAACACAAAGCCACACAGTGCGGGCAACGGCTGATCCAGAACAGACAAGTCGCCCAGCAAAGCCACCAGAGAATCGAACAACTTTGCATGGGGATCCCAGTCTTCGGTCAGAGCAGCCACCACATCGGCTGCGTATTGGGCGGCATAGAGCCGATTGAGGCGTTCGCGAAGCCCAGCGAACGTGCGAATTTGGCGCCACTCGGTCAGAGTCGCCAGCCCCGCCTGTCGAATGGTCCTTGAGGCCAGGGCCAGTTCGCCCATGTCCAGAAGATCGATGCCGGCTGCGAAGCGGGTCTTGGTGGACCGCTTGATGCCTTTGGCGATCACCCGGACTTTGCCGTGCCCATGGGTGAACAAGACCAAGACCTGGGATGTCTCGGAATAGTCCAGGCGGCGAAGTATGATCGCTTGATCGAGGATGGAGGCCATGCCGAGTCTGCTCACCTATCGCTATACTGCCAGACGTGCCGAACGGTCTATGCAGAATAGAGGCGGTTCTCCTGAATGTAGGCCAGCACCGAATCGGGCAGCAGAAAGCGGGCGGAGAGACCTTGGCTTAGGCGTGCGCGAATATCGGTCGCGCTGATGTCGATGTGGGGTGATTCAATGATCCCGTCGCGCAGCTTCTTGAGGCTCTCAGATCCCACTGTGTCGCCCAATTTTTCCAGGTTGACTGCTGACCATCCGGGCCTAGCTGCGGTCAGAATGATGCAGGAGTCGATTAGCTCAGATACCCGCATCCAAGAACCCAGATCGGCCAAGGAGTCAGCGCCTATGATCCAATGAAGAATAGCATCGTCGCCGAGCTGGTCACGGAAGTGGGCTACCGTGTCTACGGTGTAGCTCGGGCCTTTGCAGACCAGGTCGTGATCGCTCAGTTCAAAAAGAGGTTCGCCGTCGATGGCCAATTCAACCATCCGCCGTCGATGCTCCGAATCAGCCAAGGCAGCGGCATCCTTATGCGGCGGGCTGGCCGTCGGCAGCAGAATGACGCGTTCAAGACGACGGGTCTCAGCCAGCGCCCGGGCAACAATGAGATGCCCATTGTGGATCGGATCGAAACTCCCGCCGTAGAGGGCGATTCGTTGGGTCTTGTTTTGCTGGCCAGTCATCGAATCAAAGCGGCCTCCTCGTGCCGATCATCTGACGCTGCTGCCCTGAGTCTATCAGCGAAGTCTGACCTAGTCGCCTTGCATTTAGATTAGTGGACGATCCAAGTTAGCGCGTGGTCAATAATCTTCGTCGGCGCGGCGCTGGATCCCACGGAAGTGAAGGAAGCGGGCCGTGTGCCGCCAAGCCAAACGCAAGTAGAGCACTGAGAGCAACAGAAAAACTACCGCGACAATCAGTGACCAGGGCACCAGAGGCTTCGCCCCCCAGTAGGTAAATCCTACCGCAGCCGCCATCGTAAGCATCCCCGCAGACCAATCCCCAATGGGAAATTCGATCATGTGTGGATAGAAAATCCCGCTCTTGATCACCGGCCTGGTGTTGTAGCGGGAGCCGCATTCCGGGCAAAGTCCTGCACCCGGCAGGGTGCGTAAATTGTAGCCACACTCGGCACAGTAGGCGTCGCTGGTGATGATTCGCTGGGTGAGCATGTCCTCCGCGAGGCGCTCCAGGTCGCCAGAATCCATCACCATCGGGGCACCTCATGGGCTACGAGCATTTTGCCAACCTAGGGATCAGAGTCGGCTGCCGCTGCGAGCAGTGTCTTGTAGCTTGGACAGGCCACACTGCTTACAGCGCAGTGGCATCTACCAGGAATCCATCAAGGCTCGAAGAGGGCATCCATGAATGATGCCGGATCGAACGGCTCGATGTCCTCGATGGTCTCGCCCAACCCAACGAACTTAACGGGCACATCGAGTTGGTCACGAATACCGATGACGATGCCACCTTTGGCGGACCCATCCAGCTTAGCTAGGAACAGGCCTGTCACTCGGACATGCTCGCTGAAAATGCGGGCTTGGTTTACCGCGTTTTGGCCAATGGTTGCATCCAACACCAGCAGAACTTCGTGGGGAGCACCATGAATCTTGCGGTCGAGCACCTTTTGAATCTTGGCTAACTCGCGCATCAGGTTGTCCTGGGTATGCAGTCGCCCAGCCGTGTCGATGAGCAGCACGTCTGCTTTGCGGGCTAGGGCGGCATCGCAGGCATCGTAGGCAACGGCCCCGGGGTCAGCGTCCTGTTTGTGCTTGACGATTTGCACGCCGATCCGCTCGGACCAGACGCTCAACTGCTCCACGGCTGCAGCCCGGTAGGTGTCGCAGGCACCCAGGACGACCTTCTTGCCCTGCTTGGTCAGGTGATGGGCCAGCTTGGCGATGCTGGTAGTCTTGCCGGCTCCATTGATGCCCGCCACCAGAATCACCGTGGGGCCTGACTCGGTGAAATGCAACGAGCGTTCCGCGTCAGGCCACATGGCTATGACTTGCTCTTTGAGGTGGGCCCGCACGTCCTCGGCATCGTCAATCTTGTTTCTCTTCCAAGCCGACTTGAGGTCGCCAATTAGTTTATCGACTGTGGCTGGGCCTACATCTGAAAGCAGCAGCGTGTCACGCAGATCATCCAGCAGCGCTTGATCGACCTTTCGGCCTATGGGCAGCACCACGCTTAGGCCGCTGGCGATCTTCTTTCGCGTCCGGGTCAGACCCTTCTTGATTCTGTCAAACAGTCCCATGGCAATAATGGCAGCGGCGAGCTGCTACTTAGTCTCCCTCTTTAGAGTCTACGTCGGGGACCGGCTCAGACTCGGATTCTGCTTCGCTTTCCGCCGCAAAGCCCGCCTCTAGCTTCTTCCAAAGAGGCTCTAGCACACCGTTGACGAACCGGGGCGAATCCTTCCCGCCAAATTCGCGGCTGATCTCGACGGCTTCGTTGATCACCACTTTGGGAGGAATTTTCCCTTCCCACAATTCAGTCAAGGCCACCCGGAGTACGTTCCGTTCTGCCGGAGACAACCGTTCGAGCGTCCAATGTTGAAGCTGGGCTTCGATCTGCTTGTCGATACCCTCAGCCTGATCCCGACAGGACCGGGCTAACTTCCGGGCGTAGCTGGTGACCTTTGTCACAGCCCCGCTGTCAGACAGGAACTGATCCAAGTCGGGCCAGATGCTGTCCCCCTGCACATCCAACTGGCAAAGAAGCTGCATAGCCAAAATTCGGGATTGGCGTCTATCTGCCTTCACGCCGGCCTCAACTCTTAGCTACAGCGCCGTCAAGCTGGGCGTAAAGGTTGCACAATTCCACGGCGGCGTTGGCGGCGTCGGCCCCCTTATTCCCGGCTTTGCTGCCTGCACGTTCGATGGCTTGTTCAAGCGTGTCTGCGGTGATCACGCCGAAGGTGACAGCCACGCCCGAATCCATCCCCACCTGAGCGATGCCCTTGGTCACCTCCGAAGAGATGTAATCAAAGTGCGGCGTCTGCCCGCGAATCAGGCAGCCCAAGCAAACCACAGCCTCAAAGTCGCCGGACAATGCCAGCTTCCGGGCAACCAGCGGAATCTCGAAGGAGCCGGGCACCATGACCTGGGTGATGTTGTCGTCGCTGCACCCATGACGCAGCAACACATCCTTAGCCCCGTCCACCAGCTTGGTGGTGATGAAATCATTGAACCGGCTGACCACCAGGGCAAACCGCTGGCCTTCGACGATCAAATTGCCTTCCAAAACTCGCATCGCGTCCTCCCATTGAACCCGCCGAGCAGCTCGGCTTGGCGGTCACAGGTCATGCGGGCCCAACAACCCCAAACGGGCCATCCTGAACCAGCAAGCACAGCAGTGTATCCGAGGCTAGGACGCCCGACAACGGTACAGCATTCGCCCCACAGTGAGGGGTGTCCTACAATTCCCACGTCGCCGTAGCGTTAGCTTGAGATTGATCCGCTTGCGACCAAACGCCCTGCTTGACGAGGAATGCTTGATGGAACTGGCTGTTGTTGGTTGCAACCATCGAATTGCGGCGTTGGTCTTGCGCGAGCGGTTGATGTTGGCCGCCGGTGACCCACAAACGCTCATTTCGTGCCTTGATAGGGATAGCTCTTCTGCGGCTATGCTCTTGACTACCTGCAACCGGATTGAAATCTACGCAGCTGCTGCACGCCAGCCAGGGGAGGTGGCTGACGTGGTGATGGGGACTATCGCTTCTGGTGCAGGACTTTGTTCGACCGAGTTAATGGGCCTTACCTACCGGTATGCTGGAGACCAGGCCGTCGAGCATCTTGTTCGAGTCTCAGCTGGGTTGGAATCCATGGTGCCGGGCGACCCCGGGATTCTGGAGCAGGTGCGACGATCTGCTTGCCAGATTCAATCTACGCCCGGTGGAGAAGTTGCCGCTGGTTTTCTGGCTGACGTTGTCAATCGTGCATGCGACGAGGCGGGGCGGATTCGCCGTTTGACCAATCGGGTTGAAAGCGCCGGTGGGTTGGGTTCGCTGGCGGTATTATTGGCCAGGAGGAAGCTCAGCCGCTGGTCTCAACGCACGGTTGCGGTCATCGGTGCTGGTACTGTCGGTAAGACGGTCGTTGAGCATCTAGCCGCTGATCGGCCCGGCTGCTTGTTGTTGACCAATCGAAGCCACCGCCACGGCGTACGATTGGCCCGCCGATTTGGAGCTACGCCGTTGCGATTTGCACAGCGGGCTGGCCTGCTTACCCAAGCCGACGTAATCATTAGCTGCACCGGTTCTCCCGAGCGCGTGCTGCCCGCGGATCCATGCTCCCAGCAGATCATCGCAGGCCGTGGTAGACCGCTGCTGATGTTCGACTTGGCTGTCCCGCGCGACATCGATCCCGATTTTGCCGCACACGACGGGGTCACGCTATACAACATCGACGATATGTTCTACGAATCCATTGCAAGCGTTGGCAAGACTCAACGCTTGGTGGGCCATCCAGAATCAGATGTTGCAAGTGTGGCACCGGCATCTTGCCGGTGAAGACACTGGCAAGATGCCAGTGCCACATTTCTTCGACAGATTCATCGGCGGGGTTTGATCAGCTGCTGGCTGCGCTCACGCAGGCTTTGACGACCGAATTGAACTCCTGATCGTCAAGCGTACGCAAATCAAAAAGAACGGCTTGATCATGCACGCGGGCAACGATGGTTGGCGTTTGGAGCCGCAAGCGATTGGCCGCCTCCGCGGCACTGATGGTTATGGGACGCCATTGAACGATCACCGTCTCAAGGGCATCTCCGGGAAGAGATCCGCCGCCGGCGTAGGAAACATCTGAACAGACCAGGAAGTTCTCATCGGGTAGCGCACCGAGCAGCCGCTCGCAGAGCGCTTCAGCCCGGGGGGCTAACTCGTCGGCTTGGGCGGTCAGTCGGGCCAGCGTCGGTAGGTGGCGGACTGCCTGTTCTGGGTCTTCGTAGTGTCGCAGGGTGGCCTCTAGGGCTAAGAGCGTCAGCTTGCCCGTGCGGTAGGTTCGCATCAGGGGGTCTTTCTCAATGGCTTGGATCAGATCTTGCCGGCCGCAGATGATCCCGCATTGGGGGCCGCCCAGCAGTTTGTCGCCCGAGAAACAGACCAAATCTGCGCCGGCTTCGATGGAACCGCGGACGTGCGGTTCATCGGGTAAGCCCATGCGACTTAAATCAAAGAGAGCACCGCTGCCAAGATCGTCAACCGCGACTAGCCCATGTCGATGGGCCAACTCTGCCAGCGGGCCTATGCCAACCTCCTCGGTGAACCCGACGATGCGGTAGTTGCTGGTATGGACCCGCATCAAGCCGCCGGTCTGTTCGTTGATCGCGTTGGCATAATCTGCAATCCGCGTACGATTGGTTGTGCCCACCTCGCGAAGATGGGCGCCACTGGCAGCCATGATGTCGGGCAGGCGGAAGCTTCCCCCAATTTCGACGAGTTGGCCTCGCGAAACAACGACTTCCCGATCGGCAGCGATTGCCTTGAGGACCATCAAGGTGGCTGCGGCGTTGTTGTTGACCACGGTGGCAGCCTCAGCGCCAGTCAAGTCGCAGATCAAGCTGGTCACATGGCGCTGACGTTTTCCGCGTTTGCCGGTGTCGATTTCATACTCGACGTTGCAGTATCCGCCAGCAGCCTCGCTGATCGCAGCCACGGCTGATGCACACAACGGCGCACGTCCCAGCCCAGTATGCAACACAATGCCGGTAGCGTTGATGACCCGACGCAGTGATGGCTGCTGTCGTTTTTGGAGCAGTGCCTCAGCCGTCTTGAGCACTGCTTCGGAATCAGCAGGTGCCTCTTTCCCATTGGCTAACACTTTCCGGCGAACTTGAGCAACCGCCTCGCGCAGGGAAGCTGTCACCGCTGTCCGTGAGGTTTCTTCGATCCACGCTTGTACATCTTCGCGTTCCAGAAGAGTGCCAACGGCTGGCAGTTGCTTGAGCAGCTTTGCTTGTTCGGGCGTCATGATGGTTGAGCCTCACACAAAACCCGCACATCTCCGTCGCGGCGGGTGAATCCGGTGCGATCCAAGTGCTCCAAAAAGGGCACCACATATTTTCGGCTGCTGCCTAGTTCCTGCTTGATGGTAGAGACGGACGCATCTTGCCCGCCCCTGATGATACTTGCCACCTTGTCTCGAAGAAGCTGTGCCCAAGCATGATGCAGGTAAAGCCCTTTGTCGATTTCCACCAATTGCTCGGTGGCTACGGCAATTTTGGCCAGGCGTTGGATCCGCTGCATTTTTGCCTGCGTAGCAGCCTGAAGATCCTTCAAGCTGGGCGGTTTGAATTGGGCTTTCTGAAATTCGTCCAGCATGGCTGACATGATCCGCTCATCCTGGGCCGACATTTGGGGGGCGTATTGGGGATGGCAGATGAATCGGCTTTGGAGTTTGACTCGCTTGTTGGCGCGCATTCGCTCCAGGACCGTCCGGCCCAATCCTTTGCGACTCTTTCGGTCGAGATAGCCGATGAACGCATCTTCGACCACGCCGAGTTCGTCGGGGCGTGTGGTGTGGAATCGCTCAAGCCAGCGCACGGCTCGATCCATTAAGGCATCCACGACCCCGGCCGTCACTTCGGTCGGCTCTCCTCTGCCTGTGTCGATGGCAATGAGTTTTCGTGACTCACTAAGCTGGGCGATGAGAGGGGCCACCTCCGTTGCATCAACGCCGGATTCTGCCGAGATGGTCAGCGCACTGAGGCGCTCGAATCCGTTGAAGCGGAGCGTTTCTTCGATCCGATCTTGGGCGGTGCCATTCTCTAGACGCTCTAGCCCATCCAACTCAGCTTGGCCTCGGATGCGGCGACGTTTGGGGCTGCACCGCAGCACGACTCCTCCGCCGACGGTTCGGCTGGCGGTCTCGTCGCGGAGAATGAAACGTTGACCAAAGATCGCGGTGATCGGCTCGGACAATCGAAGCTGTGCCAAGCTATGACCCCCAGGGTCAATCGGTTGGGCCGTCGGCGTGACCACGCGAGCTAGCACCTCGCGGGTTCCCATAGCCAGCCGAACTCGCGACCGGTGCTTAATTCCCCGGCGGGCGGTGGGCAAGCAACGAAGCCGAACGTCGAGCATGTGCGTGGGTTGAACAAACCCAGGGGTGACCAGTTCGCAACCGCGCTCGACCTGTTGGCGATCAATCCCGCTCAGATTGATAGCCGCCCGCTGCCCCCCCTCGATGTTGCTCTGCGATTGGCTGTGCGATTGAAGCGCCCTCACGCGACAACTCAGCCCGGCAGGCCAGAGGACCAGTTCATCACCCTCAGACACTCGCCCTTGCAGGACTGAACCCGTTACAACCGTACCTCTGCCTTGAACAACAAAAACGCGGTCGATGGCCATGCGAAATGGACCGCTACGGTCAACCTGTTTGATCGACTCAGCAGCCGTCACCAGGGCGGCGCGAAGCTCGTCGATGCCCGATCCAGAAGTGGAGGAGACCGGGATCATCGGGGAGCCGGCCAGTGAAGTTCCTTCGAGAAGTTCAGCCACCTCTTCTGCCACTAGTTCGGGCAACTCAGCATCGACCATGTCGCACTTGGTGATGGCTACCACACAGCGGGACACGCCAACCAGATCGAGGATTTCTACATGTTCGATAGTTTGAGGCATCACCGAATCGTCGGCGGCAACCACCAAGAGGGCGATGTCGATGCCCATAGCCCCAGCTACCATAGTCCGAACGAAGCGCTCGTGACCGGGCACATCAACCATGCCGAAACTGAACGGGCCAATTTCGAGGTTGGCGAATCCCAGTTCAATGGTGACGCCCCGCCGTTTTTCTTCGGGAAGGCGATCCGTGTCGGTCCCGGTGAGGGCTTTGACCAGCGATGTCTTGCCGTGGTCGATATGCCCAGCCGTTCCAATGATCAGATGGGTAGCGCAGCCGGGTTCATCCGTCGCTTCGGGCAGCGGGGATTCAGATGTAGTTGGATCGACGCTGGACACCCGAGGATTATCTGCGACGGGGGGGTTGGATGGCAAGTCGAGAGGGCGAAACGAATACTGGCTTCCAAGACCGGCTGTGTGACAGCATTGGCGGCTTCCCGAAACTGTCGAAGACCGCGACGACGTGCATCTGGATTTCCCGATTGGAATCGCATTCAAACCGCTGCCCGGCGATTACACCGCCGCCGGTGGCGCCTGGCAGGGCGACTGGAAGATCGACTTAGCCGACTACGCACGTTTTGCCGAGATCAGTAACTTCACCCGCCAAAAGGTATTCAACGGCCCCAACGTCGAATGCTTCGACGCCCACGTCCTGCTCAGCTTCGACTTTGATCGCGACATCGACATCGACCTAAAAGACTTCGCCCGCTTCCAACGAGACTTCGGCACCGAGTTGGTATTCGACACCCTGCACGAAGCGACCCCCGAACCGCTGTGACCCGACGGGCTGTGCGAGCGGTTGGGATTGATGCTGCCTCAAGATTCAGCCGTAACGAGCACGGAGCCATCTCAGGCATGTATCAGGCTTCCTGACTCCTCAAGTAGTCGGCAAGGCTGCTACCCAGTCGCCGATAGCTTGGATGCCCTCTGCTTTGGGCGTGCTGGTACGCCAGACGGGCCTATCTGAGTTGATCGAGGTGATGAGCTGGGCCTCTGTGGCGTCGGCGCCATCCAGATCGGATTTGTTGATCACAAAGGCTGAAGCAATTTCCATAATGCCCGCCTTGGAGAATTGCACCGCATCGCCGGATTGCGGCATGAGCAGCAGGAGGATGTGCTCTACCAACTCGCGCACCGAAACATCGGCTTGCCCAGCCCCGACCGTCTCGAGCAGAATGACGTCGAAGCCGAAACCATCTAACAAGGAAATGATCTCGCCGCACTGTGGGCCAAGCCCCCCAACCATGGTGCCCGAAGAAAGACTGCGCACAAAGAAGCCGTCATCGGGTTTGCCAGCCATCATTCGCAAGCGATCACCCAACAGAGCCCCACCGGTGATCGGCGAAGATGGATCCACGGCTACGACCGCAACCTTCAAGTTGCGGCTGCGAAGATCGGTAGCCAACTTGCCGATGAAGGAACTCTTGCCCACGCCGGGAGAACCGGTGACGCCGATGATCTTTGCTTTGCCAGCCGGCGGCGTAAAGTTCTCCGGCAGGCTGCCGCGTTGGGAGCAGGAGATCAGCTGAGCCAATGCATTTAGTCTTCCCAGGTCATAGCCAGCCATTGCCTCTTCAAAGGTGGCTGCGCTTCGGTCCGCCGCCAATTTACGAATGCAGTCAACAATGGACTCCATGGATGATCCCGGATTGAACACGGCGGCTACGCCCATGTCGATGAGTTTGGGATAGTCATCCGCCGGCACGATGCCGCCCAGCACAACCGGGATTCCTTCGACCCCGAGCTCCTTGCGGAAGCGCAGCAGTTCAGGCATGACCGTCATGTGGGCCGCCGAAAGAAGGCTGACCCCTACCACGTCCACGTTCTCCTGCATGGCTGCGTACATTGTAGCTTCGCAAGTCTGCCACAGGCCAGTATAGATCACCTCAATGCCCGCATCGCGAAATGACCGGGCCAATACCTTCACGCCGCGGTCATGCCCATCGAGTCCGATCTTAGCCAATAATACGCGGGGCCGATGTGTATTCGTGTTGCTCATGCTGTCTTCTCAAAGGTGCCAAGAAGGACCAATGCTGGCCCAAAGAAAGCAGCAGCATAAGCGAATGCCCCAATTCTGGGAAGCAGGTCGCCTCCCAGAATGGCGGAGCCACGTCCCTGCGATCGTCCGCCTTAAGTTGCCCCTACCACTCCGGGCCGCCATCGTAGCTGCCGAAGACTTGCTTCATGGTTTCCATCATTTCGCCGACCGTCGCATCGGCTTTGGCGGCTTCTACTAGGGCGGGCATGACGTTTTGGTTGGCTTCTGCTGCCTGGCGAAGGGTCTCTAGGGCGCTGGCGTGCTTTTTGGCATCGCGCGATTTCTTGAGTTGCTTGAGCGCTGTTACCTGCACATCTTCGGTGTCCTGGCTAATTTGCAGAATGTCGATCCCTGGCGGTCCGTCTTCTACGAAATCGGTCACGCCTACGATTTTGTCCTGACCACTATCCAGAGCCTTCTGTTGAGCGTGGGCACTCTCGGCTATCGCTCGACGGAAGTAGCCGCGGTCGATGGCGGCTACCACGCCGCCCATGGCGTCGATCTGATCGAAGATCGCCTGGGCTTTGGCTTCGATCTCGTTGGTCATCTGCTCGATGAAGTAGCTACCGCCGAGCGGGTCCACCGTTTGGGAGACGTGCGTCTCATGGGCTAGAACCTGCTGGGTGCGCAGCGCCAACTTGGCTGCTTGCTCGCTGGGCAATGCCAACGTCTCATCCATGCTGTTGGTGTGCAGCGATTGAGTGCCGCCCAATACTGCAGCCATAGCTTGGTAGGCTACGCGCACCACGTTGTTCATCGGCTGCTGTTCAGTCAGCGAAACCCCGGCTGTCTGGCAGTGCATGCGTAGCAGCCAACTCCGCTCGTTCTTGGCTTTGAACTTATCGCGCATCACCTTAGCCCAGATGCGTCGCGACGCCCGCAGCTTGGCAATTTCTTCGAAGAAGTTGTTGTGTACATCGAAGAAGAAGCTCAGCCGCTGGGCGAACTCGTCCACAGCCAGCCCGCGTTTGATCGATTCTTCGACATAGCACATGCCATCCGCCAAGGTGAAGGCCAACTCCTCAGCGGCTGAGGCGCCGGCTTCGCGGATGTGGTAACCGCTGATGCTGACCGTGTTCCATTGCGGCATTTCTTTGGTGCAATACTCGATGGTGTCGATGACTAACTTGACGCTGGGCCTCGGCGGGAAGACATACTCGTTCTGGGCGTGAAACTCTTTGAGAATATCGTTTTGCAAAGTGCCGCGGAGCTGGTCCAAAGCAACGCCTTGCTCTTGAGCGACGGCAATGTAGAAGGCCAGAAGAATCGCAGCTGGGGCGTTGATGGTCATGGACGTACTAACCTGACCGAGGTTGATGCCGTCGAATAATCGGCGCATGTCGCTGAGCGAGCAGACAGCTACGCCGCACCGCCCCACCTCTCCGAGCGACAACGGATCATCGCTGTCCCTGCCCATCAAGGTCGGCAGATCAAACGCTGTGGATAGTCCGGTCTGCCCGTGGCTGAGCAAGTATTTGAACCGTTCGTTGGTATCGGTGGCTGAGCCAAAGCCAGCGAACTGCCGCATGGTCCACAGCCGCCCCTGATACATGGTTCTATGGACGCCCCGCGTATACGGAAACTGCCCTGGCTCTGCCAACGCGGAAGCAGGATCGAAGGCGGCTAGATCTTCAGGACCGACAAATGGCTGCCTCTCAGCGTCTAGGGCTGAATTGGCATTCTTGGCGGTGGGTGAATCGCTCGGGTGAACACTCATGATCTAGGCCTCCATCCAATTGGCTCTTCGTTTCTCAACGAAGGCAGCCATCCCCTCAGCTGATTCTTCGCCCCCGAAGCATTCTGCAAACGCGGACGACTCGTCCCCGGTCAAGAACGCCCGCTTAGCCATGGCAATCGCTTTGGGGCCACCCCGCAGGAACTCTTCGCGTGTGGCTTGGACCGCTTCATTCAAGGCAGCCTCATCGGCAACTACTTGATCGACAAGTCCGATCTTCTTAGCCTCCGCGGCTACCAAGGGTGCGGCGCTCCAAATCAAACGACGCGCCCAACTAGGACCGACCAGCTTCAGCGCTCGCTGCGTCCCGCCCCAGCCGGGGATCAGACCCAACGAAGTTTCCGGCAGGCCGATCAATACCTTCTCGGTAGCGATGCGGAAGTCGCAGGCCAACACAATTTCGCAGCCACCGCCCAAGGCAGCGCCGTGCAGAGCAGCCACGGTGATCGAAGGCAGCGAAGCCAGCGCATCCATGACTTCATTGCCGCGCAGGGAAAACCGCTTGGCTTCTTCTCTGCCGAAGCTGCGCATCTCTTTGATGTCCGCCCCGGCGATGAATACCTTGCCTTCAGCCCGCAGAACCGTCATCCGAACCTGGTTCGCTTCTCGAACGGCTTCGATGGCATCAGCCAGCTTCTCCAAGACGGCAGAGGACATTACATTAATGCCGCTCTCCGCCGAGAAGACGATGGTGGCCAACGATCCGTCGATGGTCAGTTTGACCTCAGTAGCCGTGCTCATGATGATCCGATCCTCTGCGGTGAAATCCCATCACCTACTGTAGTCGTAAAATCCTCTGCCCGATTTCTTCCCAAGGCGCCCGGCTGCCACCATCTTCCTGAGCAGCGGGTTAGGCCTATAGCGATCTTCGCCCAAGTCGCGGTGCAAAACTTCCATGATGTCCAGGCAGACATCCAGCCCGATCAGGTCGGCGGTCTTCAGAGGCCCCATAGTGTGAGCACAGCCCAGTTCCATGATACCGTCGATGGCATCGGGTTCAGCCACATTTTCTTGAACGCAGGCGATGGCTTCGTTGATCAGCGGCATCAAGACGCGGTTGGAAACGAATCCGGGGCTGTCATTGGCCCGCAAGGGCTTCTTGCCGACCGCCTCAGCCAAGGCGATAGTCTTCTCTAGTGTAGCCTCGTCGGTATCCATGCCCACGATCACCTCGCACAACTTCATCAGAGGCACGGGGTTGAAGAAATGCATCCCAATGAATCGATTAGGCTTGCGCGTTGCGGTAGCCAACTTGGTGATGCTGATGCTGGAGGTGTTGGAGGCTAAAATCCCATCGTCATCCAAAGCGGCTTCGCACGCCTTGAGAATTTCGATCTTGACGTCCATCCTTTCGGTGGCGGCTTCGATCAGAATCTGGGGCTTAGGAAATTCTTGAATGCTTGCCGTAGGGTGGATGCGCTTGTTGGTGGCCTCAGCCTCGGCAGCCTCGAGCTTTCCTTTGCTCACCGCTCGGTCAAGCATCTTGCCAATGAAGCCGACCGCAGCATCCATGGCCGGGGCGCTGACGTCGTGGAAATAAGTCTCAAAACCTGCCTGGGCGAAGACATGCACAATGCCCCGCCCCATGGTGCCGGCCCCGATGATGGCTACAGGTTTGCTCGTGTCTGCTGATGTAGTGCTCATCTCTATTGTCCCTGTGTTCAATCCATAGCAGCCAGCACGTCGCGAGCGATCACGATGCGCTGGATTTCAGAAGTGCCTTCGTAAATTTCGGTGATCTTGGCGTCGCGAAGCAATCTCTCGACCGGATAGTCTTGGCAGTAGCCATACCCGCCAAAGATTTGTACGGCATGGTTGGCGCACTTCGAGGCGGCTTCGCTGGCAAATATCTTTGCCATGGCTCCGGCTGTGGAATAGTCACCGCCTGAATCTTTAAGCCAAGCCGCGCGATAGAGCAGTTCGCGGGAGATGTCGATCAAAACGTGCATGTCTGCGAGCTTCGTCTGAATCGCTTGGAAGTGCCCGATGGGCTGATCGAACTGCACGCGGGTGTTGGCGTAGCGTGCTGCCTCATCGAGACAAGCCCGGGCGATGCCCAATGCCTGGGCAGCAATCCCAATGCGTCCGCCGTCCAGGGTCCACAACGCCTGGCTGGTTCCCCGGCCTCGAACACCCAGCAGATTCTGTTTGGGAACCACGCAATCCTCGTAGGCATACTCAGCCGTGCTCGAGCAGCGAATACCGAGCTTCTTTTCTAACTTGCCCAAGCGCAGGCCGGGCGTGTCCCGCTCGACGACAAAGCAGCTCAACCGCCTCGACTTCTTTGCGGCGTCTGCGTCGGTCATGGTGAGCAGGAGGGTCAGCTTGGCTTCGCCGCCATTGGTCACGAAGATCTTGCTGCCTTCTACATGCCAACCGTCGTCCTCTTCGACCGCCCTGCAGACGGCTGCTCCCATGTCGCTACCACTGCCCGCCTCGGTCAAGGACAGACAGCCAATCCACTCACCGCTGGCGAGTTTTGGCAGATACTGCTGCTTCTGTTCTTCGTCCCCGAAGTGAATGATGGGTTCGACGCAGAGCGAGTTGTGGGCGCTGATCAAAACGCCGGTCCCTGCGCAAGCACGGGAAATTTCTTCCACCACGATACTCGAAGCAACACAGCCCATGCCGGCCCCGCCATATTCGGTGGGAATGGTGATTCCAAAGAGGCCCATCTCGGCAAGCTTGGCTCGCAGTTCTTCAGAAGTGCAACCATCCAAGTCGCGTTGAGCCGCCCCTGGGGCTACCTCGTTTTCGGCGAAGGTTCGCACCTCCTGCTGAAGCATCAGGTGGTCTTCATCAAGTTGAAAGTCCATTGGCTAAGCCCTCGGGTGTTGTTAGACCGCAGCCGCACCGGCTAGAACCGCCCGGGCGATGATCATTCTCTGCACTTGGCTTGATCCTTCGCCTATTTCGCAGAGTTTGGCGTCACGCATGTACCGCTCGACGGGCACATCCTTCATGTATCCGTAACCCCCATGGACCTGAATTGAATCCATGCAAGCCTTGGTCGCCATTTCGCTGGCAAACAGCTTGGCCACTGACGCCTCGATGTTGGATGATTCGCCTTGGTCCTGCAGCAGAGCAGCCTTGTGGACCAGCAGTCGGGCCGCATCGACATGCACAGCCATGTCTGCCAGCAAGAACTGAATCGCTTGATGGCCGGCCAGCGGCTTGCCAAACTGCTCGCGCTGCTTGGCGTACCGCACAGCTTCTTCCAATGCACCTCGACCCAAGCCTGTGCTCAGGGCGCCGATGCCTATTCTGCCACGCTCCAACACCTTTAGCACATCATAGAACCCGTTGTGCAGTTGGCCACAAAGGTTCGCATTGGGGACGCGCATGTCTTCAAATGTGAGCGGAACCGTTCCAGAGGCCCGCATCCCCAGCTTGTCCTCTTTGTTGCCGATCATCAACCCCCTGGTGCCAGCCTCAACGATGAACGCACTGATGCTCTTGGCCTTGGGCGCTTTAAGATCAGTGCGGGCAGTGATGATATACACGCCGGCTTGGTCGCCATTGGTGATAAACATCTTGTCACCATTGAGAACCCATTCGTCGCCATCTTTGACCGCAGTGGTGTTCATGGCGGCTGCATCGCTGCCGCTGCTCGCTTCGGTCAAACCCCAAGCGCCGAGCATCTCGCCCTTGGCCAGCGGCGGAAGATATTTCCTCTTCTGCTCATCGCTCGCCCCTTGAAGCAGGTGTCCACTGCACAGGACATTAGGGGCGGCCAACATCAGAGCAGTCCCACCACAATGGCGGGAAATCTCCTCCATGACCACAGCAGCCCCGAGGTAGCCCAGCTCAGCCCCGCCCAGTGATTCGGGCACGAGCAGACCCATGAATCCCAACTCAGCCAGCTGCTTGAGCAGGCTGTCCGGCAGGGCTCCAACCCGGTCCCACTCTCTAGCGTTGGGGGCGATGCTTTCAGCCGCGAATCGGCTGGCCATTTCCTTCAAACTGATCAGCTCTTCGGGCAATTGATAGTCCATGAAGATCCTCGTTTTTGATGGCAAGTTTCGCTGAGAGAGGAAGTTATGTCGCGTCCGTCAGCATGTTGATTGAAACACCACCCATGATAGCGAGTCGCCCGAGCGTGTAAAGCAGAGGAGGCATGACGCGCCTCCCCTGAACTCGCGGCGGGATTGCCGCGTATCAAAGACTCACTCATCCGCGGTTGGAACAAGCAAGAGGCGTACCTGCCAATTTGATTACGCGCCGGAATCCATCGGCTGGGTTGGCGGAACTATTCAACCGACTGGCCTTTCTTTAACCTGCATCTTCCGCGCGGAGCATATCTGGCCACGGGCGTCCTCTTTTGGTGGACGTTCATCATCTCGGTGGTCCTGTGGCACCGGAATCGCCCTCGCTGGCTTGCCATCATTTTCATGCTAATAGCATTTGTATTCGTGCGGGCGTCGGTGCAATTCGCCGACATGTATATCCAACGGGTGTCGCGATAGTTCAAGGGTTGATTTGTTGAAAAGCGGCCGGAGATAGGCCGCCAGTGTTGAACGAATATCACAAATCCCGGTGGGTCTCAGCCTCCAATCTGCAATATTTCGGTACTCGGATATACTTCGGGAGTCCCTTTGGAGTCTGTCGGCAATGTCGGGCCTTTGCATTGCGTCTAGGAGTGACCATGAATAGCGACACGAATGCTCGGGAGCAGTTGGCTTCGCTTCGGGCTGATATTGATGCCATTGACGGCGACGTGCTCAAACTGCTCGGCAAACGGGCGGAAGTTGTCACCCACATTGCCGGGGTGAAGCGCGAAGCTAGTATTCCCATTCGCGACCGGCAGCGTGAGGCTGAGCTGCTGGCTGACCGCTGTGCCCAGGCACGGCGACTTGATCTGCCCATTGCTGAAATCGAAGCCCTCTACCGCTTGCTGCTCCTGACTAGCCGCGACCAGCAGGCGGCACTGCGGGCAGAGGTGCCCGACGACTTGGAACCCAAGACGGTGGCAATCATCGGTGGTCAGGGCGGGATGGGGCTTTGCTTGGCCCGCTTGTTTTCTTCCTTGGGCAACAAGGTGCTCATCGCCGACCTAAGCACGGACCTCGATTCAGCAGCCGCAGCCCAGCAGGCTGACGTCGTCGTCGTAAGTGTGCCAATCGATGTCACTCTGGAGGTGATCCGCCATGTCGGGCCACATGTGCGTGATGATGCCCTGCTGATGGATGTGACCTCCATCAAATCGTCGCCTGTGGAGACCATGCTGGAATGCACTTCCTCGGCTGTGTTGGGTACGCACCCGATGTTTGGGCCTAGCATTCACTCGTTCCAGAATCAGCGCGTTGTCTTTTGCGAAGGACGGGGTAAGGAATGGTCGCTTTGGGCTAGAAAGATGTTTCAAGCGGCCGGCTTGGTCATCACCGATGCCCAGCCCGAGGAGCACGACCGAGCTATGGTGGTAGTGCAGGTGTTGAACCACTTTCAGAATGAAGTGTTCGGCCTAGCCTTGGCCCGGTCAGGTGTCACCTTGAATCAGACTTTGCGGTTCACCTCGCCTGCCTACCGCATGGAGCTATACATGGCCTCTCGGCATTTTGCCCAATCGGCAAGGCTGTATGGCCAAATACAGATGAACAACCCGATGCGTAAGGAAGTGATCGACATCTTCCGTCAAGCTGCGGGAGAATTGGGCGAGGTCGTTGCGAATCAGGATCAGCCCGCCTTCGACGCGGTCTTCGACGAGGTGGCGGCCTACTTCGGCCCCTTCGCCAACGAGGCTCTCGAGCAATCCAGCTTCCTGATGGACCGCTTGGTGGAACGGTCATAGCCTCATCCGCTGGACGCCGGTAGTGGGTGATCATAGAATGAGCTGTCTAGAGGAGCGTTATGTCCAAGCCCCAAAAGACGTTAGCCGTTTTCCCCGGCATGTTCGACCCGCCCACTTTGGGCCACGTTGACATCGTTCACCGGGCGTGCAATCTGTTTGACGAGTTGGTTGTCGCGGTGGGGGTCAATCCGGAGAAGAAGGCTTGGTTCTCGCTGGAAGAGCGGCTCTCCATGATCAAGGAGGCCTTGGTCGAGTACGATAATGTCCGTGTCGAATCGTACAATGTATTGACCATGGATTATGTGCAAAAGATAGGGGCAAAGGCGTTGGTCCGCGGCATCCGTGATACGACCGACCTGCGCGAGGAGATTCGCATCGCCAATCTGAATCAAATGATGGGCGATGTCGAAACCGTGTTCTTGCTTGCCCGTGACCAGCACATTATGACGGCCAGTTCACTGATCAAGCAGATCGTCGAGATGGGCGCATTTAGTGAAGCCAGAATGGCCCGCCTGGTCCCGCCAACGGTGGTTCAACGACTGGCAAAAAGAGTAAACGAATCATCCGCCTAGACTCACCAGCGCTGACCAAGTTCGGCGCTAACTAGTTGTGATTGGAGAGCGACATGATACTGCTGATCATTGGCCTACCGGGTTGGGCCGAAATCGTCCTGGTTCTCTTCGTGGGTTTGCTCCTGTTTGGCCGCCGGCTTCCCGAAGTGGGTCGATCACTCGGCAAGACCATCGTCGAGTTCAAGAAGGGTATCCGCGAAGTAGAAAACGAGGTCAAAGTCGCCAGCCAAGAACCCACCAAACGTGAGCCGGCGCTCCCCGCTCAGGATAACGCCGCCAAAGACAAGGTGGCTGATGAGCCAACCTCCGACTAGCCCCGTGGGCGCCAGGAATTGACCCGACCGTCGCATCAAATCTGCTGAACTGTTTTGGATGACGCTTGGCCGCCTCATTCGGTGCGCAACCAAGAATCACGCAGGATGACTTGTCCAGTGTAGGTCCACGATTCCTACATCGAAGCCAGGATGTTCTCACTCTGCCCAATGCGTTTCTTCTTCGCCCGGATCTTCCTCGGCGTCGAGGGCTGCTAGGTGTTCTGGACTAAACAACCTCCCTACCAACAGGCGAACCGGGACGAGCAGGGCGATGCACAACGGGAAGAGAATCCCGAACGAACCACTCTTTACGATCCACAGAACCACAAGGCAGGTAACTTGCAGCAGGGTGAACTTGTGCGTGATCCAATGAGGCACCCTTCGCGTGTAGTGCGTCAATGGGTACAAGTCGGAATCCTTCACCCACAAGCTAAGCCGCTCGAAGAGCTGATTTCCCGACATCGAGACAACGCCCATGAACAGGAACAGGCCGTAGAGCACGGCCATCGGAATGACCTTCAGCCAAGAAAGAAGTAGGAGGGATAACCCAATCAGCACATGGATGGCAAACCCGGTCATTCGGTTTTCCCGAACATGGATGATCCGTTCGCGGGCGTGCCCTCTTGGGGAAACGATTTCTTCAACCGTTGCCAAGCTGCGCACATGGTTAAGCGACCGAACCGTGGCGGCTACGAGCCAGGGCAACCCAAAAAGTGAACAGATGCCGATGAGGCCGCCCACAATCATCAAGTCCAGATGATACGCCTCTCCCTTGTGCAGCTTGTGGTCTGGACTATTGACCAAGCGGGCGGTGATGTTCTGGTCCAAGAAAACAAGCAGAGCCACCAGCAGGGCTGGTCCGGCGGCGGCAAAGCGCACCCACTTTGGTGCTGCGAACAAATCAACCGACCAGGGACGACCAGCCGTTGTGCCAAACTCGTCGGGGGAGGGCAGTACGTCGAGATGGACCTCGTGGAGTAGGACGGCGACGACCGTCATCGCCCCCAATGCGATGGCTGGCCCGAAGTCCGCAAGAAACTCCCGCATCTTGGGAAGGAGATATGCACTGCGACGAAAACGCGATAGGTTCATGGCGATGAGATAGGTTCCCCCTGCCAGGAGCAAAGAGAGCAAGGCTGTGTCGTGATGCTTCCTGACGTCTAGATCCTGAAACACATGAACCAGTGACTTGATTGCCTCATAGATGAAGATGAGCGAGATCAACGCCGAGAAGATCTCATCCGTGAATCGTGTAAAATACAGCATGAGGCATCCGGCCTCGCTGATGGCCATCAGAATGAGAAAACCGGTCGTCCATAAGCCCACCCATGCATAGGCTGACAAGAATGGAATCTCCATGTCGCCGCAAAGTCGGTAGAGAATGGCCGTGAAGACAAGCAGCGGCCCGGTTCCGCCAAGGATGATCAGCGGCTGCCCTGCCAAAAGCGCATAGACAACACCGCAGAACGCCGAAGCGACAATCATTTCGATCGCGCCGATCTGTCCGCCTGTTTGGACAGCCATGATGCCGCCGAACGTGACTGCCGGTGCCAAGCATGCGAAGAACAGAAACAAGGTCGAGGCAGCACACTTCCCATGCAGCCCTTCACGGAAATCACCTAGGTAATGAGGGAGTCGCCTTGCAACGTCCTGCCTCACTCCTCCAAAGAGCCGTCCCGTAGGCGCTAGCCCCTGCGAAACCGTCTTACGTTCGGCGGCGTCGATAGGGGGCGTGCGCTCAGCGAAGTGGTCCAGGGCTTCGAGTAGTTGCTGAGGCGTTTGGGCAGCACCAGCCTCGTAACGAAACTCGTCGTCCGACATGACCCGAGCGATGGTCATGAGCGTTTCGAGATGCCCCGCTGCCGCTTCGACAGGCCCTAGCAGCACGAAAATGAAGCGCGTCGGAATGCCGTCGGGCGCTCCTAGATTTACCGCGTTGGCCAGGCGTACAAAGACGATGGTCGGATGCGCAACGCCGGCGAGATAGGCGTGCGGGATGGCTACTGCGTTTCCGATTGCAGTTGATCCCAACTTCTCCCGATCAACCAACGCTTTTTCCACGGCGTCGCGATGTTGACCATCGACCGTGCCTTGTTCAACGAGGTAGGCAATGGTTTCATGCAGTACAGCCGGCATCTCTCGTACGTCGAGGTCCAAGAGACAGAACCCGTCGGCCACGGCTTTGCGGAGAAGCTTCATGCTCAGACTCCTTGGAGAATCGCCTCACGTTCTGCGACAACAGGCGTGCTGCCGTTCTCTCGACGAAAACGGGCGTGCAGTGTGTCCCAATCGATCACCAGCGTTCCGCCTGTCGCTTCGTGTTGTTTCTCCCAGTTGATTAAGAGATCCAGGCATGCATGGTCAATGTAGTCGAGGAGCGAGAAATCAACGTGTAGTTCGACATTTTCCGGCACTTGCTCCAGTGCAGTCGCAAGTCGCGGCAGACGAAGAAATGTCGCGGCGCCGTCGAGATGCATGACCGTGCGGTCCTGGTGATCATCCGTTTCAATCCGGACGTTCAAATGTGAGAATACATAGATGAGCTTCATAATCGAGAGAGCCATCCCAGCCAAGACTCCGCTGAGAAGGTCGAAGGTAACGATGGTGCCCAGAGTGGCCGCATAGATTACGACCTCGCCCTTGCTGAACTTGAGAAGCTCTTTGATCGCATTGATATTCACCAGCTTGTAGCCGGTGAACACGAGAATGGCTGCCAATGCGGATGTTGGCACCAAGCTCAACGTGCCGGGTAGAATCGCCACGAATACGAGCAACCAGATGGCGTGCAGGACGGCGGAGTTTCGCGTCTTTGCGCCGGCTTGTACATTGGCGCTGCTACGGACAATGACGCCCGTCATGGGCAACGATCCAAGTAGACCGCAAAGGATATTTCCCACACCTTGTGACCGTAGCTCTTTGTCGTAATTGGTCCTGGGGCCGTTGTGCAGCTTGTCCACTGCCGTTGCGCATAGCAGCGTCTCGGCGCTAGCCACCAGAGCGACTGTCAATGCGCCGGTGACGACTGTGGTGCTAAGCAGGGACTTGAAGCTGACCATTGTCGGCAACGTCACAGCCTCCCACAGTCGATCAGAAACGTCGATGTACCGAATCGGCAACCCGAATGCGCCGGCTACACAAGCGGCCAGAACGATGGCTACCAGCGGGGCGGGGATGAACTTGATCTTCTTAGGTGCCAGCGGCTTCCAAAATAGGATCGTACTGATCGTGAGTACGCCGATGATCGCTGCCCAATGATGGGCTGCGCCTTCGCTGGGCATCAACCCTTTCCAGACCGCCTGCGGAATGGTGATGAGATTGGTAAGCCCACTTCCACCGGGCACGTCGTCTACCATCATGTGGAACTGGCTTGCGAAGATCAGAACGCCGATCCCGGCGAGCATGCCGTGGATGACCGCCGGGGCGACTGCTCGGAATACTTGACCCAGGCAGAGTATTCCAGCCGCCAACTGGATCACGCCGGCGAGGAATACCGTCATGCCCAACCCTACCATGCCCATCTCGCGGATAATCTCAGCCACGATGACGATCAGGCCTGCGGCTGGACCGCTGACCTGCAGCGGGCAGCCAGCCATCAGACCGACAACAAGGCCCCCAACGATGCCGGTGATGATGCCCGTCATCACCGGAGCCCCACAGGCCACGGCGATGCCCATGCATAGGGGTAGTGCTACAAGGAATACCACTCCTGATGCTAAGAAATCTCGCTTCCATCTTTCGTTGAATACTACACGGTTCGATTCTTGTTGCATGGTTAGGTTCTCGTTCTTCATTGTGTAATGAGTTCTTGGTTTCTTCCTGTTCGTTCAACACTGCCGAGATGATCCCGAGCCTAGCTACTCCATGAGGTCAGCTCGGGAAATAAAGCTGTTGCTGCTCGACTGATAAAAGCGAACGTCACCCGTCTCGATCATGTATACCCAACCATGCAGGTTTAGCTTTCCAGATGCGACTCGCTCCGCAACAAACGGGTAGCCGTTCAAGCGACCAAGCTGTGCAACGACGTTATCCCCTATCAGTTTCAGCAGTGCGTCCTCGGGGTCAGTTTCGCTGCGCGAGATGTCATGCTGCGTATCCTTGGCGTGCTCCAACCAGCCCACAACATGATCCAACCCGTCAAGCGACGCGGGATTCGCCAGGCCAGCCATCGCGCCGCATTGACTATGCCCACAGATGACGATTTCGGTAACTCCCAAAACACAAACGGCGTACTCGATACTGGCAGCCTCGCCGCTGCTGTTGCTGCCAAACTCGGGCACGAGATTGCCCGGGTTGCGATGAACGAAAAGCTCTCCAGGCGTGCTTTGTGTAATCAACGATGGATCAATCCGCGAATCAGCGCATGTAATGAACAGGGTGTGTGGCTTCTGCCCTTCTGCCAATTCTTCGAAGAGAGGCTGCATCGGGGGGTAAATGATATCTTTGAATCGGCGGACGCCGTCAATCAACTGCTTCATAGTGGTTCCCTTAATTCATGAACAAGATGTCCACGCGATGATTGCCATCAAAGGAGGGCAGTCATCTCAAGATGGATTGAAAAGAACGTGATAGCCGCGCGTGTAGTTCTTGCGGTGGCAACTCGGTATGTTCAAGAGTTGAGGTGAAGCTTAGGCGAGAAGTGGTCCGCCAAAGCCATTGCGGCTTGAAACTTCGGCGCGGCAGCGCCTGGGCACCAGCAGACAAGGATGGCTGGCTTGACCGTTCTTGCTCGGTTCAGAGCCGAGAACGGATTTGTGCGAGCGGATCCTACGGAGCGCGCTTGCCCGCCGCGAGGCGTGCTGACGCACCCGCAACGGCGTCGCATCTGTCTTTTCGTCGCACTGCTTGGATTCGGAAGATTCGTATTCCCGATTTGAGGTGCCAGATTCAGCCAGTGTACCAGATACGGTGCCAAGGCAGAGGAACAGCAGGCAGAGCAACCGCGCGCTAGCGACCCGCAACGAGGGACACTTTGCTAGAAGTCTAGCGATCATCTCCACAACAAATCCTCAACGAACTGCCAACTAGGGGTTATACTGAGTGAGAACTCGGCCGGTTGGGGATCATACAGTTGGTGCAGTTGAGTGTCAAATGGTCCCAGTTGTACGACCCTGTCAGCCCCGGGAGAACCAGATCTGAGGAGTCCAATAATTCGCAGGGCCGTGATGGAGAGGCAGGATCCCGCTGCTCAGCTCGCCTCATCAGACAGAAGTGGCCTTAGCCTTCTTCGCTACAGATGTAACGGCGATACAGCCACGAGCTGGCCCTACGTCCAGCAATGTGTCCTTGATGTGAATCGGCGAAATCGACGAACGCAGGACGCGCTCTATAGTTCGACGACCTCAAACGCGTCGGAGAAATCGTACACCGCGTTGAAATCCTCAATCCGATCACGCGGCTGACCTTGCATGAAGTCGTGTTCAATCAGAGTGAACACAATTCGGCCAAAATCCAGCGTGCCTCGAATCTTCCACCGCCGCAAGACCAGATCAGCCATCGTCCCCCACCGTTCGAGTGCAAAGTCGCGCAAAGCCCAGCACAACTCTTGCCCGTTTACGTGGCGGTTAAGCTTGTCATAGCCACCGGCATCTTCGATCGCCTCAGCCAACGTTGAATCGATCGAACCCGCTTCGATTCGCTCGTACAGTTCAGCCGGATCAATTTGGTTGTCCGTCAAGAACTGGGTCAGAGCCATCAGGGCAGGATTCACCGGTCCGTGGATTTGCTCAACGGCATGGTTAAGACCTTCGCGCACGAAGTGGTAGGCTTCCTCGGGATAAGTGCCTGCGCTTCTTGCGGCTTCTGCGACGGTCTTGTCGTCTTTTCGACCCATGATCGACCCTGGCTTTAAGCGGTTCTTGCTGACCCGCTCCATTGTAGCATATCGGCCCACTCTTAGGATAGATGTTAGCCTAGATTAATAGACGTCTGAGGCGGCCCAGCGCTAGTTTTCGGGTTGCTCGCCTGGTTTGTCGGACTGCGGCGGCCCATCGCCGCTTGACTGCCCTTTGCCCTCTTCGGCGCTTCGCTTGGGCCTTCTCCGGCGACGCCGGCGCTTCTTCTTTTGTCCCTCCTCTGACGCAGGGGCAGCAACATCACTTCTTGGTTCAACTGACGGGGTAGCTGGGGGCGCCTCTCCCGGACGAACTGGACGCTCAGTCTTGGCCGCCTCGCCCTCAGGGCGACGCCTGCGCCGATTCCGCCGGGCTGGCCGAGCAGACTCTTCGTCCGTACTGGCGGGTTTGTCTGGTTTGGCATCGGGTTTCGTTCCGCGGCTCACAGGAGGAGGAGTTGGTACAGGCGTGGGCTTCGTAGGCGCCGTGCCCGGCGGTAGCAATTCCTCGATGCCAACCGCGAATCGTCCCCCGTCGCTAACAGCCACCTGAAGTAGCTGGGTCAGAATCTGTCTGCCCACGAC
Organism: Phycisphaerae bacterium; assembly: GCA_029260235.1. GTDB lineage: Bacteria > Planctomycetota > Phycisphaerae > UBA1845 > UBA1845 > OFTM209. The sequence continues at coordinate 62,772 of JAJDDP010000014.1, read as the reverse complement.
GGTGCCCTCGCCGTGTTCGGTCCACACCCGCTTGCCCATCCGCGGCAGCTTCTTGTCTAACTCTTCATAGGACGTGTGTTCGTACCTCAAGCAGCACTTTAGCCGGCCGCACCGTCCAGATACCTTGGATGGATCGAGGGTGGCCTTCTGCAGCTTGGCCATCTTCATGCTGACCTGCTTCAGGTTTTTCAGGAAGTTCTTGCAGCAGCATTCCCGCCCGCAGGTTTCGAAGTCAGCCACCAGGCGTGCTTCATCTCTGGCGCCGACTTGCCTCATTTCGATCCGGGTTTGGAATTCCTTGGCCAAGTCCTTGACCAATGACCGGAAATCGACGCGGCCCTCGGACGTGAAGTAGAAAATGATGCGCTCGCCGCCGAAGAGAGGTTCGCACTGGACGATTTTCATGGCTAGTCCGTACTGCTCGGCTGCATTTTGGCATATCCGCCGCTTTTCGCGGGCAGTGCCCTGCATCCGTTCGTGTTCTCGAAGATCGTCGGGCGTCGCCTCGCGCAGGATTCGGCCGCATTCCAGTTCGTAGTAGTCTGGACCGCTGGCAGCGACATAGTTCAGAATTTGCTCGCGGGTCACCGAAGACGAGCACCCGCCGCACGACAAGGAGACTTGTTCGCCGATCTCAATCCCGCGCTTCGTTTGGATAACCACCTTGGCGCCGCAGGTGAATTTCATTTTGGCATGGTGGCTGAACTCGCCGATTCTTCGCATCTCGCCGAAGCGGATGGCTGTGTTCGGGTAGACCTTCTCCAGGCCATTACCGCAAGAGCCGCCGCCGGAGCCACAACCGGACCCGGATTCGGAACTGGATCCGGATCCGCCTTCGGAAGATTCTTCCCCATCGCTGGGCAACACATTGAGAACCATTTAAACGAGTCTCCATTGGGCGTACGACCCGAAGCCGCCAGCCATCATCGGCTAAGAAGCTGGAAACGGCGGAATCGAGCCTAACACCACCGCCACACACCGATAGTGTAGTTCCCGCATAAAGAATTGACCAGCGAGGGAGGTTGGCTGCAGCGGCCAACTCAACTCATTCTCGCCGCGGCGCCATCTAGAATGCTGGGGTGAGGGCATGCCACCGCTTCGACCGGCTGGATTCGCTAGACTCAATGCTGAAGTTGTGAGCGAGCCTAGCCCCCCACACTCTCAACAACCTGTGCGATTCTGCACAATCTGCGGACAATAGCTCTGAGGACTTTCTCACGCTCTATCCACTCTTGCTGGGCCCGCCGCGACCCGCGATATGTCGAGGCCGCCGATTGCGATGGCAGGTTTTCATCCCACTCAGGAGCTATTTGGGGGATGACCTGGCCTAGCGGGCGTGCCCTGTGCCCCCTCTTAGCCCCATTGGGCCAGGCATTCCCGCTCCGGTTGACGATTCGCTAGGCTAGTCGTTACAAAGGGCGGTTTCGATGACGACCTGGGTAGGACAGAGTACACACTAGATATGTTTGAATCGCTTACAGATCGACTGAATGACGCTTTCCGCGGCATCCGCGGGGTTGGGCGAATCACCGAGGACAACGTTGCGGAGATGATGCGCTCCGTCCGCACCGCCCTGCTCGAAGCCGATGTGCATCTCGATGTCGCCCGCGACTTCTGCGACGAGATTCACAAGAAAGCCATCGGCTTGGAGGTCATCAAGACGCTCAAGCCCGATCAGCTCATGGTCAAGCTGGTCCACGACGAGCTGGTGCAGCTCATGGGTCCGGTGAATCCGCAGATTCCTTATGTATCCCCAGGGCCGACCGTGCTAATGATGGCCGGTCTTCAAGGCAGCGGAAAAACCACAACCTGCGGCAAGTTAGCCCGAATGATCATCGGCAAAGCCAAACGCCCCTTGCTGGTCGCGGCTGACCTCAAGCGCCCGGCTGCCATCGACCAATTAGAGGTAGTGGCTGGGCAAGTAGGGGCTGCGGTCTATACGGAGCGCGGGCACGAGAACGCCGTCAAGGTCTGCCGCAACGGGATCGCCCACGCACGAAAGACTGACCGCGACGTAGTCATCTTGGACACCGCCGGCCGCCTAGCCATCGATGAAGAGATGATGGCTGAGATCGCCAAGATCGCTCAGCTTTGTACGCCTCATCAGATCTACCTGGTTCTCGACGCCATGACCGGGCAAGACGCGGTCTTGTCAGCCAAAGCGTTCAATGATCGTCTCGAACTCGATGGCATCATCCTCACCAAATTCGACAGCGATACCCGCGGCGGTGCTGCCCTCTCGGTCAAGAAGATCACCGGCAAACCGATCAAGTTCATCGGCGTCGGCGAAAAGATGGAAGCCCTGGAAGCTTTCCACCCTGATCGCATCGCCGGGCGCATTTTGGGGATGGGCGACATGCTCACCCTGGTCGAGCAAGCCCAAGAACATTTCGATCAAGAGGAAGCCCAGAAACTCGAAGCCAAGATGGCCAAGGGCAACTTGAGCCTTGACGACTTCCTCGGCCAAATGCGCAAGATCAAGAAGATGGGGTCGATCAAGAGCATCATGAAGAAAATCCCCGGCTTGGGCAGCCAACTTGGGGACGTGGATATGGACGACGGAGAGTTGAGCCGCATGGAGGGCATCATCCACTCCATGACCCGCAAAGAGCGAGAAAACCCCAACCTCATCGATGCATCCCGGCGCCGACGCATCTCGCGCGGGGCTGGCTGCGATCCACAAGATGTGTCTGGACTGGTCAAGACATTTAGCCAGATGCGCGACGCGATGAAGTCGATGGCAGGCATGAGCATGATGGACCGCATGAAGTTTGGCACGCAGATGTCGCAGTCCGCAATGACCGGCGGCTTGCCTCGCATGAAGGGTTCCACAAAATCAAAACAACGCCAAGCCTCCAAACGCGACAAGCGAAAATCCCGAAAGCGGCGATAACCACCCACACTTAGCTGGGCATGACCGACACGAACTGAATTCACGGCATGCTCAGTGCTCGCTCGAATGCAGCCCAGTCCTCAAGATCCACATCAGAGTCCGCGTCGAAGTCGAAGATTGATTCGCAATCAATCGGTGTTGACGGTGCAAGAGTATCAGGCCCTGACAAGCACGTGTCGAAGGCGGCATGGTCAGCCAAATCGACGTCGCCATCCTGGTCAGCATCGCCGGGCAGTGGCGGATCACAACGGAACACGGTCACGGTGACATCATCAATTGCAGCTTCTACCAACGAGCCACCACTAAGGTCGGAGGCAACGAACTTGAGCATCATGCTTGAGGTGGGGATCATGAAATCCGACACCGAAAACTGACCCAAGAACCACCCTCCCTCTGTTTGTGGGCCGGACGGTCCCACTACTTCAGCAATCACCCAGCTCTGTCCGCCATCATTGGAAAGGGAGACGACCAACGTATCTTCCCCGGGATTGGCGCCGGCGGAATTTGAATACCATCGCCAATAGCTAATCTTCGCATCTGATCCGCCCTCGCCAAAGAGAGGCGACAAGAGGCTGGTGCTGCCTCCATCAACATCATTTGCACCAGCTGAAGCGCCCGCAGCGCCATCAGTTACCCAACAAGCCACGCCTGGAGACGGAGTCTGGTCATCATCGGGTTGAACATCTTGACCTGATTGTGTGGTTTGCTCGGGATCCACCCGCGACCAGAGCCCGGCTGTGGCGCTGTCTCCCACGTCGCCAACGCTCCAGCCCGTGTCGGTTTCAAAGTCATCTGACAGGGTAACGAAGGACTCGATGGCAGAGACGGTTTCAAACGATTCAGATGGCGCGGTGGCTGGATCGGAGATGTCCCCCAATACGGCATCGCTCACTGAAAAGTAATAGTCGATTCTTGAACCGCACGGCTGACCTGGGATCATGGCTTCGTAGCTGCCTAGCCCAGTCTGGGTCAAAGCCACCTCAACGAACGATCCTCCGTCGATGGAGTAATGCAGCATGGCGCTGCCCGGGGTGACCGCTGCGTTGCCGACGGGGCGAATCACTACCGACAAGCTAGCCTCCTGCTCCGGGACGACTACATCGGGTAGACCTTCTGGGTAGCCAAAGAGAAGCAAGTCGGGCACGAGGAAACTCTCAACGATACCCTGGGCTGAGACGCTCGGAGAAAGGGACGCCGCTCCCAGGCCACGCTTGGCGAACGCTTGCCAGAGGATGTCCACATTGATTCCACTATTGTTTGCCAAGTCAGCCGTAAGAATTGCGTCGCGGGCTTCGATGAACGTTGGATTGCTTGGCGATATTTTCATGCCATCGACGACCAGTTGCAGCATGGTCTCGTTTCCGCTGAATCCATCCCGATCCATCAGAGCAGCCCGACACTCCATCAAGGTTATACACCACACTTCGCCGGCATTCTGGGGGTCGTTTGCCGGAGAAGTAATGTTGGCATTGCGCGAAACACCAGGTGGAAACGAGAGTTGTGCGGGATCGACGAACGCGTAGGTGAGTGGGTTCTTGGTCATGTCCGTGCAGTATGGATATCGCCTCAGGCCAAAATAGTAGTTGTCCTCATACCCGACCCAGAATTGGCGGGCAACGTAGGGCGCGAATGGGTAGCAGGCATGGGGGTCGAGGCCGGGCGGAAACTCAAGACTAAGCGCCATGAAATCGCCCCACCCCTCGACCAAGGCCAGCGGCTGATCGCCGGCACCGGAAGACTCCAGTAAGCGTATTACTACACCGCGGGTCAGTTCATGGAAGATCAGATCCCGTTCCAAGGCCCCATCGCGATCAGGTGCCGTTGCCGGGAAGATGTAGAGCTGCAAACGGGCGGCTGAACCGTCTTGCGTTCCGGTGGCGAACATAGCCCCATTGCTGCTCTGACCATCCTGAACATCGACGTCGATTCGGTCGCCGCCCGTCCCACCCAAACCAAAATTGTCCTGCTGAAAATTGTGAGCAGCCTCGTCGAAACCGAGTAGGTACAGGCGGTCATGGTAGAGATTGCACAGGTAGAATGCTTGAACAACGGCCGCCTCTTGAAATTGTGCGGGGTCTTGGATCTGCGGATCCGATGTGAAATTGAAAACGCGATAGGGCAGGCCTTGGGGTCTAGGGCCATCCGGTATGTTGTCGGCATCAAGATCCAGCTGGGCGGCGACATTGTTTCCCGCAGTTTCGTTTTGCCCATCGGGAATCCATCCATCCGGGCTTGCCGAAGCCATGCTCGCAGCACCGAACGTAAGAAGCTCGCTACCGATAAACTGCAACTGATTCCCTGATGGATTATCGGTCCCGGGCAAGCCGGGCGCTGGACTACCCATACTATATATGCGGAAGGTCACATCTTCATCTGCGGCTGGGAACCAAGCCAACCCGAATCCGGGCGAAACCAGTACGACGAATTGCAAAGCTATCCCAGCCAAGAGAGAAGCCCTTCATGGATCGACGACCTGAGTACATGCCAACGGGGGGGCACACGGGAGTTAGAGTTTGGTTCGTCGTTTCGATTACGAAGAAACCCACAGCTTGACTCAAACTAATGGCCCCATAATCTCGCTGGCATTCTAGGCTGAAGCGGCAGCCAGTCCAGCTTGCTAGACCTGCCGCTCAAGTCCGCCCCATCAAGTGTGTAGCCCTAACTGCCCATACCCATTCGAGTTATGAACCAACTGCGGCCCGCAAGAGCTGGACTAGGTTTGGCTTGTGCGAAGGCTGAGACACGGAAAAATCCGAAGGCTGCTCGGACTGCTGCAGGCGATTAAGAGTTTTAGGTGGCCCCGCGGACATCCGATGTGAATGACGGGACCGCGCGCCCTGACGGTGCGAGCAGAGGATCTTGAATCGTCCGGCAGGCGTGGTGCGCGGTCGGTCGGTCGCAACAATGCCAAGCGTGCGTGAAAAGAATGTGGATGCCCACGGCTACCTCAATCCCATCGAGTTTGTGAGATGGACCGAATAGTCTTGGATAGTGATTTTGTGGATTGACCCGCGCTGCGGTTATTCGGATCGCAGCTGCCAGCATTAGGAATCCTAGTGGTGAACCATGAGCGACAATAATCCAAAACAAGACGGCGGAGACGTTTCGTCCCTCTTGGCCCAAATGCAAGAAGTAGCTGTGTTCCTTGATTTGGACGATCTCATTTCCATGGCCAAGCTGCACGGCTGGGCCGAGGCGCTAACCGACCTTTCGTCCCCGGCCAGCACCCAAGCCAATGCCGAAATGTTTGAAAAAGCGCGTACCCTGGCAACCCATTTAGAAGCCCTGGTCTTGGGCTCAGCCAAGAACCCGGACGAGACCCTCGAATCAGTGCATATGCTGATCCAGGAACTGGGGACCGACGCCGTGACGATGAAGTCTGGTCCTTCTGCCGAATCCGTCCAGGCGGATCCAAGCAGCGATGGGCCTGCCCAGACAGAACCTCTGGCAGCAACCGAAACATCGCAGCCGGCGACCGAGCCAGACACGGCCTCAGCCGAATCATCGACGCAGCCAGAACCGCCAGCTGAACCGACCGAGCCACCCTACGACCAAGAGCCACTGTTCATCAACAGCGGTGAAACGGAATTCGTACAGGGTTTCATTGAAGAAGCGACCGAGCACATCGAAGGAATCGAGTCAGCCGTCCTGGAAGTTGAACGCGCTCCTGAAGACGGAGACAAGATCAACGACCTGTTCAGGCCTTTCCATACCATCAAGGGGATGGCCGGGTTCCTGAATCTTCGCGACATCAACTGTGTCACCCATGAAGTCGAAACCCTACTCGATCAAGGACGCAAAGGTGACCGCAAGATTACGGGCGGATTGATCGATCTTGTTTTCGAGGTTGTGGATATCCTCAAGAGTCAGATTTCCGCCATAGCAAATTACATGGCCAATCCAAATGGCGAAATGGTGCCTCAACCTCCAGTCGTCGATATGATCGGCCACCTGCGGGCGGTGGTCGCTGGGCGGATCGAGCCGACCACTCAGGCTAAGGCAATTCCAGGCAGCGGGGCATGCAAAGTCGGCGAGAATCTTGTCGAACAAGGATCTGCATCGCAAGCAGTCGTTGACTGTGCGCTGGATCGCCAAAAGAGCGGCCTGACCACAGAGAAGACTGGCGCGATCCTCATCAAGGATAAGGCGGTTACTCCGAAGCAAGTGAGTCAGGCGATCAGGCCGCAAACCCAGGCCGCTGCCGGACAAGTATCGGTGGCTGAACAATCTGTTCGTATCGATACCAAGAAACTCGACCAACTCGTTGACATGGTGGGTGAGCTGGTAATCGCTCAAACCCTGGTGGGTACGAATCCGCAAATCGCCGACGACCCCCTTCTCTCCAAAGATGTAAACCAAGTTGGCAAGATTGTGCGTGAAGTCCAGGAAGTCGCCATGGGCATGCGCATGCTACCCATCGGATCGACATTCCAGCGAATGGCCCGTTTGGTCCGCGACGTATCCCGCAAAGCGGGCAAGAACGTCGAGCTGCACATTACGGGTGAAGAAACCGAGCTGGACAAGAACGTGATCCAGCAGATCGGTGATCCGCTGGTGCATATGATTCGCAATGCCGTAGACCATGGAATCGAAAACCCCGAGGACCGCAAGGAGATGGGTAAGAACCCGACCGGGAACGTCCACCTCAGTGCATACCACCACGGCGGCAACATTGTCATCGAGATCCAGGATGACGGTCAGGGCTTGGATCGAGAAAAACTCATCGCCAAAGCGGTTGAACGCGGCGTGGTCGGTCCCGAAGAAGAAATCAGCGAACAAGCCACCTACCATTTGATTTTCGCGTCAGGTTTCTCCATGGCAGACACGATCACCGACATTTCAGGTCGGGGCGTTGGCATGGACGTGGTGAAGCGAAATATCGAGCAGCTGCGCGGGCGAATCGACATCACCTCGGAGAAAGGCTCGGGTAGTACTTTCTCCATCCGCCTGCCGCTCACGCTTGCAATCATCGATGGGATGATTGTTCGTATCGGACAAAGCAGGTTCATCATTCCGACAATCAGCATAGAACAATCACTCAGGCCGCTGCCTGATCAAATTTCCACGGTCCAGCACAAAGGCGAACTAATCAATGTTCGCGGTGAGCTAGTGCCCGTAGTTCAGCTGGGGCAGATGTTTGGCATCACCGACCGGATAGACCCTTGCGAAGCGATGGTTGTGATCGCCCAGTGTGACGACCGCAAGATTGGAATCGTAGTCGAAGAACTGATCGGCCAGCAGCAAGTGGTCATCAAGTCACTGGGAGAGCGATTTGAAAGACTACGAGGCATCAGTGGAGCAGCAATCCTGGGCGACGGGCGCATCGGCCTGATCCTCGAAACCCTCGGGATCGAAACCCTACACAACTCCAAAGTGCTGCCTGGGAGAATCGGGACAACCAACTCCGCCCTCAACACAGCCTCTCAATGCAGTCCGCATTCTGAGATTCAATCAACGGCAACTGTCGAGGCAGGTGTTAACGCAACAACCGACATCGGCGTCGACCTCGACGCAGAACACGTAGCTACTTAGGAGCATCTACTATGGACGCAGCAGTCGCTACTCCAGAAGCCGCCACGGCCGTTGCCAGCAACGTGAGCTTGGCGGGCAAGTACCTAACCTTCTATCTAGGTGGTGAAGAATACGGACTGGAGATTTTGAAAGTCCGTGAAATCATCGGCGTGCTGGAAGTCACCATGGTCCCGCAGACCGAAAAGTTCGTTGAGGGCGTATTCAATCTTCGTGGCAAGGTCATCCCAGTGGTCGATCTCCGTGAAATGTTCGGGCTTGATCGCGTGGAGCACACCGAGGAAACATGCGTGATCGTCGTCGATGTGGGCATGATGATGGGGATTATCGTCGATAGCGTTGAAGAGGTCCGGGATTTCAAAGAGGGAGAGATTGCCCCTCCACCACGCCTGGGTGCTTCGGTGGATGCAACTTTCATTCTTGGCATGGGCAACGACAACGGGAGAGTCAAGATCTTGCTCGACATCGACAAGGTATTGACTTCAGGAGAGCTGGTCAAAATTGAAGATGGGACTGATGCTTGACCAAGGCACCGACAGTCCCGGGTGCCGCTGAGGCAGGATCGGTAGGCCGTACGAGTCCTAAGCGGCTGCACTGCTTGGACTCTGCAGATGCGACTTCAGCGGAATTGTAGATTGGAAAATAGCAACTATGCGGTCCTCAGACAGTGTGGACCGCTCGCATATGGGGATCCTGTAATGGGTGGCAAGATCGTCTCTCCTGGCGAGTGTGCCGAACAAATTTCTCCGGCTCCACCTCGGGCGGGGTTGACCGAAAGGCAATCCGGTCTCAACTCGAGGTTGAATTCGAAGCTGATCGTTGATATCGCCGACTATGTGGTGACCAACGACCCGTCTACTGCGCTGATTACGTATTCGCTGGGAAGCTGTATCGGAGTAACCGCCTGGGATCCCGAGACGCACGTCGGAGCCATGATTCACTTCATGCTTCCGGATTCAGCATTATCGCCCGACAAAGCGAAGGCAAATCCAGCTATGTTCGCTAACAGTGGCATTCCCAGAATGTTCAAGGAAGCCTACCAAATGGGTGCGAGCAAGAGACGTATGATTGTCAAGGTAGCGGGTGGCTCTCAACTCCTGGACGACAGCGGCACCTTCAACATCGGCAAACGCAACTATGTGATGCTCCGCAAGCTGTTCTGGAAGAACAACATCTTGATCAACAGCGAAGATGTTGGTGGGTCCAAGAGCCGCACAATTAGTCTGTCCATCGCGACTGGAACGGTAACAATGAAAACAAGAGATGGCGAGGTGGAACTGTGATCACCTGTGAAGACATAGTCAGCCAAATAGATGCGTTGCCGCCTCTCCCGGATACTGCACTGAAGATCATGGATGTGCTGAATGATCCACGGAACACGGTAGAGCAGCTGGTCGAAGTGATTCGCTATGACCAGGCAGTGACGACCGAAGTTCTCCGACTGTGCAACTCAGCCTATCTTGGCGCGGGGCGCCGAATTGATTCGCTCGCCGATGCCATGGTTTGCCTCGGGACAGCCAAGGTCACGCAGTTGGTCATGTCCGTCCACACCAATTCGCTGTTCACGAGTGAGCAGGACGGGTACGGCCTGCAGCCAGGCGCATTGTGGCGGCACTCCGTCGGCGTCGCCTTGGCTGCGGCCTCGGTCGCTTCGCTGATCAAGATGCCCAACAAAGGGGTCGTCTTCACCGCAGGCCTATTGCACGACATCGGCAAAATAGTGCTGAACGAATTCGTACGCGAAGGCTTTGCAGAAATCGTCCGCCTGGTGACCGACAAACAGCAGTCGTTCCTGGAGGCTGAGCAAGCAGTGTTGGGCTTCTCCCACCAGGAAATTGGGGCTGCCATCGGCGAGAAGTGGCGATTACCTGAACCCATCGTCGATTGCATTCGTCACCACCATGACCCGACCTCCATAGACCCGCCCAGTCAGCTGGTCGACGTCATCTACATTGCAGATACGACGGCGATGCTATTTGGCGTAGGACTGGGTCTGGATGGCTTGGCCTATCGGGCGGACGAAGCCGTTGTAGCGAGATTAGGACTGAACCAGCATGACATGCAAAATGTGGGAGCCCAGATGCTGGTTGAATTGAAACGTGCCGAACAGCTCTTTGAGAGTGTCGGGTAGGCGTTTGAGAACACCCGGCGATTCGATTGTAGGAGCAATCCGATGCCTTGTGACGTATTGATAGTTGACGACTCCGCTACAATTCGGCGGATGATGAAGAAAACGATGCAGATGGCCGGCCTGGACATCGGAGAAATCTACGAGGCTGGCAATGGCATCGAAGCGCTCGCTCAACTCGCAGACCATGAGGTGGCTGTCATGATGGTTGACATCAATATGCCCACCATGAACGGCATTCAGTTGCTCCAACGAGTGAAGCAGAACGACAAGCTCAAAAACATCCCAATTGTAATCGCCTCCACTGAAGGAAGTAAGAAACGCATTGATGAACTGCGCGCTCAAGGTGCATTTGGCTATGTCCGAAAGCCTTTCAGGCCCGAGCAATTACGCGATGTGCTCGAGCCCATTTTGGGAGTAAAAGATGATTCAGGATCAGAAGACTGCGACTTTGACGACGGTGCTTTCTGAGGTATTAGCCAACCTAGCATTCATGTTCGACGACGAAGAGCCCACTGGGCCTCAGCCGGACCAATCCTGGTTGGAAGCAACCATCAGCTACAACGGGCCAAAATCGGGGACGCTGACTCTAAACTGCCCCGCTGAATTCAGCCCTTTCCTGGCCTCGAATCTCTTGGGCGTAAGCCCCGAGGATGAGGATGCCGAACAGTCGGCAGAAGACGCGCTCAGGGAATTGATGAACGTGCTCTGCGGACAATATGTGACCGCACGGCATGGCGTGGATGATGTGTTTGATCTGACTATTCCCCAGGTCCGCCAACTCAGCGAGCCGCCTCTGGCTTCACTCAGTGATGGAGAAGACTCAGCCACAACTTCCATCGAGGGCAATCGCTTGCAACTGCGGCACTCCTTATCGACTTGAGTGAAGAAACCGTCCGAAGAATTCCCCCAGGATGGAGGGCTGGATGATGCTCCAGACGCAAAACAAAGAAATAACCGCCAAGGAGTATGAACTCTTCCGCGATCTGGTCTACCGCAAGTGCGGGATCAACCTTGGCAGCCAGAAGAAGAATCTCGTCCAATCCAGAGTAGGCAAATTGGTTCGTCAGAATGGGTTGGATTCATTTCGCGATTACTACGAGTTGGTCAAGAACGATGCGACCGGCAAAGCCCTCTCGGACTTGATGGATGTCATCTCTACCAACACCACGCACCTCTTCCGTGAGATTCGCCATTTCGAGTTCTTGCGGGAGCAGCTGGACGTTTGGCTTCAAGATGCTGATTGGCGGAAAAACCGCGATGCCTTTAGGATTTGGAGCTCAGCCTGCTCGAGCGGCGACGAACCACACTCGATGGCTATGGTGATCGACGACGCCGTTCAGAAGCACACCAACTTCGATTACAAGATCTTGGCGACAGATATCTGCACCGATGTTCTCGAAACGGCTAAGCAGGGAATCTACAGCGAAGACAAGTGCGAAACCGTCCCGAGCAGGCTAAAGACCAAGTACCTCAAGCAAGCCCGCACCAGCGATCAACGACAGCTGGATCCGAGGCTGCTTCAGAAGATTTCCTTCCTCCGCTTCAATTTGATGACCCCAAAGTTTCCATTCAAGAATGCGTTCGACGTGATCTTCTGCCGTAACGTCATGATCTATTTTGACAAAGCAACCCAAGGTACGCTCATCAACAAAATGGTCGACCACCTCAACCCCGGCGGATATCTGATGATTGGGCATTCCGAAAGCCTCAACGGCGTCAATCATCCGCTGAAGTATGTCGAGCCAACGGTGTTTCAGAAATGAACCGCCCAGCCGGCAAGGGATGTGATCCGACTTCCCCCGATGGACGTCCAACTGGCCTCTTGCCCGCCAGAATCAGCGCGATTGGTAGGTGAACGATGCTGCGCCAAGGCCCAATCAAGGTTTTGATTGTTGATGACTCTGCCATGGTGCGCACCACCCTCAAGAAAGTTCTTTCGAGCTACGACGACCTCACCGTGATAGGCGAAGCGAGCAGTCCCTTTGAAGCCAGGGAGCTCATTATCACCCACCGCCCTGACGTGATCATCCTCGACATTGAGATGCCCCGGATGGATGGCATCACCTTTCTCAAGAAGCTCATGATTCACTATCCAGTGCCGGTGATCATGTGCAGTGCAGCCACGCCAAATACGAGCAGAAGAGCGGTCGAAGCCGTGGCTGCGGGGGCTGTCGATATCATTTCCAAACCACAGCAAGGTGGGCGAATAGCCATGCGGGCCTTGGGCGAGACGCTTGTTCACAAGATCAGGGTGGCTTACGTCGCCCGCCCTCACACACCCGAAATACCGGCCTCAGCCTTGCGCCAGCCCAGCACCTTCCACCAGGCGGGGCTTGATCCCCACGATTATCTTGTTGTCATTGGCGCCTCGACTGGCGGTACCGAAGCCACCAAGAAATTGCTCGAGAACGTCCCTGCCGATTTCCCAGCTACGGTCATCGTGCAACATATGCCCGAGGGCTTCACCGAGTCCTACGCAAACCGATTGAATGACTATTCCGCAATGTCAGTCTGCGAAACCGCAGACGGCGACGTGTTAACGCCCGGCAAGGCGCTCGTAGCCCGTGGAGACATCCAACTGAGGGTCAAACAAGAAGCCGGCAAATTAAAGGTGCGAAACGGCGACCGAACTCTAATTAATCGCCACTGCCCGAGCGTGGACGTCATGTTCCAATCTTGCTTAACGCTCGATCACGTTCAAATCGTTGGAATAATCCTAACCGGCATGGGAAATGACGGTGCCAAAGGCCTAGAAGACCTCCATGACGCAGGGGCGATTACGTTCGGCCAAAACAAAGAGAGTTGCATCGTGTACGGCATGCCCTGCGAAGCCTACAAACGCGGTGCAGTAGATATCGAAGCCCGCCCCGAGCAGATACCAGCTCTAGTAATGCGCAAACTGTGTGCCCGGCAACGCAACAGGCCACACCGCAATAAGCAGCAACATGCCCTGCGAAGCCGCTAGAGCGGCGGTTCCTCGATGCGAAAATCAATGGAGGAATGACTCTTCTCTTCTGAATTCTGATCGCAGCCTGCAAAAGCTATACCTTGTCGGCGGAGGATGCTGGGAGAATCTATTGGTGGTCATGGTACCATCCCATCTTTGATTCGGTGATTCTTGGACCGGAGACATGATATGCAACGGAAGCACGGACATAATGCCCTCGGTCAACCTATCGGATTCTCTGTCGAGCCTCGGGCATTGCCGGGGTATCCCGGGATCGAGCCTATGGTCGGTACTTCCTGCCGCTTGGAAAGACTCGATGTTGATCGACACGCCGACTCTCTTCATGCTGCCAACTGCGAAGATACTGAAGGGAAAATCTGGACGTACCTGTCTTACGGCCCCTTCAAGACGGTGGAAAATTACCGATGTTGGATGAAGTCGGCCTGCTCAGGGCGCGATCCGTTGTTCTATGCAGTGGTTGACTTAGCTACGAACCGAGCGGTCGGGGTGGCCAGCTATTTGCGAATTGATCCGCAGAACGGCTCGATCGAGGTCGGGCATATCAATTTCTCGCCGCGGCTACAGCAAAGCATCCCCGCTACCGAGGCGATGTTCCTGATGATGAAGCGGGGGTTCGAGCTTGGTTATCGCCGATACGAATGGAAGTGCGACGCACTGAATGCAGGCTCTCGGAAGGCGGCAGAACGACTGGGGTTTTCGTTTGAAGGGGTGTTTCGCCAGGCTACGACATACAAGGGCCGAAATCGCGACACGGCTTGGTATTCCATCATCGACTTGGAATGGCCTGCCCTGGAGCAAGCGATTCTGTCCTGGTTAGATCCCGACAACTTCGATAAACGGGGAGGCCAGCATTCGCGGCTATCAGACCTGACTTCGAGGACATGATGGCGGGACATCTCCTGGCCAACGACGTCCCTGATGCGGGGGCACCCCTTCGGGGTGCCACCTGCAGTCAGAGATGTCGGTTTGCTTGAGCCGAGAGTGCTCGTGAGGTACAAGGGCCAGATTAGTTGAATCCTAGGAATTGCAGCGTATCCCTTGTCGGGAACTTGTGATCGGGCGACTCTCTAGAGAAGGACGAACCGGTTTGACGGTAGCAGTATGTGTGGACGAGCAAGGCAGCATTGGAAACGGAGAAGACGGTGATGGGATCCTTGGAAGCAAAGCTAAGTGCGATAGATGCGGCGACGAGGTGGAGCGAAAATCAGCAAGGCAAGGATCGCGTAAGGCAGGCCGGTGGTAAGATCGATAAGATTTTTGGGGCCGACGTATTCAGCCAGCAGGTGATGCGCATGCGGCTGCCCGAAGACATCTACCAGCGGCTGATGAAGACCATGGAGGATGGCAAGCCCCTGGACCTGAAGGTGGCTGACGTGGTCGCCGCGGACATGAAGGAGTGGGCGATTGAAAACGGTGCGACGCATTATACGCATTGGTTCCAGCCGCTGACCGGATTGACGGCTGAAAAGCATGACTCATTTGCGACGCCCGATGGTGAGGGTGGGGTGATTTTGAGCCTTAGTGGTTCGGAATTGTGCCAGAGTGAGCCTGATGCTTCGAGTTTCCCGTCGGGAGGATTGCGGGCGACTTTTGAAGCCCGAGGCTACACCGCCTGGGACGCGACCAGCCCTGCCTTTCTGATACACGGCGAGAACAACGTCACCCTCTGTATCCCTACTGCGTTTGTTTCTTGGACCGGGGAGGCGCTTGATCAAAAGACGCCGTTGCTTCGGTCTATGGAGGCTTTGTCTGCCCAAGCGATGAAGATTCTCCATTTCTTTGGTACGGACAAGGGCGTCAAACGGGTCTTCACCACGGTGGGGGCTGAACAAGAATACTTCTTGATTGATCGGCATCTTTATTATGCCAGGCCTGACTTGGTATCGTGCGACCGGACGCTCTTTGGAGCCCAACCGCCCAAGGGCCAACAACTGGACGATCACTATTTTGGCTCCATTCCTCCGCGGGTGTTAGCCTGCATGTCGGAGACCGAATACGAGCTGTATCGAATGGGGATTCCGGTCAAGACGCGGCACAACGAGGTAGCCCCAGGGCAGTATGAGATCGCCCCGGTTTTCGAGACCTCCAACGTAGCCTGCGATCACCAAATGTTGATCATGGAAACCATCAAGCGGGTGGCACCGCGCTATGGCTTCCAGGCTATCCTTCACGAGAAGCCCTTCGCCCAACTGAATGGCTCGGGCAAACACAACAACTGGTCGATGACCACCGATCTCGGGGCTAACCTGCTCGATCCCCAGGACGAGACGCACACGAATATGGAGTTTCTGGTTTACTTGTGTGCGGTGATCCGGGCTATCGACATTCACGCTGACTTGCTAAGGGCGTCAATCGCCTCGGCTGGCAATGATCATCGACTGGGGGCTAACGAGGCGCCGCCGGCGATCATTTCCATCTTCCTCGGCGACATGCTCACCGACATTGTCGAGCAGTTGGAGCAGGGGGTTCCCAGCCGGACGTTGAAGGGCGGAGAAATGACCCTAGGGGCTACCACCCTGCCGCAGATTCCGCGGGACTCAGGCGATCGGAACCGAACCTCCCCGTTTGCATTTACCGGCAACAAGTTTGAATTCCGGGCGGTGGGTTCATCGGCGACATCTGCTTGGCCTAACACGGTGATGAATACGATTGTGGCTGAGTCGTTGGATTTTCTGGCCCAGGCGCTGGAAGAGGAGGCCGGGCCGAACCCGACGGCCAAAGAACAAGAGTCAGCGGTTTGTCAGGTGTTGCAAGAGCTTATCAAGCAGCACAAGCGGGTCATCTTCAACGGGGATGGCTATCGCCAGGAATGGCACGACGAGGCCGCCCGTCGAGGACTGCCGAATTTGAAGGATTCGAGCGAGGCGATCCCCAAGCTCCTGGAGGAAAAAGCGCTCTCCCTCTTTGAGACTTACAACGTATTGAGTAGGCCTGAGGTCGCCAGCCGCATGAATGCCTACTTGGAAAAGTATGCCATGCAGGTACACATCGAATCGGAAACCATGGTGTTGATGGCTAGGCAGATGATTCTTCCAGCCGCAATCCAGCACCAGGCCCGATTGGCTGGCGCGGTTCAAGCCACGATGGCAGCGGGCGTCGAATGTCCTGATCAGAAGTCGGCGCTTCAGGAGTGGGTAGGCTTGGTACTTCGATTGAACACAACCTTAAACTCTCTGGCTGAGGTGGACAATCATTCGGAGGACGATCCATCTGGGGACGCCCTGTATGTGCGACAGAGCGTGGTGCCGGCGATGGATGCCCTGCGAGAGGTTGCCGACGAGTTGGAGACGCGCGTGGCCACCGATCTCTGGCCCTTGCCTTCCTACAGGGATTTGCTGTTCATCAAGTGACCAAGTTGGGGCGCCTCGCGGATCCAAGTTCTCGGACCCTATGTGGTGATAGCTACCGCTCCCGTGGCGGTGGGGTTGGGCGCGAGACAATCGAGTTCCAAAGTAGAAGGCGGCAGAACGCTACCTGCCATGGCGAGGCCCTTATGAATCGAGTTCGCCTGCGCCCTCTACCACGTCATGTCGCGTGGCAATGATCGGCGCCCCATCATCAAGGACGACCGGGACCGTTCCCGGCATCTCGACTGGCTCCGCCGCACGTCCGGCCACGGAGACTCTGGGCTACACCTCGCACGGCGGGGTCGTAACCGCCGTCCGTCGTATCGAGAAGGCAGTCCGAACCCTCAATCGCCGCGTGGATCGACTGGGAAAGGATCTCGCTAATAGCTAAATGCGCTCTGACCCCAAAGCCTCTTCCGTGTTGAGCCGATGCCATGAGTCGCCGACCAATTCGAGTCATTTCGCGCTCGGGCGCTCTGGAGGAATACGCTGAATTGGCATCCTCCCGTCCTTCATTACTAATCCAAGAGATAAAGGTACCGGTTGGCGAGGCTCAGCACCAAGAAGAATCCGCACACATCAGTCAGCGTGGTTAAGATAGGTCCCGACGCGATAGCCGGATCTTTCTTGAAGCGGCGCAGGATCATCGGAACTAGGCCGCCGATCGCCACGGCCACAAGCGTGTTAATGCACAAGGCCGACCCGACAATAGCTCCAAGCCACACGTTCCCTTTCCATCCCCAAACGATGGCGCCGATTATGATGCCCAGGGCGAGGCCGTTGAGCAAACCAACGGACAGCTCTTTGCCCAGCACCCAGATATAGTCGCGGGGACGGATTCGGTCGAGCGATAGCTCTCGAATGCTGACGGCGACCGCCTGGTTGCCTGAACAGCCGCTCATGTCGGAGATGATCGGCAGAAAGAAGGCCAGCGCGATGACAGCCTGAAGAGTCTCTTGATACAGTGCGATCACGCTCGCAGCGGCAACGTTCAGCAGGATGTTGACGCTTAGCCATGACAGTCTGTGCGCGGATCGTCGGTGCAACGGCATCACGCGGAACTCGTCGCCACCGGCGATACCGGTTAACCGAAGCATTTCTTCGTCGGCCTGCTTTTCGGCGACGCGGAGGGCATCGTCTTGCGTAACCACGCCAAGCAGCTTCCCGTCGTCGCTTAGCACTGGGACCGCTTGGTAATGGTAGCGTCGGAAAACTTTGACCAATTCCTCGGCGGACATGTCGGCCGGAACCGCAACTGCGTCCGAGAACTTGAGGCGATCGACAACCGAATCAGCCTCGCACAGCAGGAGGGACCGCATACTTACGACCCCGTCGAGACATCCGTTCTCATCAACAACATATAGGTATGAAGCGGGATAGTCGGCGTATTCCCCGGCCCGCGAGCGCAGTTGGCGAACAGCGTCCCCTGCCGCCATGCCCTGTGGGACGGCAATGAACTCAGCCTGCATCAATCCACCGGCCGTGTCCTTGTCATACGTGAGGAGTGCGCGCGCGATAGCGGCGTCGTTTCGATCGACGTGTTCGAGGATCGCCCGGGCATGGTCTGCCGATATGTCCTAGAGAAGATCCACCTCCTCGTCGGTTTGCATCTCCTGGACGATCAGCGCAGCGGCGTCCGGCTCCATGTTCATGACGACCGCGGCAGCCATGTCGTCCGGAAGCTCTTCCAGGATATCGGCGGCCTTCCCGGGGGGCATTGCAAGCAACGTGTCAACGCGCAAGTGTGAGGGCAAATCGCGGAGAAGCGCCGCAGCGTCGCCAGCGCGAAGGGGGGTCAACTCTTCAGCGACGCGCTCAATTTGGCCGGTAGCTGCGAATCGGGCTATCCGTTCCGTACGTTCCATCGTCTGTTCCATAGTAAAAGCCTCAGCTCTCGATCGGTTACTACACGACCACGTGTGTCCTGTCTCGAACGCAACGTATACGGCCGGCGGCCGTATACCTCAACCGTTCGGGACTCGCAAGTTCGATCCTCCGTGTGCGGCGGTTCGAAATTTCACATCGACGGGGCTGCAGGAAGCTACGGTGGGCGTCCATGCTTTCCTGCCTGCTGTGCATTACGCCCGTCCGTCAGCAATCTCTGCCGCAGATGGCGGCTGGTGACAGCTTCGCCAGCCATGCGCGAAGGAACCGAGGGCGGCTGGACGACGCATCTTGAAGCCGTGAAGGAGCCGTTGGAGCGGGCGTAACTGCGTGTCGAGTCAACCCGATGCACGCAACCTGAAAGTTCGACGCCGGAAGCAAAACCATGCACGGAGATTAGCTGCTGTTGACCGGAAATGGGCCGCAGCCCTGCCCGGGTGCGCGGAGCAAACCAATTACCAAGTGCGCGACGCCGAGAAGTAGGTTAGCCGCGTATCTCCGGGCGACACCCAAGCCGCGCCCTGTATCCAACTCAGGACCTTCTCAGAGAAGAGGCCAGCATGGCCAGTAGCTGATCTGATTCTTGGAGTACCACCAGGGTAGTCGATTTCGAATGGGACTCCGGTGACCGGATCGATCAGGCACTCCTCACAATCTCCTAGTAAGTCAGCGAGACGCTCACCTGGCCATTCGCCATAGTCCTGCCGGTATCGGATGAGGTGGGCGACCAGGCGCAGGGCTTTGCGCGCGGCGCGGACGCACAGCTTAGCCTCATAGATTGAGCCGTAAATCCCAACATGGAACAGCAGTGGATTGAACCGCCTTTCCTCCTCCAGCCAGGAACCGAACTCTTGCCTTGAAGCCTTAATCTGCGTTTGGATTATTGAATCCCATGCCTCCATCCTTCCAAAGATGGACTGGGCAATTGGGCGGACACCCTCAGGCCTGAGATTTTTGGCAAACTCATGATGGCGCGGTGTCATCCCGCCCCACTCCCCAAGCGAACCCTCGAAGATCTGATCGAGCTTGATCAGGTCAAAATGAACATCCTTTCCATCAGCATCAGCAACGAATGCGCCGGCGACAATCTCAAGAAAGCCAGTCTCCTCATGGGCGATTCCGGAACTGTAGCTCACAAGATCAGGATCTTCGAGCAGCCATGCGACGTACTCGTTCGGGACCTGCGACTCAAGGAACGATTCTGTCAGAGTGCGTCGCAAGAACGCAAATATGTGAGAACGGACTGACAGAGCGAAGTCTTTTTGCCCGAGGGGCAAGCAATCAGCCAGATCGCATGACAAACGTCTTGCAGCTGACAGATCTGCCAGGGCTGCACCGTGCCTTCCGGAAAAGTAGTGGCAATAGGCCCGTGCGACGAAGGCCTGCCCAGTCCACATGACCGCGATTTTCTGTCCAGTGTCTCGACCTAGAATGAACGTATTTATTTTTGTCAGCGGGAAACGCAACGCACGCTCGGAGATCTTGCCAGCGATTAGGTCCATTTTTTTTTTGATGCCGCGTCCAACCATTGCTCCGCCCCGCTGAAATCAGGCCCATCGGGGTCGCTTGCCATAGTCACGATCTCAGGCGGCACGTCGGCCAAGAATAGCGCTTCGACATCATAGATCACGAGGGGCGGTTGCTTGTAGCGCGCCAAGTGCTTGGCTGCATACTCTGGCTGTAGATCGCGAATCTCGTCCAGCCGGTTGCCTTTGAAGCAAGCCTTGTGGAGTTCTTCGAGCATGACTCGGTTGTGATCTCGTTCAAGAGCGAGCCGGAGGTAGCCTGCTGTCTGGTGATCGAGCGAACCCAACCGCTTCCGAGCGTGCCCACCGTCAACAAGAACAAGGCTGCGATAAGCACGGACCAGCGGTGCCGCCGCAAGCTCTTGCCCAGGGCATAGATCCCTGTATTGGGTTGGGCAGTGACGGCATCGCCCGCCAGGTATCGCCTCAGGTCGCCGGCAAAGTCAGCCACGCTCTGATAGCGTCTCTCTCGCTCTTTTTCGAGCGCTTTGCCAGCGATGGCCTCGAGATCCTTCCCGATGTGGCCCGTTCGGGTGGTAGAATTGTGCTCAGCCTCAGCTAGACCCCGGCGCAAGGGAATCGGCTCTTGCTGGAGGATGTTGAGCCGCGCTTGTTCGGCGCCGCTGGTCACGTCGTAGGGATACCGGCCGGTCAACAGCCTGAAGAGCAAGACGCCCAAGGAGTAGACATCCGTCCGAGTGTCGAGTTGGTCGCTAGGGCCGGCAATTTGCTCGGGACTTAGATAGGGAAGTGTGCCGGCAATGTGTCCCGCCACCGAGAGGGTCAGCACTTCGGCATCGCCTCCACCCTGGAAGAACTTGCCCAGCCCAAAATCCAGCAAGCGCGGTTGGCCTTCCTCGTCCACCAGGATGTTTGCGGGTTTGATATCCCTGTGCAGGATTCCGCGCTGATGGGCAGCGGTCACTGCATCGCAAACGATGAGCATCAACCGGATGCGGTTATCCACGTCCAGCCGGCGGGCGTCGGCATGCCGATCAATTGGATGGCCCTCGATTAGCTCCATGGCAAAATACGGCTGGTGGAGTGCTATGCCGCATTCGTACAATCGCACTATGTTCGGGTGCTCAAGTCTGCTCAGCAGTTCGACTTCGCGTGCAAATCGATCGTGGCGAGCCTTCGAAGCCAACGGCCCTCCAGGCAGAATTTTTAGGGCCACCATTCGATTGGTAGATCGCTGGACGGCACGATAGACAACACCCTGGCCGCCCCGCGAGATCAAATTGATTAGCCGGTAACCCGGGAGTGCGTCATCAAGGTACCGGCGCTCCAGCGCTTGTGCTTCGCAACGATCCAGCAACCGAGGCTGGTCTTTCTCAGCCCGTCGTCGCGCAGATGCAATGCCTTCGAGCAAACGAAGGCGTTCATCCAGTTCAGGGCGCAATTCGCTATTCTGGTCTAGGATTTCTTGGATGGGCAATTGCTGACCTGCTTCGCGCCGCCGAAGGACATCAGCTACCAACTCGTCAATTCGGGCGGACACACCCGGCGATGCATCGCTACCGCCCGAAGCGGGCCGACCAGGCCTGCCAGGAACATTCGGTCGAGGAGATTTCACGGGGTTGGTTCATCCTCTCGGGAGACATCGCTGAAGAATTCTTCTCCGTTGCCGAGGAGATCTCGAAGGTTTTTTCGGCCGGCGTGCAATAGAGCGTGAATCGACGCCTTGGTTTTTCCCATCATCTCAGCCAGCTTGGCAATGGACATTCCCTCTATGTAGTACGACCACATTGCCAGCCGATTGGATTGTGGCAACTGCCGCAATGCGAGATCCACGGCGCGCGACACTTCGACCACAGAGAGATCCCGACTGGGCGTTCTGTCCGGCGATGCAATCAGGTCATAGAGGTCGATAAAGGAGCTCGCCTCACCCTGCTGTGCCGATATGGTGTGATTGTTGCCGCCGCGCTTCGCAGTTTGAACACGGCGGATAGCATCCATCAGCTTGTTCTCCGTAATCATGGTCAACCAGGCTGCCAGCGACCCTGAATGCCGTTCCTCGAAACTCTCGATGTTCTTGAACGCCGAGTACCACACTTCCTGCAGCACATCCTCCGCACAAATGTCCGCCCTCGGGCTTAGCTGAAGACGGCTGCGAACCAGGCTTAGAAGCCGGGGGGCTTCCCTGGCCAGGAGGGTTTCCAAGACTTGAGAATCCATGTGCTCTCTCGAAGTATTCACGGCGCGCGACCGTTGAGCGTGCCCGCCGTCGAAATATAGTCCGGTCACAGAAAATGCCAGGATTCCTTGAACGCGCTGACACTAGTTCACGTTGGTAACCAGTATACCACAGCAACTTAGTTTGTTGCTAACCGGACCGTCCCACAGCCTTCTAGCCAGTGCGCCGATGAGTAATCACCGCAGGAGGCTGCTTACGGATGGTCTGAGCCAACAGGAACTTCGCTGATCGATGGACGTGGTGGGCCAGGCAAGGGGGAACCAGTAGGCCCATTGTTTAGCAGGTGGCAGCTACTAGGGAAATAATGCAGACCCAGGTGACTCCATCCAAAGTTGCGATGCTGTTGGTCCACATGATCCAGGATCTTGGGTACGAGGTGGCTGTGCGGCGAGATCTTGGGGGTTGCATCGCGACAGCGGTCGATTTGGGTGGAGACCAGTGGTGGGTTCTTGCGGACGACCCCGTGGAAGCAGTTTGCGAGTTGGCGAGGCAGGTGGGCATTAGTTTCCACCACGATGGAGAAAAAAGATGCTAACTCCCACTGGCCGCCTGTCGCACCAACTGAGCTGCGCCAAGGAACCAATCCTGGCACCGCGCCAAATTGTTCTCATATTTTGTGAACGCGCCCACCACAGATTGCGTTGAAGACATAAGGGGATCGCCCTGCTTCATGATTCTCCATTGCCCCTCGTCATCGATGACGGGCAAGAACCAGAGGAAAGCCTCGGGTTGATAGTACTGCTTCGGTTCTTAGCCACTGAGGCGGGAGTGCACCCGGGCTTTCCTCATTTTTGGAAGCCGCCGTCACTCAGGCGCAGCTTACAACAACTCACTCCCGTGACGCTGCTCAGCGTGCCCGGTCGATTGGTGCAGCGTCGGCAGTTGCGCCAGGATCGTACTCGCCCAGCGTGAAAAGGGGTGCCTCCCGCCTCGACATCGAACTACCTCCCAGTGTCTTGGGAACTCGCCGTTCTCAGTCAAATTGCGGCGACCTGAAGGGCCTCTCCACGTAGAGCACTTCGCTGCCAGGACCCTAATTCCAGCCATTCTCCGCGTGTTTCCCCTCCATCTATTTTGCGGTACGCTAACCGGCTGCGTTGTTGGCTTGTCCAACGCTGAAATGGGATCATTCTGGGGGTGATGTGGTTACCCTGTCTTGCGAGGAGAAACGCCATGAAATCACGTTGGATGCTTTCGGTTGCTTTATTGGGGAGCCTGTTGCCGGCTTCTGTTGCTTTGGCTCAGGATGATATTGTTGAGGTCGAGGTGACCGGCGAGGGGATCAGTGCCGACTCAGCCAAGACCGACGCTTTGCGAAAAGCCCTCGAGCAGGGCGGCAAGCAGGAGATTTTCTCGCACTCGCAGGTGGAGAATTTCGAGCTGGTTCGAGACACCATTTACTCCAAGGCTGAGGGTATTGTCACCGACTACCAGGTCCTCCAAGAAGGCCCCGGCGCCGGCGGAACTTATTTCTGCAAGATCAAAGCCAGGGTCAGCAAGTCTGCCGTTGCCAGCAGTTGGGGCGCCGTGCAGAATGTGCTCGATCAGATTGGCAGACCTGGGGTGATGGTCATGATCAGCGAGTACATCGACGATGTTCTGGATGACAGCAGTATTCTGGAATCCAAGATCGAGGAACGGCTGCTCAAGAGTGGGTTCGACGTCTACTCCGGCGCCCAGGTGCGGGAGATCGCCAAGCGCGAGTCAGCCGACGCAGCCGTCGAAGATGACATCGCCAAGATGCAGATGATCGCCAAGGATTTTGGCACGCAGATTTTTGTTACCGGCAGTGCCCACGCCAACGCAGCCGGGGTCGAGAACCTCTACGGCACGCGGACGGCTATGTATAACGGCGACTGCGTGGTCAAGATGTTCTACACCGACACGGGCAAGCTACTAGCCAGTGAATCGCTGCCCAACTGGCGCGGCGGAGCGCGAGGCCACTTCACCGCCAACAAGCAAGCGGGCAAGATGGCCATGTCCAACGCCGGGGCCAAGATCATCGACATGGTCTACGAAACGTGCATGAATCAGTGGGCAACTCAAATATCAGCCGGCGGAGAGATCCAACTCGAGGTGTCAGGCATCAAGGTGCCCATGGCATTGAAGATCAAGAAGAAGCTGCAAAAGACCCCTGGCATCGAGAAAGTCAATTACAAGTTCACCAAGGGTATCGCAAAATACCGCATCGTGGCCAAGATGACGGCTGAGTCCTTCACCGAGCTGCTGGTCGAACCCGACTGGGAAGCCATGATGGAAATCCAAGACGTCAAACTGAATCGCATTCAAGCGATAGCTGCCGGCGGATAGTCGGCTAGGCAAGCGCAGTGTTGCACTAGCATCTTGCCAGTGAATTGACCGGCACAGCTCACCGGCACAGCTCACCGGCAAGATGCCGGTGCCACATGAATTTTGAATTGTCCTGTGGATTTTTTTTGTCCAGTTGAACATTGGTTTTAGGGAACTCCCATGCAAGACATCCTCAACAAGCTCGGCATCGAGAAAGAAAACTTGGGCGGCTTTGGCGGCGAATGGGTCGGCGGGGCTGAGGTAATCGAGTCCGTCTCTCCCATCGACGGCAAAGTGATCGCTTCGGTGAAGCAAGTGACCGAGGCTGAGTACGAAGCCATCATCACAAGGGCCCAGACTGCCTTTGAATCCTGGCGTGTGCAGCCAGCCCCTTATCGCGGCGAGCTAATTCGCCAGCTGGGCATCGCCCTTCGCGACTACAAGGCTGAGCTAGGTGCGCTGGTCACCATCGAGATGGGCAAGATCAGGCCCGAAGGTGAAGGCGAAGTTCAAGAGATGATCGACATCT
Source organism: Phycisphaerae bacterium (assembly GCA_029260235.1). Taxonomy (GTDB): domain Bacteria; phylum Planctomycetota; class Phycisphaerae; order UBA1845; family UBA1845; genus OFTM209. Next base: position 37,479 of record JAJDDP010000014.1, on the reverse strand, counting down.
GCGACTTCGCCGTCGGGTTGAGTCGTCAGCTATACGGCTTGACCATGCACTCGGAGAGGCCTGGCCATCGCATGTACGAACAGTGGCATCCGTTGGGCGTGGTAGGCGTGGTGTCCGCGTTCAATTTCCCAGTTGCGGTCTGGGCGTGGAATGCAGCCTTGGCTTCGGTGTGCGGAGATTCGGTCCTATGGAAGCCATCTTCAAAGACGCCGCTGACAGCCATCGCCTGCACCAAGATCGCCGAGCAGGTTTGCAGGGATAACGATGTCGATCCTGCTATCTTCAGCCTGGTCATCGGGCGGGGTTCGACCATCGGCGAGAAACTGATCAATGATCGGCGCGTGCCGCTAGTTAGCGCCACTGGCAGTTGTCGCATGGGCAGGCGAATCGGCGCCGTCGTTGGCGAGCGATTGGCCCGCACTATCCTGGAACTGGGTGGCAACAATGCCATCATCGTTACGCCCGAGGCTGACCTGGAAATGGCTATGCGGGCAATCCTCTTTGGGGCGGTAGGGACAGCCGGTCAACGCTGCACCTCGACGCGGCGAATCATCGTACACAACTCCTTGAAGCAAACCCTGGTGGACAAACTGATTGCCGCCTACGGGCAGGTCAAAATCGGCGACCCACTGGCTGAAGGGACGCTGATGGGTCCGCTGATCGACGGGACAGCCGTAGATGACCTGCTCAACGCCATCGAAAAGGTCAAGGCTGAGGGCGGCAAAATCCTCTGCGGCGGCGAGAAGTTCTCCGGCGATCAATATCCCGGCGGCTGTTACGTCACCCCGTGTATCGCCGAAGCCAACAACGAGTATGAAATCGTTCAGGAGGAGACGTTCGCCCCGATCCTCTATGTCATCGGGTACGATTCACTGGACGAAGCCATCGGGCTGCACAACGGCGTACCTCAAGGCCTAAGTAGTTCGATCTTCACCAAGAACCTGCTCGAGGCTGAGAGATTCTTGGGCCATGCCGGTAGCGATTGCGGGATTGCCAACGTCAACATCGGCACCAGCGGCGCCGAAATCGGTGGCGCCTTCGGTGGAGAGAAGGACACCGGCGGCGGAAGAGAGTCCGGATCGGACGCCTGGCGGGCTTACATGCGCCGCCAAACCAACACCATCAACTACAGCACCGAACTACCTTTGGCCCAGGGAATCAAGTTTGGGGAATAGAGCAGATTTGCAACGCGATGACTAATACACGCCGGCGCACTGGCAGGCTGGGAATGGTGGAAAGAGTCTGGCCAAGCGTGGCACCGCCGTTTCTTCACCTCCCCTGCGGCAGTTGCTCGAAGACCAAGAACGGTTCCATGGCTATTGCCTTCTTCGGGCCTATGCCATGGATGCGTCTTAGGTCTGTTGCGGATTCAAAGACCGGGGCCTCAGATGGTAGGCTTTGCTCTTGCCGGCAGGTGTCTCGGTAGGCGACGATTTTCTTGGCGGTCACTGCACCCACGCCGGGCAGGACGGTCAACTCCCACCACTCCGCTGTATTGGGGTTGATCTGCAGTTGCCCTGATTTTCGCGAGGCGGCGCCGCCGGTGGCTTCGGCGTAAGGTACGGTCGTGGTCAGGTTATACACACCTAAGCAGAACAGGGGTACAAAGAGTGCCGCCATCGTCGAAGCGGCGCCGGGGTGTGCGGATGCTGGCTGTGATGATGCAGTTGCGGCTTGACCCGATGAAGGGTCAGTTGCCATTGGCTAGAACTGCTTTGCGGACTTCTTTTAGCTGCTTGAAGGCGGGCTTTGGGGACATGTCGGCATGCAGCAAGCCTCCATGCGGCAGGAAGCTGTTCCCTGCGTCGGAGAGGTTCCGCCAGGTGACCGTGTCGACCATGATTTTGGACAGGGCAATCTCGTAGAACCCCCGCAACCACTTCGACTGAAGTTCCTCATTCCAGTCGCCCCACCAAGACCCGCCGTCGCGGATGGAAACAGCTCCACCCCAGGCATCGCTCTTGTCTGTGGTCACCGCAGAGGGCACTTGGGCACCGGTCACATGGATGGGCCTGCCTCGCTGGGCGAAGCGATCAAGCATCGAGGAAATCTGGAACAGATCGCGCACATACATCCCGTCCATGCTCATCCCGAAGTAGCATTGCAGACCAAACGCGTCGAAGGGAATGCCGCTCTGGATGATCATGTCGGCGTAGAGCATAGGGGGAATGGTCCGCTGGTTGCGGGCGTAATACTCACCCCACGGTGCAGCCAAATCGACAATAGTCAACGACTTGGGCAACAACTTCTTGGTCAGGGCGGCTGACATGCGGGTTAGTTCCATCAGCTGTTCGAAATTGAAGCTGATGCAATTGACGCCGTGGATACCGTTGACCACATCCCAGACCTGGATGTGCTTGCCATAGCGTTGGAGGACCCGGCGAACATGCTCGTAAATCAGATCGCGGATGGTCTCGAAATCGTGTTCCCAAATGTAGAGCCAGTCAGGTACGTTCTTCTCGACGAAGTTGACCAGATCGGTCCCCTTCATGGGGATGCGATGTTTGGCAAACCAATCGACCCAGCCATCCAACAGCTTCCAATCGAATTGTTGCTCTGACGGTTCAATGTCCCGCCAAACAAAAGGGATGACCACAAAGTCGAAGGCTTCGACCAGGTGGCGTCGGTAGGCTTCGGATTGATTGCTCAAATCGACGGTGCAGCCCAGCAGGCGGCGGGCAAATCCGTTCTCAGCCCGCTTCCTTAGCAGGGCGTCTTCGGCATGTTGGAGGCTTAGTTGTTCACCCACGCGAACCGCCAGCGCCAGTGATTCTTCGCCCAGTTGAGCGGCCTGGGCGTCGGTGTCAGCCTGCAGGGCTTTGACCAGCAAGTCCCTGGACTTGACCACATTGCCGCTCAGCTTTTCCAGCGAGCGGGGGTCGTCTAGTTCCCAATCTTCCTGCTTGTGCGAAAGGCGCATCAGCCGGTTTCGGGCCAATTCCAGCTGGAGAACGTAGGGCTTCTCTCGCTCCTGAAGGCGGGTGGTCTCCAGGAGAAGTTGCCCGACTCCCGGGATGGGCCATGAAATCGCCAAGCCAGCCGGTCCGGTTGCGCGTTTGGTGCAGGTGAGCATGCCGTCGCGGAACTCAAGCTCAGCGCGCATTGGTACCCCGTCACTGCCGACGAGGTATGCACCAGACAGATCAACACTTTTGGCGGGGGCGCCGTTGGAGAAAACAAGAAAGCGGAGCATTAGAGGCCTTGGGGTTATGAATTATGAACACAAATAAGGCCCGGCAAATCGCCAGTTCCAAGGCCTCTCACTACCACGCTGCTCCCGCTACGTCGGCCACCCGATTGTTCTGCCTCCATTATGGGCCATCCAAGGCTTCCCGTCGAGGACCGCAACGTATTTTTACGCTGCGCTGAGCTTGATGTTCGATCGCCACCCAGCAGCCTCCCGTTGGTTACACCCGGGCTTGTTTTCTTGGTCCGCTGTCGGCAACCAAACTGTTCATTGCCCAGCGTCTTCGGGCCGCCCAGAAAGATGCGACGGCAGCTGCAGTGCCGACGCTCACGTATTGGATGGGGAGCGCCCGGTAGAACGTGCTGGGTGGAATGTTGGCTAGATCGCTGTAAGGCCCCTGCGATGACGAAGCCAAGGCGCTGTACACAAAGCCACCAAGGCAGAGCAGCGGTGGAGCAAGGCAGCCCCAGAGTGCAGAGCGAACCTGCCAAGAGCGATAAGCAAAGGACGTCCCCAGATACGAGGCTGCGATGAGGGCAAAATAGGTCTGCCCGTGGGTGATGCTGCTCCAAGGCAAGCCAGCGGCAAGGACACGGAACAAGATGGCTGCGGCGAAGAGCGAGACGGCTGTCACCTTCAGCCCGTCAACCCATTCGCGATCCTCACTGTCGTCCGGGGCCGGCCCAAGCCAAGGCAGAAAGATCGAGGCTTCGGCTAGTGAAAACGAACCCCAGTCCAGGTCATCAGCGTCGCTGCGACTCTTGCCCAGCCAGCGGATGGTTACGCCGCTGGTGAACATAGCGGCTGCGATGACCGAGAACCAGACGCAGCCTTCAAAGGCAAGCTTCCAGGCCAGGCTGCTTCTGGCTGACGCATCTGCGCCGGTGATGCTGATAAGCAGATGCTCTGCAGTAGCGCCGCGCAGACTGCAAGCAGCAAGCCCAAGTGCTACGGCAAATACCCCCGCGTCCGGCAGCTTCTTCCCGATCAAGCCAGTCGCAAGGGCTGACACGATGACCGAGAGGGCGAGCATCTCAGCAAGAACCAAGATCGCTGCGGTTTGAGTGCCGCCAATTGTCACTGCCCCGTGAGGATCGAGCGGCTCAAGGACCATCCAGCCCACCGTGACTAGGAGGCTGACCCCGATCGCCCAGGCTAGGAGGGATAGCCCCTTGTCCTGCAGTCGCAATTGTGGATCGTACCCAACCATGATCGTACCGCTGTGCATCATTATGTAGCCCCCACCTTACTTTCCACTTTCGACGGCTGTTCTGTACACGCCCTCAGAATCTTGCGGGTCAAGACATTGACGAGAGACCACCACACTTCTGATCGCCCCTGGGCCTTAGCAGCTACTGACCAGCAGAGGCGGGCCAAAGCATCAGTCTTATGTCCAAACTCCGATCCAGATCTTCGCCGAGTTTCTCGGTAGCCTCTTCCTCAGCGCAAATTGCCTGGAGATAGAGGCGATTGGTTTCTGCGAACGCATCGCCCTCGAGCGGTTTTTGCAGGTATTGCTCAAACCGGTTCTGAACTTTCGCCTTGCGCATGATCCAGCCCACCATGCTCGAAACCGGGATGGTGCGGTAGACCGGGTGAATGGCCGCAAGGTCAATCCCGCGGGCGACCTCTGCAGGTGCAATGGTCAGGGGCCTGACCTTCTTCTTCTGCGGGCGGACAATCATCATGGCGCCGTCAGGCGCGTTCTCGACGTGCAGCACGAGTCTGCCCATAGCCGAATTTGCGTAGGCCGGCTTCAACCGCCGGTCAGATTCTCGAACACACCAGGGCAGAGGCAATCCCCGCATGGTCAGCATGAGTTTGCCATCGTCCGTCTTGGTGGCGTCAACCGAGCCGATGTTGCCCTGGGCACGTAGCGATTTCCAATCTACATGAACATGCACATTAAACGGCTCAGCCCCGATGGCTTGGAGGAATTGCTCTGCACCGATTCCAGAGGCCAAGGGTGCCGGAACCAGGCCATCAATGGTCAGTTTGTTCTTGTCCCGTCCCAGCCCAGCCTCAGCCACTGCCTTGGTGGCTGCGAACCAATCCACGACGGGTAAGTCGCGACTCGAAGCGACCTTGCGCACGGTTTCGGCATAGCGACTGACCACATCGTCATACTTGACCTTGGCTAGGTGCTGTTTGACGGCTGTCTCGGGAAAATTCGGTGTGACCAGGATAACCCTGGCCCCAGCCTTTTGGCACTTGTCGATCATCTTCTGAAGCTCGGCCTGGAATACGCCCAAGCGTGACTTACGAAGTCCCTGCTCTTGGGCGTGATAGAGTCCCAAGTTCAGCACGACTACGGTTGGATGAAATGCCTTCAGGTGTTGGCCCAAGTGCGCTTGGGCATCGGCCATCGTAGGTTTCATGGCCGGCGCCAAGTGCCAGAACTTCGCCTTTAGTTGCGGGTAGCGAACAGCGAGAAAACTCTCAGCCCGCATCCCGAAACCGGCCGGCCAAAGCGGGGCGGTGCTCACGAACATGACCCGGTCAGAATCGGTCAACTGCAATTGGGCCTGGGCAGGCTGCAAGCTCACTCCGCCAAATACGAAACATGTAACTATGCCCGTGACCAAGCCGCGAAGCTTGATGCTTCGCCCCAGTGGAATGCCCGGTTGGTTGATTCTAGTGGGTGATGTCATCCAATCATCCGTGTTTCTCAAGTAACGATTTCATTTGCCCAACAGCCGCTCTCATGCCGACAAAGACCGCCCGGGATACCACCGAATGCCCGATGTTGAACTCGCGGAATCCTTTCAGGCCTGCCACTGCGGCTACGTTGCGATAGGTCAGCCCATGACCGCCATCGACGGCCAAACCAAGCGACCTGCCGATCTCGATACCGTTCGCTAAGGCTGAGATAGCCTTTTCTTTCTCGTCGGCTGTTCCGGCATGTGCCCAACCGCCGGTCCACAACTCGACAATCGCACAACCACAATCAGCGGCTGCCCTGATCTGATCTTCAATCGGCTCGATGAAGGCTGAGACTGTACAGCCTGCCCCACGAAGTTCGCTCACCACGCGCTGGATCGAATCTCGATGCCGCAGTACGTCCAACCCGCCCTCGGTGGTCAATTCTTCCCGTCGCTCGGGAACCAGAGTGGCTTGATCGGGCCGAAGCTCTTGAGCGAATGCGACGATGGCCGGGGCGATAGCCATCTCCATATTCAGCTTGACCGAAACCGTTTCGCGGAGCACACGGGCGTCGCGGTCCTGAACATGGCGGCGATCTTCGCGCAGATGAAAGGTGATGCCGTCCGCACCGCCCAGCTCGGCTTCGGAGGCTGCCCAGACCGGATCCGGTTCATCGGTGCCGCGGGCTTGCCGCACAGTGGCCACGTGATCGATGTTGATGCCTAGCAATGCCATAATGGTCCTCGAAAGCCCCAGAAATTCTGGACTCATTATAGTGCAGGTCCAAAGAGAGTAAACGCAAGCGGCGTGATCTAGCGGCAGATTCCGGCGAAAAGCCTAAGTTCGCCATGTGGAGAATTGGTGTTCCTGCGTTGCGCGCCACAGCGATAAGCCAGACGCGACCTCGTTTACGCTCGGCCATGTGGCCTCTCCGCTTGCGCCCGAAGTCGCGCCGGCGCTACAGCACAGCACAGCACCGCGATAACGCGTCTCATCGTAGCTGCATCACAGCGGTCTGCGAGCTGGGCACCGCAACCAAGGGGGGAAGACCGAGCTCACATCTCGGGCGGTGCATACCACACTCGGCGATCATCGGCATTCGACCTGACTGCGGGAGAATCGCCCACGGAATCATTTGGGATTGAATCAGGGAAGGCTAATTAATGCCCCTCTTAACCTGGATCCCGCTCCAGCTCCGCCCGATTCCAATAGGGTTACCCGCCGGTCAAACCTAGCTACGGCGGCGAAGCGCGATCATGGCACCGCAAGCTAATACGAGGGTGCAGCTCGGTTCGGGAATGATAGTTGAGGAGTAGATGTCGTAGTTGAACTCTGAGCCATTGGGCATGGTGTAATAGAGCATGCTTTGATCGGGCGAAAGCGTTGGATCAAGCCCAGCAACACCTAAGAACTCGGGGTCCGACCACAGACCAGAACGAGACAGGCGCGTCGCTCGAAATAGGCCTTCACCCAAACGGCTGAAGTACAGGGTCAGGCCGTCTGCGGAAAGCTGCGATCCGCGGTCCTCAAGGGGAGAGCTAAGCTCTGAAAGAAACGTGGGGATGGACCATGGCGATGATAGATCCGATCGTGATGCCTCCCAGAAATCGACCCCACCGGTACTTCCGCTCCGATTGGACGAAAAGATGCCACACAGTCCGTCAGCCGTTAGGTGAAATTGCCGTTCAAAATCCGGCCCGCTCAATTCAGACACAATCTGTGGTGTTTCCCAAGGGTCAGCGGGTGTCGTCCTTGTGGTGCGGTATATGTCGCCGAAGGCACTAGGCGCAGGGTTGCCGTGCCGAGCCATGTAGGCCTCGGTTTGGTCCTGTGAAACCCAGTAAATGTGATCTTGAGCATTGGAATTCAACTCCGGAACGGGGCCGGGACTTGGCCAGGCCGACGCGGTATCCGGACGCACGGAACCATAGATCTCAGTGTTGGCGAAATGGCCGTCTCTCTCGGTGAGAACGTAGAACGACAAATTGTCGGGAGCAAAAACCACACGCCAATCCTGAGATGAGCTATTAGCCGGCAAGAACAGCTGAGGTGCACTCAAGATGCCCGCTTGAGCGGTCGCACCTGACATCAATAAGCCGAGGCAGACGATACGCCCGATTCGAGTGATCATGCTAATTCCTTTCATCATCGAATGATTTGTGCCAACGAAGGGCTTTGCATTTTGCTATTAGCCCTAATGTATCAATTTCAAACATCCGAAGTCAACCCGGCACTACTGTCGGGGATTGCCGCCTCGGGGGCCGGCAAACCGCATACGAAGTCGTTGTTTTCGCGCGTCCGAGAATCGAAGGAGTCACCCTTTACCTCTACAAGTCATCGTCCTGGATGGGCCAGAAAACATAATCGCCTTCCGTGTCCTCATCCTGGTCTCGGTGGCCCGGCCAACGAATGGCCTTTGAATTGTGGTGGCCACCATCATCGTCCCGGTCCACACCTAGAGAGTAGACCGTCCACCCAGTGTCGTTCGGATGCAACTGGTATCGGAGGGACTTGCCGGAGAATGGATCGTCTCGCAGGCCGGAGTGGTCCAGTTCGTCCATGGCTGAGGGGAGTCGCCCTTGCTCAGCCTCGAACTCATGGACAGCCACAATCAGCCGTACAGCGCGTTGATGCAGCGTGAAGGCGGCGCGTAGCTCGAAGTAGCCGTGCAGCCGGATAAATGCAGCACCGCAGCCACGAGCAACATTGAACCATCCCTGGATCCAATAGCGTGGCCACGAACGCAGGCGATCGATTTCTTGCCAGTGGCGGTTGTACGGAGTCATTTGCACGTCCAGCGGCTCCACGGCCAACCGAAAGTAGGGTGCCATCGCTCGGTCAACTTCCGCTGCCAAGCGTCTCTTGGGGAGCCACCAAGCGCCCGTCGTGATCGTTGCGTTGGCCAGTATCCAGCACGCATCGGCCCGTTCGAAATCCAATCGATCCATACAGCTCGCCAGCGGGTTGAGCCACGCGCGTGGCAGTTCCAAAAGCTCATCCCGTCCAACATCGAATGAGTCGGGCTGTTGTAGGGGTCGCACGCTGAGCTCCAGCGCAGTCCCTCGCACCCCCATGGATGCAAGGTCGCCAAGAACCCCCGGGTAGGTCGCCAGATGATCCGCCATGCCTCCCAGAATCGATAGCGAGTCCCTTAGCGTGGCATAATCGCCGCGCTGCGTCGCCAGGCGAGCCCGGAGCGAAATGAACTTTGCCTGGTCACGGACGCCACGAATCGGAAAGAGGTCGAGCAAGCCCGAACGTGATCGGTGCAAATCGAAGTAACACGCGCCCAATGCTGAGGCTTGACGGGTCAATTCAATGGACTCGGGGTTCGACTCAAGCCAGTCCACAAGCCGTTGATCGACCTCCTTACCGTCGGAAGAGCAGTGGTCCTTCCATCCCTGGAACGGGGGGGAGGTTCGGGCCTGGACTGCAAGTGCATAGTATTCAGCGGCGTTGTCTGGCAGTTGTGATCCGCGCCGATTGAGCAGTTCGACCGGGTCCGCATCGGGTACGTCTGCTGTCGGGCCGATCCACTGAATTCCAATCCACATGAGAATCAGAGCCAGTGGAGTCAGGCAGAGCATCAGGAGGATTCGCTTGTACTTGCGCCGCTTGTCTTCGGGAAGATGTCGCAGCAGCACATCCAGCAGGAGACGGATCAACTGTGTCGGAAGCAACATGCGCATGCGGCCATACTACACGCGGATCGGAGCGGTGCGACAGCCTCGTTGGCCTGCGGGTTGAGAAATGACACCTTCATTTCCTCCGGCGAGCACCGGGGCCTGTTCTAGCTGTAGATTCCGACAATCATCGCTGGTTTGTGCGAATGGCTCTGCCTCGCTTGCAGGCCTTGTGTCCTACGGCTACAACCGGAGGCATGATTTCACCGGAATTGGTCGAACAGTTGCTGCACAGTTCATTGCCCAAACGTCGCGGCGGTGCTCGGCTGCCCTTGCTCTTGCTAGCTGGGGTTGTCGTCGGGTTCGCACTGGCTAGGCCTGGAGTCGTTCCCCTCCCTGCGCCGTTTGGCAGTCTGGCGCCGCTGATTGTCGTTGGTGTTCTGGTGATCGCTGCTCGGCTCACCATGAGACGGCAAGTCGATCTGACCCGGCGTTGGAGCCTGGCCAATGAATCCATCCTACTGGAAAAGTGGGAGACCGCAGCCACCCTCCTTCAAGGATTGCTGGCCAAGCCTGTTGCCAGCTTCGCCCTTCGGGCCCAAGGACTCCTCGGATTGGCTGCGGTGGCGGACCACAACCACAACCACATAGCCAGCGAGCTTATTTATGAACACCTCATGGGTGACCAATCAGCTCCCCCGACCCAAGTGCACATAGCCGCCGTCGGTTTGGCTGCAACCAAGTTGCGCAATGAGAACCTCACCGAGGCGGTCCAAATCATTGATCGACTTGCCCGGCAAGACCTGCCCCTGGCTTGGCAAGCCCATGTGGAGTTGGTCCGCCTCTACCGCGAGGTGGTCATGGGGCAATTCGATGACGTGGTTGATTCTCTCGAACGGCGGCAGACGCTGTTTCGTACCCACCTGTCCGTACGGGCCGGTTATGGGTATGGATTGCTGGCATTTGGATGCGACCAACGGGACTTGCCCGGCGAAGCCGCCAAGCTCTGGAGCGAGGCAACCTTGCTCATCGCCCCCGAGAAACTGATTGATCGCTTCTCCTTGCTAACAACTATGGCAGATCGCTACGACCAGCACGAGTCTCCATGGCAAACACCTTGACCAATACGACCATACCAACCCTGTTCAGGGGCCGCATGCGCATGGCCCGCCTGCTCCGCTGGTGCCTTAGTTTGGCACTCGTCACCGGCTTCGCTTCCCTCTACATCCTCGAAGGACCTTACCATCGCTGGGCGGTCGCAGTATCGCTGATTATGGTGGCTCTCTGGTTTATCTTGGCCATCCAATCCATTCAGGTGGTCCGGGCTGCCCGGACGGGCTCGCTCTTGCTGGCTGAGGGTAAGCACCAAGAGGCGACCCAACATCTCGTGGAGACGTTAAAACGCGTCTCTCCTCTTCGGGCAGACAAGATCCTCGCTTGCCATTACTTGGCTGTTGCTGCCCATTTGAGGCAAGAATACCGAGAGGCGATTGCCATTTGCCGTGAACTTCTCGCCCATCGCTTTGGCCCGCTGCGCTCCCTGGTCAATGGGACGAAATTAATTCTGGCTGACTCGCTGCTCATGGTCAGCGATGCCGACTCCGCCGGCCAGATCGTCCGGGCGATGAAGCACCAAGGGCTAAGCCTGAACGATCAACTAACCCTGCTACCCATCGAACTTCGCTATTACCTGATTGCCGACCGCGGTGCTGAAATCGTCGAAGCACTGCAGGAGAAAGTTAGGCTGGCTGAACTCCTGGACTCGACAGCGTCAGCCACGGTGCATGCCCTGCTGGCTGAAGGCTGCCGGCGCATGGACATGGAGCCCGAGCATTCCTACTTGCTCAAGCGGGCACACTTGTTGGCTGACTTGGATCCCATCATCGCCAAGCTCAACCCGTTGTTGAAGAATGTGCGTTCCGACCAACACGGTGGTGCGCCTGATGATGCTGGGGATAAGGAGTGGTGATGGGAGCGGCTGCGCGCATCCTTTTGGTGCCATGCCTTGGCATTCTCGCTGCGTCACCTGTCGATGCCGCCGGTCCCAAGACAAACCCGGGCCAGAAGACAGCACAGTGGCTGGTCAACATGGCCCAGACCTACGCGATTTCGCTCGAAACACCCCCCACCGTCGGGGATGCCAGGACGATGCTGCTCTGGAATCGGGCCGCATCTAGAATTGATCCAACCCGTGCCGAACCCTACCGCAATCAGCATGACTTACTGTTACTCCTGGACCGACCGGCTGACGCATTGCACGCACTGCGAAGCTATTGCCAAGAGATGCACGACGACCCCTCCCGATGCATCGCATTGATGGAAGTGGACTACCAGGCGATTCAGACGGCCGACGAACGGATTGCATTTTGCCTGGCACAATTGGAATCGGACCACTTGGCAGGCCCGCTGCGCAGTGAAGTCCACCGCATGCTGGCTGAAACCTTCTTGGGGACCGGGAACACCACAAAGGCTAGGCAGCACGCTGAAGCAGCGCTGCGCGAGCACCGGTTCAACTTCGCAGCCCATCAATTTTTGCTCGCCCTGACGCCAAACGGCCCGCCCCTCGAAGCCCGCGTGCAATATCTGCTCGATTCGATTGCAGCCGCCCCGTCGCAGTGGCAAACCATGCGGGATTTGGGCCAGTTGCTCAAGTCCTATGGCCTCAACGCGGCAGCGGCCGAATGCTTGGGGTATATTAGCAGCACGCTGGCCGCCCATGGCTGGAACGATTCCAGCTGGAAGCCCCCACAGGATCTCCTTCTGGAAGCGGGCCAGCTCATGCTTGACACAAGCCCCGAATCGGTGGTGTCGGCGTTGCGCCATCTGGACTTCATCGAAAAAAACTACGGCGATTCGCTCTCCGTGAAAATCCCGATTTATGAGGCTGCTCAAAGGGAAGGCCTGGATGAGGGTGTCCAAGAATTGCTAGAGGCCATGCGCAGGCAAGTCGAGGAAACGTTATCCATGCCGGATGTGGGCGACGATCCGCAGCGTACGGCAGAGTTGGCCCGGTTCTTCTTGGAAGTTGACCCCGATCCCGTCGAGGCGTTGAGATTCGCCAAACTGGCTGCCCAGCATCGGCCCGACGATCCTGCCGCGCGTCGGCTGTTTGGGCTGGCGCTGGTTGCCAACGAACGCTGGGCCGACGCCCGGACTGCCCTTGCTCCCTTGGCCCTGGCGGACCCGCCGGACATGGAGGCTGCTTGGGGTTTGGCGCAGGCATTGCTGGGCCTCGACGAGGTGTCAGCCGCCCTCGATGTAATGCAAGAGGCTACCCGCGTCGTTCAATCGGGGTCAGCCCATGACCGCATCGTAGACTTGATCCGCGACTTGGGCGCCGCTCCGCTGCCCGGGCCTAGCTACCAGGGCGTCAAGGATGTGCTGGCCAGCTTCAACAAGAACGTGCTCAAATTCGGCAACCATCCCGAACACTTTCTCAAACTGACTATGCAATTGACCGATGCCAGTCCCCAATTCGGGGAATCGTGGCAAGCCCGCTTTGTCCTGGCGAATCAAGGTGACTTCTCGATCACTGTTGGGCCGGGCCTGATGATCGACGGACAACTGCTGCTGTCAGCCAAAACAAACCTGCCCGATGCAGGGCCGTTCGCTGCCTTGTTGACCATCCCCATCAACCTGCAGCCGGTGATCTATCCGGGCCAAGATGTTTCGGTCACGCAGTCTCTTGACGTAGGGCCACTGGCTGACACTGCGTTGCGGGCCGCCCAGAGACCCATCGAGATCGAGTTTAGCGTCATCCTCGATCCGCTGGCTAATTCAGACGGCGGCTGGGTCTCAGCCCATGGCCAAGGCTTGACCACCTCGACCAAGCTCGTCCGTCAACCGATCAAGTACACGAAGGCTGGGGTCCAGCAGTTGGTGCACGATCTTCGGGGTAAGGACAGCGACAGACGTGCCCTGTCGGTGATCAAAGCCGTCGGTCTGCTGGCTGAGCGGCAGACGGCGGTCCGCGACAAGTTGGACTACAAACCAGTCCGCGTAGACCACCGCGGCTTGAACGCAATCATCGAGAGAGGCATCGGTGACGCTGATCCAACCGTCAAAGCCCGCAGCGTCAACGCCCTAGGCCAATTGCCACACAAAGATGATCGCGCCAAACTGATGGCGCCGCCGCTATCCGACTCGCATTGGCTGGTACGGATGTTGACTATCGATGCCTTAGCCAGAAATCAAGGCGACAAGCTCAAGCCGGTCTTACAGCGATTGGCCGCCGACGATGTTGATCCGTTAGTACGCGAAATGGCCGAACTGCATTTGGAACGGCTAGCCACTTCCAAGTGAACGCCGACTCAACGAACGAACGGGCGCCACTGCTCTGCGGGCAGTGCATTCGACTCCGCAATGGACTCAAGACTAGCCCCACTGCTGATACAGCAGTGGCACACGTTGGATTCGGGCACCCACCTTGGTCCTCCTGGTCATCTCAAGCCTCGAAGAGCGATTGCTGATCCGGCGTTTCGTTTTCTACGCGGACGACCACGTCTTCGAGTTCTTCTACGAACTCAGCTACCTCTTTGAACTTGCGGAAGACGCTCATGAATCGGACATAGGCAATGGGGTTTAGCGCTCGGAGTTGGGCGGAGACATACTGCCCTACTTGTTCACTCTGGATACTGCGTTCGTGGTCTCGAAATATCTCGCCCTCGACGCGGTCGGCTAGTTCTTCGATCTGCTGTTCGGTGACGTCCAGCTTATAGCAAGCGTGGAGCACGCCACGCACGATCTTGTCTCGACGATAGGGAGCCTTGTTTCCGTCACGCTTGATGACGGTCAACCTTAACTCAGCTTCGATGCGCTCCTTGGTGGTGAATCGCCTACCGCAGGCTTGGCAGACGCGCCGCCGCCTGACGGCTGATCCGCCATCGGTCATGCGCGAATCGATGACCTTATCATCGTTGAACGCCTTGCAGGCTGGGCAGCGCATCAGCTCATCGCCTTCAGTTGGACTTGAGCCCCACGGTCGCGGTTCAAAGAGGATCGCAGACCATCTAGTCCATCCTCAAACCGGTTTCCGCCATGATTCAGAACGCAGCATCCTTCATCTAGCATTCGATCCAGGCTACGGACCCACATGTAGGGTGTCAACAAAAAAGCTTTTGACGTCTGGACGACTGGTGAATCGAGCCTATTGTGTCCGAATGCAATCGTGGATGGCCAAGAAGAAAATCGGAGACCTGCAAGTGATCGGCCGGTCGGTCGCCGGGGTCGAGACGGTAGTAGCCGCCCCAGAGCTAAACGTCTGTTTTGATGTGGGTCGAGCGCCGACCGAGATCATCTCCATCGACAACGTCTGTCTCTCGCATGGCCACATGGACCATTCAGCCGGCATCGCCTACTACCTGTCGCAGCGCGGTTTCATCGGGGCAGGACCGGGCCGCATCATCGTAGCTAGAGAACTCGCCCAACCCATCCAAGCCCTGATGGGCACTTGGGCCGACATCGAAGGTCATCACTCGCCCGGCGAGATCCTCGGCGTCGACGCGGGCGAAGATGTAAGCATCCGCCGCGACCTGCTGGTGCGACCCTTCACCGTCAACCACGGAGCATTCGCCCTGGGGTTCAGCGTCATCGAGGTCCGCCGCAAACTGAAGGCTGAGTACACAGACTTGAGCGGCCCACAGTTGGTGGAGCTCAAGAAGAAGGGCATCCAGATTCAACACCGCATCGAAATTCCACTGATTGCCTACTGCGGCGACACAGCCCTTGGGGCTTTCCTGGATGATCCAAGCGTTTGCAACGCCAAGATCGCCATCATCGAATGTACTTTCTTCGACCAAGAGCACATCACCCGCGCCCGCGCGGGCCGACACATGCATGTGCGCGATTTCCCGGAAGTCATGGAACGGATCAAGAGCCCAGATGTGGTCGTCACCCACCTTAGCCAGCGAACCGACATGCGCGTCGCCAGAAGAGTCATGGACGACACCCTATCCGAAGCAGACCGGGCGCGGATCACCATCCTGATGGAGCGACCACCCCGCAAGCCTCGAAGCGCCGCCCCACCACCGAAGTGAATCTTGCCTTGACGTTCCAGCCTACGGAGCTGGCTTGGCAGGAGCGCCACTCTTTGCTCTCAGTTCTTCGTTGAGCAAGTTCAAGACCTCTTGGGTGATGTCAACGCGCGGGCTGAAGTAGAGCACTTTCTTTAGAAGAATCTCTCTTCGAAGCGAGATCGAATCGGGTGCCTCCGGGGACAAGTCATCCTGTGTTACCACCAGATCCAGGCCTCGATCCTTGGCTGTCTTGGCGATGGCCTCGGTGACCAGCCCGTAAATCATTCGCAGAAGATTCATGTGCTCGCGCTTGAGGGTCTCTTCGGTATCCTCGAGCCAAACGCGGTATTCGATGCGCGAGTACCGCAGAGCAGCTTGGCGATTGGCGAAATCCTGACTATTGGGATCGAAGGCTTCGAGCTCTTTGAGCTTAGTTTCCATCGCATCTTGCCGCTTCTGGGCTTCCTGGCTGATGGCCTGGCGTTTTGCATCGAACTGCTGCTCCAGCTGCTGGGTCATTTGATATTTTTCAAAGACCTTGGCGATGTTGACCACGCCGACCTTAGGGGCGCCTTGTCCGAAGGCCAGAGTGGGGAAAGCCATTGGGAGGATGAACAGCCAAGTCGGTTTGACGCGAAATTTCATATTCGCTTCCTTTCCTTTTGGATAGGCAATGAAGGTCTTGGAACAACTAATTCAAGATCGACATTGTCGTCAAGGAAGCAAATGGAACAAGAGGGCTGCCACCAAAAGCGACAATAGCTCAACCACGATCCCAGCGAAGCAGAGGCCCGCTGATTCAGCCCCGCAAGATCGGCAGCGGCTTGAAATGATCGCCTAAGATAGCCTCGGCATCCGCATCGAGCCAGTCGCGTAGGATGGATGCATAGACTCGTCGAAAATCAAGATTGAAAGCAAGATCCCCGCGGTGAAGCTTGCTGAGGCTGGGCATTTCCCCATAGATGCCGGGTTTCACAGCCTGGCCGATCAGGAACATGGGCGCAGCTTCGCCATGGTCGGTGCCACCCGAGGCGTTCTCCTCAACCCGACGCCCAAATTCTGAGAAGGACATGATGAGCGTGCGATCCAGATCACCTTGCTGCTTTAGCGCAGAAACAAATGCCCGCAAGGCTGAGCCAATCTCACCCATCAGCCGCCGATGTGCGCCGGCTTGGTTGGCATGTGTGTCGAATCCAGAATGCGAAACATAATAAACCCGCGTGGGCATGCCCCCGGCGATCATTCGAGCCACAGTGCGCAGCGAGTTGCCCAGCGCGCTGCCGGGAAAGCTAATACTGTGGGCGTCGTGGCGCGCCGACTTGCGAATGGCATCAGCACTCACCTGAGCCTTGAGGGCTGACCGCCGCACGAAGTCGAGTGTGGTCGTCAACCCACTAGATCCAGAGTTAGCCAAGTGGTTGAGATCGTCCTTGGATGCGGTTGACGACTTTTGCCCCCCTCGGATGCGCAGGTTTTCGGGACGTTGAAAGGAGAGAGGTACGAATTCTTGGCCCCGCAAAGCCATCGGTGCCTCAGCCGTCAGGGCGACGCCCAGTTTGGAATCCTGTCCCGAACAGCAGGCATCAAAATAGCGACCCAGCCAACCTTCGTGGATTCGTCCATCGGCAGAGGCTGAATGCCACACGTCCATGCTTGCAAAATGGGAGCGGTTGGGATTGGGATAGCCAACCCCCTGGATCAGAGCGAGTTGGCCATCATCGTAGAGCGACCTCAACCCGTCGGCCGCTGGGTGAAACCCCAGCTCATCGTTGATGCGAAGAACATCCTTCGCTCGGATGGCTAGCTTTGGCCTTGCCTGGTAGTAGTGATCATTGCCAAAAGGAATAACCGTATTTAACCCATCATTGCCGCCTGCCAGTTGAACCACGACCAGAATGCGCTGACCCTCAGTCTTCCCCTGCGCTTGGGCCAGCGCCTCAGCCGCTCGTCCAAGGAAAGCAGGGACGGTGGCTGACGCGCCCAAGAGAGTCAGGGACTTGCCCATGAAGTCGCGACGGGATGTATGCATGGTTTCAGACATCATTCTACACTCCGTCTAGTTGGCGACCCATCTTAGTTGACCTGGTACTCAGGCAGACGCATGATCGCGATAATCAATTGCCGAATCCGATGTGGGGCATCGTCCGCATCTCTCATGAAGGTTTCGGAGCTACCTTCCAAGATTTCCGCCAGGGTAGCACGCTGCACCGATTTCAGTTCCCCGGCTAACAGCCTCTTTGAATAATATTCGATCACAGCCTCAGTCGAGACGAGGTTCTCCTGCCTCGTGATGGGCAGCGGGTCGAACATCGGTTGACGTTTGTGGGGTACGTTTTGCGGGGGCACTGACAGTCCGGGAAAGTAGACCATGAATTCATCCAGATTCTCAAGCCGCTTGAACCGCTTCTTTTGCCGCTGGCTGCGGCGCTCAAACTCTGCTTCGGGCGAACCCTGAATCATGGCAGCTACGAAGTTGTAGCGGGCAAACAGGGTGGCAGTGTTAAGCCACTTCAACCCGCCATCCCACCCCTTGACGTTCGGCGGCTGGAACAGCTCTTGCCCCATGCTCAACGTCGAAAGAGCCATGCCGCGATAATCGGCGGGTTTTGCGTTGAGCAGGCGGAACGAACATACAACCATCTCTACCGGGCTTTTGACCAAGGCGTGGATAGCCTCTTGGGCGTAGAAAGCCTCGCTCTTGAATAGTACCCGCATGCTTTCTCGCAATTCGTACCGATTACGGCGCAGCGCGGTAGCGAAGGCTTCGACAAGTTCATTCGTCGGTTCGGGGACCACGAAGAATCTCAACAACTTTCGGGCCAAGTGGCGGGCCGCGGCGGGTTGATCCAGGATGATACCGATGACTTCTTGGCCGCCGATTCTACCCCGCGTGCCCAAGATATTTTTTTGGCCATCATCGTGCTGGCCTCGAGCGAGTCGGAAGCCTTTAGGCCCTGTCGTCCACCCGGTAAAGGCCCGCGCCGTTTCGGCTACGTCCTTCTCGCTGTAGTTCCCTTCGCCCAACGTAAACAACTCGAGCAATTCGCGGGCGTAGTTTTCATTGGGATGGCCCTTGCGGTTGCTGGCGTTGTCCAGGTAACGAAGCATGGCTGGGTCTTGGCTCACCCGTACGAGCAGCTCGCGGAACGATCCCAAACCGCCCTTACGAAAGAGCTGGTTCTGATTCCATATCCAAGTTGAGTTGCGCACTTGACGAGCACCGGAGGTAAAGTGTCCGTGCCAAAAGAGAGTCATCTTCTCCTCGAACGGGCGAGGCGTCGTAATCATCCTGCGCAGCCACCACGCCTGCAGGTCTTCAAGTTGACGCCGGTTCAATAGATTCAACCGTTGACGGGCAGCCGTGCGGCGCTCATCTTCCAACTCATGGAGAAGCTTGTTCATTTCCTTCGGATTGGGTTGGGTAACAGGCACGAAGTCCAGATCACTGGGTAGGATGCTTTGATAGTCGACCATGTAATCAACAGCCCGGTCTAGCCCCAGCTTGTAGAGATAATCGATCTGCCGGGGTGTGCCGCCGAACCCAGCCCGGGCAAGAAGATGACCTGCCCTGCTCCGATCCCATTGCTGGGTCTTGCGCAAGACGTCAGCCGCCCGACTGGGACTAGCCAAGAATCCCAGAGCCACCAAGCAACCAACACTCGTTCGAAACTTCATCTCGACATCCCCCTGACCCGCGGTCTAGTCGGCAGCCAATTTCCAGATAGTATCGACGCACCAACTATAACCGAAACGCTCCCCCCGAAGGTTTATTCGCGGGGAATGGCCTTGAGCTTCAAAAGGCTGCCTGCAGGCAAGCCCTGGGCTGGGTCCGATAGCGTGGATCACTGGCCTGTCGGTAAGATGCGCCGTGTCTGGGTAGTCTGTGGGGTTTGCACGCGGGCTAGGTGGGAGTTTCAGGGCGGGGTCGGCTTGGGATCGATGCTTGCAACACAGCTAGTCCAACTTCACAACTCTGAATCCCCATTGTCCAGAAGAAGCATGTTCTCCATCATCTAGCCCATAGGCCGGAGCAGGTTCAACATCCAAGCCGCCGACGATATCTCCGTTGGCAGGGGGAACTGCTGCATAGGAACCTCCCCGAATGATCCGGCCACAGAAGCAGAGAACCTCATCGGAATCCGTGCAGTATTCTTCATCTCCGATACAAACGACTTCTTCTGTCCACTCGGCTACGTTGCCGTTTTGATCGAACGTGCCGTAGGCTGATGGAGATTGACAACTTCCAACGGTGGTGACCTTGCCGTTGGTTGAGAAATCCCAATTGGCTTCGCTCCCGTGGTTGGCTACATCGTCCGCTGGAAACTCAATATCACCAGAGGATGTGGCTGTGCTGGCGCTCGGGTAACCATCCGTTTGCACGGCATAGCTCCAAGTAGATTGGGTCGCAGGGTCGTAGAAAGCAGCCTTGTTGTACTCATCGTGGTTGGGTAACGCCCATCGGGCGTCGGGACTCCTCTCTCCGTTGTAGTAGAAAATATCTCCGGTCAAACTGTAGGCCCCTGCCTCAGTAGTCGTTGCGTCTTGCAGTCCCTCGGGCCTATCGTTGTGCAGCCAGTTCACATACCTGACTGCATCGAACCAGCTTACAAAATTGACCGGCTTGTTCCTGTTGACTCTGCGTACGCTGTATGAGCCGTAGACATTGGTGTTAATCCGCATGCGGTCATCATACAGCCCATGCGTGTCTTCAATTGTGGCCACTGCATTCAAGAACTGGGCGTACTGGTGGTTGGTTATCTCGTACTTGCTTATCTCGTAGGTGTAGTCGACCGACGCTTGGCCGGCCTGTCCAATCTCGACCACTTCTGGGGAAAGAGGATAGAACTCAAGAGCGTCCACGGTTAGTTGTGGTGGAGGTGGCGCTGCCGCATAGCCTAAAAACAGAGCCGAGACGATGATGAGGTTCATGTTGTCCTCTCTTTGCCCGGAGCGAATCGCAGTACAAGAGTTCGCATGTCGCTCCTACGCCGAAACTGGAGAAGGCTATTCTGCTGCATGCCGATTCGCGCCAGTTGCGAGATGATTCCTGGCCGAGGTTGGCCAACTCAGATGCGGATCTCCTCTCCAGAAATCTGCGCGGCCAACAAGCGCCCTGCGTCTCTTCTTCCCATGTCCTTGAGTTTTGGCCGGCCGCTCTGTCGTCTGGGGCCAGATTGAATCCTGCAGCGAGTTGTGAAGTCGGCGGGGAGCCCGAACAACTCCAGGTCCGCCCACATGAACGATGCATCATCGTCCGCTGCGACTTGATCGGCAGCCGACCCGCGAGGCCTTCGCTATTTTTGGCTGCTGTTTATAACGAACTGCTCGGCGTACGGCGGTCGTTTTGACAAGCCATTCCAACAAGAGGCCTTGCGCCGGGCAGTGCCTTTCAGGTTTGTGCAACAAATTGGATGAGCCAGAGACTCCAGAAGAGCGCTGCATTTGCGATGGCCCAAACGCAATCCGGAGATCCGCGATGTTTCCGTGCGAGGCTGTGCACAGCCGCTTTCGCCTTCGGTGGGGTTTTCGCCCTAGTTGGTGCGTTCGGTGTGGGGGCATAGCCTTGCAACGTAATGTAGTCGGCCTGATCAATCACTTTGGTTTGCAAATACTGCTATACTACTAGCCCAACGTCGTTCCAAAACTCAATAGGATGATGCCCCGTGCCGGATTTCCAAATCGTCAGCGAATACCAGCCCAAGGGCGACCAACCGGCCGCCATCGAGAAGTTGGCCGCGCGGTTTGGTTCGGGAGCTGACCGGCAATGTTTGTTGGGCGTTACCGGATCGGGCAAGACCTTCACCATGGGCCACCTGGTCGAGCAGATGAATCGGCCTACCCTGGTCATCTCGCATAATAAGACGCTGGCTGCCCAACTGTACGAAGAATTTCGCGAATTGTTTCCCAACAACGCCGTCGAGTATTTCGTCAGCTACTACGACTACTATCAGCCCGAAGCCTACATCCCCCAGCGCGACATCTATATCGAAAAAGACGCCTCGCGCAATGACGACCTGGATCGCCTGCGCTTGAGCGCCACAAGTTCACTGGTAGCCCGCAACGACGTCCTACTCGTCGCCAGCGTATCCTGCATTTTCGGCCTCGGCTCGCCCGACGACTACAAAGCCTCGGTCATCGACATTCAAGTTGGCGGCCAAGTCGATCGCGACGATCTCTTGCGCAAGTTTGTCGATCTGCAATATGGGCGAAACGATTTCGACCTCAAACGCGGGCACTTCAGGGTTCGCGGAGACGTGGTCGAGGTCTACCCCGCCTATGAAGAGCTGGCTTACCGCATTGAAATGTTCGGCGATGACATCGAGAAGATCGAGCTCATCAACCCGGTAACCGGGGCGTCGTTGGCAGCGAAGGACCGCATCTTCCTCTACCCAGCCGTTCACCACGTTATGGCTGAGGACAAGATCGAGCGGGCGTGTGGCACCATCGAAGAAGAATTGAAGCTCCGCCTCCAGGAGTTGCGCCGCCTGGGCAAACTTCTCGAAGCCCAGCGCTTACAAGCCCGGACTAAATACGATCTGGAGATGATCCGCGAGGTTGGCTATTGCTCGGGCGTCGAAAACTATTCCAGGCACTTCAACGGTACACCGGCAGGAGCTAAGCCGTACACGTTGATTGATTATTTCCCCAAAGACTTCCTGCTGATTCTCGACGAATCGCACGCCACCCTCCCGCAGCTTCGGGCTATGTACGCCGGTGACCGGGCCCGCAAGCAGATGTTGGTAGAACACGGTTTTCGCCTACCGTCAGCCCTGGACAACCGCCCCATGCGCCTTGAGGAATTTGAAGGCATGTGGAGCAAGACCCTGTTCGTCAGTGCCACGCCAGGCCCATACGAGTTAGAGGTCTGCGGCGGGGAGATCGTCGAGCAAATCATCCGCCCCACAGGCTTGGTGGATCCACCGATCGAAATTCACCCCGCCCGAGGACAAGTGCCCGACCTGCTTCACCGTATTCAGCAACGGGCTGCCATCGGCGAACGGGTTTTGGTGACGACGCTGACCAAACGGCTGGCAGAGGATTTGACCTCCTACATTATGCAGGAAGGCCTACGCGGCAAATACCTGCATAGCGAAATCGATACGCTCGAACGTGTGGAAATTCTCAACGATCTGCGGGCGGGAGAGTTCGACGTCTTGGTAGGTGTGAACCTGTTGCGCGAAGGATTGGACCTGCCCGAGGTATCTCTGGTAGCCATCCTCGACGCCGACAAGGAAGGCTTCCTGCGCAGCGAATCCTCGCTGATCCAAACCATTGGCCGAACTGCAAGAAACGTCAACGCCCAGGTCGTTCTCTACGCCGACAAGATCACCAACAGCATGCAACGGGCCATGGATGAAACGGATCGACGTCGCAAGATCCAAGAAGCCTACAACCAAGAGCACAACATCAAACCCGAGTCCATCAAGAAGGCCATCCGCAAGGGCCTAGCGTCAGCCGTCAAAGCCCGCAAGACAGCAGCAGAGGCCATCAAATCCTCCGAGCTGGAGCTAGACCGCACCGAGCTGATCACCCTCCTAGAGAAAGAGATGCTAGAAGCCGCAGAAGCCCTCGAGTTTGAAAGGGCAGCAAGCCTCCGCGACCGAATCAAGGAACTGAAGGAGTCGCCGACGCTGACGGTTGAAGTGTCGGCGGACAAGATCCCCAAGCAGAGTGCGAAACCACCCGACTAGAAGCATCGCGCAGACCCACAGCGATTCATTCAAACCCCAGCACATTGGCCCAGGCTGGCCTGCGCGGTAGGATCCCCCGTTGATGTTCGGCCGACGGGTTGTCCAGTTTCTAAATACGAGTTCATCACTAACCAGAAGACACGCTGTCTTCGAAGGAGCCAGAATCATGCGCGCAAAATACTCATGGACTGTTGCGATGGCAATCGGTGTGTGTATAGCAACCTCGAGCCAAGCTCTATCTCAAGAGGAGGGCTCGAAAGAGAACAAGGGCGCGCCGGCCATGTCGGCTGAAGAGGAGGCCCAGATGCAGGAGTACGTGAAACTCATGCAGCCAGGCGAACCACATGAAATCCTGAAGGCTCACGTCGGCGTATGGGATACGACCACCAAAATGTGGATGGGCGGACCTGGAACCGAGCCGATGGAGTCAACCGGCGTATCGACCATCAAGTCTGTTCTCGGCGGCAGTTGGGTCATGGAAGAGCACTCGGGCTCGATGATGGGCATGCCCCACAACGGCGTTGGCATGACTGGCTATGACAACTACAAGAACCTCTACGTTGGGACATGGTACTCCAACATGGGCACCGAAATGTTACAAATGGCTGGCAGCCGGAATCCGAAAACCGGCGTAGTGACGATGTACGGGCTCATGGACGAACCGCCACTCAACGTCCATGGCCGCACCATCAAGTACGTCACCACGCCAACAGACGCCGATCACTTCACCTTCGAGATTTTCGACCTGCACGCGGGCGACGACTACAAGGTAATCGAAGTCAAATACGTGAGGCGAAAGTAGAACGCCCGCCGAACTCGTGTTCTCTCGCCGACACGATGGGTAGGTAGATCCGGCTCTGCCCATCGAAAGGGCTTGATTGGCCACTCATCCTCGGCGATGCTTCGGTCAGTAGGTCCTTGGGAGTCGCCCGGGCTGTTGGTTGTGAGCTGCGCGGCACACGCAACCAGCTACATGACGGCATTCCCCAGGGCATTAGACTACAACAGGCCACGAATTCGTGCGGAGCAATAGAACCATGAGAACTACAATCAGCAAGGCGCTTCTTGGGATATTGGTGGGCTCAGCTACTTCGGGTTGCCAGGTCATGGCGCCGGGTCAAGGCGATGGAGGCGGTGGCGGAGCGACAGCCGGTGTAACCGAAGTTCGCATTGCCAACGCAGCCCCTCAATTGGCAGCCTTCGACGTTTGCGCTGACGACGATTTGGCTATCCCCAACATCCGCTTTGGCCAAGTCACCGGATACGCCGAAATCCGGGCTGGCACCGTTGACTTACGGGGCGTCGATGCCGGGGCAGCCTGCGACGATGATCAGATCGTTGGCGGCACCTTTACCATCACCCGCCTACGAGACTACACCTTTGTGATGCTGCCCGACCAGAGCGAGCCAATCCAACTCGAGGACGACAATTCCCCGACCGATCCAGGCCGAGCACGGGTCAGGCTGATCAACGCCAGCCCCGGTTCCTTGGCTTTGGATGTTCAGGACCAAGGGGGCATCACTCTCTTCGACGATGTCCGCTACAACGAACCGGACGACTACGACTACATCGCGGTCGCCGCTGGCACCTACGATTTGATCGCCCTGCCGTTAGCCGGCGACGCAGTTACCTTAGAGATCGGCATCGTCACCCTCGAAGAGGGCCACGTCTATACATTCTTCGCCTCGGGGACCGTCGAAGCAGGCGACGACGAGGAACCGTTCAATGTCGTATTGTTTCAAGATGCCGTTGCAGGCATATCCGGGTAAGCCCGACAATAGTCGCAACTGCTGACGGGCCAAGAGCGAACGCCCAGTCAAAGCAGCCACAGCACCAAGGCCCGTAGAAACCCGTGGCTGTCCGATCCGGTCTAGCTTTCTGATCGTGTGGACGTGCCAGAGAGCACTTTGGTGGGCAGGCCTTCTCCACTGGGGAGGTAGACCTGAAACGTGGTGCCCTGATCGATCTGACTCTCCAGTTGAATGAACCCGCCGGCGTTGCGAACGGCTGCATACACCGCAGCCAAGCCCATGCCTCGGGCACCTTGGCCGGTGCGAGGCTTCGTCGAGTAGAACGGCTCAAAGAGGCGCTCGCGGGTTTCTTCGGTCATCCCAGAACCACAATCGGTAACGGTTAGGACAGCGTGGCTAGCCGGTGCCGTATGCGCAAGCGGATCGGCTGCCATCCTTGTCTGGGCTGCGACCGTCAGCGTTCCGCCTTCCGGCATGGCCTCACGCGCGTTGCGGACCAAGTTCAAAATCACCTGGGTCAGCTGATCCCTGTCCATGTGAATCAGTACGGGGCGGTCGCACTTTGTCTCGATGGTCAAGTCCTCGACGAACACCTCATCGAGCGAACTAAGAATGGTGTCTACCGTTTCGCTAAGGCAAAAGACTTCCGGATTCCCCTGATCGCTGCTGGCGAAATTGAGTAGCCGACGAGACAAGCTCGCCGCTTGGCGGCAGGCAGCCAGGGCTGTCTGGGCACGGGCGCTGGTTTTCTCAGCCTTGGGCATCTGCGAGATCAAAGACAGCGTAGTGACCGCGCTGTTGAGCAGATTCTTAAAATCATGGGCAACACCCCGAGCCAGATTCAAGGAAGCTTCCATAGTCTCTGATTGGCTAACCATGCGCTGCAGGCGCTTTCTCTCGGTCACATCTCGCAAGACGATGGCTGCGTAATGCCCGCCCCCATAATTCACCGAATAGGCGATCACATCGATGACCTTCGTCCTTCGCTGCTCAATGGGAAACTCGACATCGACAGCTGAAACACGGGCGCCCTCGCCAACCACGCGGTCCACGAGCAATTGCCAATCCCACGTCGAAACCCTCCAAAGGGGCCAAGCGTCGAGCAAATGGTGCCCGATCGCATCTTCAGGATCGATACCCAAGAGCTTTGTGTCGCTGTCGTGGCATTCCACGACGGTCCCGTTGGGGTTGCAGATGATCACCGCATCCCGCAGATTCTCGAACAACAATCGATACTTGATTTCGGACGCCCGCAGCGAGGACGCCATCGTATTAAGGGCAGAGCCCAGCTCGCCCAGTTCGTCATGGCTAGCCATCCGCACACGGTGGTCCAGATTTCCGCTACCGAATTCAAGAGTAGCACCGTGCAGGCTAGTAATCGGCAAGATGAACCATCGACGTACTACGATGGCCCCGACCGCCACTAAAGCGACGCCAAGCGCTCCAACGATCGTGGCCAAACCCAGCAACTGAGTGTTGACCGAAACAAACTGATTCACCGATTCGGTTCGAGCCCCAACCAAACGCTCAGAAACGGTTTGCAACCGGCGGTCCAGGGCAATGACGAGATTGCCTTCAAGCTGATCGGCGAGCATTGTTTGGGCGTCGCCCATCCCTCCTTCAAGTGCCAAATATAGACACTCATCAGAGGCACGTCGCATCTGTTCGCCCAATTCGCCAATCAAGACCCAGGTATCGGCATTCATTGAGTCTGTGGAGAAGTGGGCGACTTCGCGAATCCGGGTGAAGAATGCATCTGCCCGGGCGCGATAGGATTCGTCGGCCTGGGCATGCCCGTCGAGGATGCGGTGCAACTGGACCACCAACATCTGACCATCATGACGCAACGTTTCAACCAAGCGGGTTTGATCCACCAGCTGTTCAAAGCCGTTGGCTGCATCCTGGACGTGCAGGCGGACGGCATAGATGGTGGCCACCGCCGATCCCACCGCAAACACGGCGAAGGCGGTATGCAAGAGGATGAGCTTGCGCCGCAAACTCATCTTGCACCTCCACCAACCATCACCCGATTCTTATCCATCAACATGAATCTGCTCAGAATCGCACAGGCAGCGTGTATTAGCCCTAACAAGCACAAGGGCTGACCAGCAGTCCGTTGGAAGCTGCGGCATTTGGCTTCCTAGCCAGCATTCTTCACCGGCAAGAGACCGGGACCATCGAGACAATCAATTGCCCGTATCAGCTTGGTAAGCCCAGTTCCATGATTCGCGTTGAGGGTTCTTGCTGGAGAGAACCTGCCCACCAACGAAAGCGACATTCGTCTTTCCGCCATGCCGATCAGATGGTGACCAGTACATACCCGTGGCGTAGGGTCCGCCTTCTTCGCCCAAGGGCGGGGCAATGTAGTAGGGGTCCGCCCCTTTGGAGAGGGCAACTTTGGCATCCACATCGATGGCCAGGGGGACATAAGGATGGTTGGAGATGTTCCTGCGCAATTGGGTCGCTTGCACCGGGGCCAGCAAATTGAAATTTCCGAATTGAATCACCGCCCGGTAGAGGCGCATGTTCATAGCCACCGTTACTTCATCTACCGGACCAATGGCTTCGCTGCCGCAGGGGAAGCCCCTCTTCTTGGTCAATTGCGATGTACCGGCTGGACAAAGCATGATCTCGTTGCGGGCTTCCATAACCACCTGGTCCGAACCCTCGTTACTCCAGAACTCATCGACCCGATAAAGGCTGTCTTGAAAGTCGTTGATATAAGCCCGCCCAGAACCGAGGCGCTCGCTGTCGCCCTTACCCTCGGCCGTCTCTCCTTCATTGAAGAGCTGAAAAGTGAACGCGATGTTCCTCATGTTGGACGTACACTTGAGCGTCTTCATTTGAGATCGGGCATTGCTCAGGCTGGGCATCAAGAGCGTCAGCAGTATGGCGATGATGGAGACGACCACCAGGGTTTCGATGAGAGTAAACGCAGTCGCCCCAGGCCGGGGCTTGGCGTGGGTAGACGAACGGCGCAGGTTGCCCGACCAGCCAAGAGGCATGGCTCGATGTTCGGCCGATTGGCTATGCTTGGCCATCATTCCCACCACCGATCAATAGACGCACTCCGTCCAGTCTACAGTGTACCTCATTTTCGCCGTGAGTCTCAACTTCCTGATGACAAATCAGGGCCCGACATCTGGATCTGGAAGCTTTGGAAATCACATGAATCCACATCCCCATCGCCATTCATATCCACCCGGGCACAATTCCCTGGCGAGCCGCTGCCGTTGTAGCAGGCCAAGAAGGCCGCAAAATCGGCTAGATCCGCGTCCCCGTCGCCGTCGCTGTCACCCGGTTCAACCAGCAGAAACAAGTCGTCGTCATCGACGCGACCGTCATAATTTACGTCAAAAACGCTGAAATCCGTCGCAAAGGCAAGGATGTCCACAGCGCCATCCACCATCCCATCCGCCGCGTCGTTCTCGCTGATGAACTGCACAGCCTCTTGCATATCATCGCTGCTGACCGAGTTTTCGCCGTTCACATCACCGCGGATGGCGTTGGGGTACGCATCGGTCCACACAAAAAACTCCCCGGCTGGATCTGGCGAGGTGAAGCTGCTGCCCAGCAAAACGGTCACCCGCCAATCCGATGGATCCAGAAAATCCACTGGATTCTTGTCATACCAATCGATGATGATGACCTCCTGAGGATCACCGCTGGGGAACTGGAAGAAGAAATCGGCGCTCAGTCGCAAATCTGCCAAGGCTTCACGCACCGATGCCTGGTCAGACGGATCGCTATTATTCGGCTCGGGCATCTCCCCGAGCATCTCAGCTGCTCCAGTGTTATCCAGTGGAAACACCAGCGAGATGTGGGTTTGATCAGCCAACGAATCATGGGCAAACCGGAGATCGCACATCGGGGCATACTCACCGGGGCCTCCCCCGCCCGAGGCAAAGCTGAACGGCTCGAACGCATGAGCACGGTGGAACCAAGCAGCCCGGATCACCCACGTCTCATCGGCATCAAAAATCAGGTCGCCGTTGCCAACGATTTCGATGATGTCGCCGCTACCAAATAGATCACCAAGAAGACTCAGGTGGAATTCCTCGCCGTGCCGATCAACCAACGGAAATGTGGCAACGTTGCCATCGAACGCCGATGCGTCCAGGGCTAGCCGACCATCGAACACGCTGTCATCGGGCAAGCCGCCGAACCGTGCAATGTTGCCCAGGTATCGAAACTCTGGGGCGTCTACTTCTCCGCCCGTGCCACGATCAAGGTCCATGTCGATCTCGACGAACCCGTAAACAGGGTGATCGCCGTAAGCGAAGGGGGCGAAAGAACCAGGCCTCGCGTCGCCGGGCGGGTTGACCAGTCCGTCCAAGACCAAATCCAAACGGAGGAACCGACCTTGGGACAGAAAACTGCCGGCGAACGGATCAACTGCAGCATCGACTGGCTTCCACTTACCGAGCGTTGTCTCCAGCAATTCAATGAGCCGATGCAGATTCGGATCGAACGGCGCGTCAGCCCCCGGGTCCGTGGGGCGAATCAGCGCGTCGCAAGGAAGATCGACGATGACTTGTTGCCCTTGGGCTGCGTTTGAAACCGTGCCTGCAAGGACAAGCGCAATCATGGCCAACCATGTTCCTCGGCAAGCCGACCAAATTGCAGACCTCGCTTGTTTTGTGGCTAGGGTGTAGAGCATGTTGCTTTCAAACTGAAATGGGTCCACAAAACCGGGCCCCAGGGCTAAGAAACGATCACAACCACACCCGACTGTAGCAGGGCGATACCCCCTCGTACAAGACGATTTGACCGCTTAGGCACATTAGTTTTCTCTAAGCAAACCGCCCAACAGGCCGCCCAAGCAGTTCAGGTATTCGCCGCTTCATATTATTGGCGTGGTCCGAGAATCTGCGGCGGGCATCTGCCCAACAAGGCAGCTATTGGCCAGCGATTGGAGATGCCCTGAGAATCAATTGTCACCCAGGTTCTTCTTGGGCAAGCACATAGCCAATTCCCCGAACGGTGTGAAGAAGCCGGCTGTATCGACCACCTTCCATCTTGTTCCTCAGGTAGTTGGCATAGACGTGCAGCACGTTGCTGTCCTGCTGATCGTCATCACCCCACACCGCTTTGAGGATTTGCTCTTTGGTCATGACTTCTTCAGCGTGGTTGAGCAGGAAGGCCAATAAGTCGACCTCTCGGGCAGAGAGCTGCTCTTCCAGCTCGCTTCGTTTCAAGGATCGCCGCAGCAAGTCAAGCTCGACATCTGCGTACCGCAAGACATGATCGCCGCGGCGTCGATACCTTCGCAGCACCGCCTCAAGCCGAGCCGACAATTCTTCGATCGCAAAGGGCTTACAAATGTAATCATCCGCCCCCAAGCCCAGGCCGGCAATGCGGTCATCCACACTGTCCTTAGCCGTGATCATCAGAATTGGAATGGGGCTGCCCGCCTCACGACAGGCCACGGCGATCTCAGCCCCATCGCCATCGGGAAGATTGAGATCCAGGATCACCGCGTCGAACACGCCCTGTCCCAGATGCCGTTTGCCCTGGGCGATGGTCGCCGCGTGAATCAGCTCGATGGCCCCGGGGCCAAGCCCATCACGAACCGCCTGAACCACGGACTCGTCATCCTCAACCATCAAGATACGCAGCGGCTTGGATTCGTCTTTAGTCATGTCTGAGGCAAACATCCGTTCCAGAGACCCATAGGAATCAGTTCCATACCCAACGACGCTGAGCCGCTAGCGTTCCGGGGCATCCGCAATGATAATTGGCTGACCGCAGGAAATACAACGCAGAATGCACCCGAACTAGGTCTTCTCGGTCAGGCAGCCCCGAAACCACCCAAACCCCCAAAATGAGGAGACTTACAGCCAGGCCGGCAAAAATGCCTGAAACCGTGCCGTGTGGCAGGCGATCCTTGATGGCCCAATCAGAAGCTCTATAATCCGGCCCTCATGGTTCAGACCATCCTCCGATCTTGGTTTACGGTCTCGCTCTGTCTGGGAGTTTGTACAGGCGGCGTCTGGGCACCCATCCAGTACGCGTCAGCCGTCCAATCCTGCCTGGAGGAAGCCCATTCTCAGCAGACGAATGCTGCGGCTGAGGATTCCGAAGCGCCCGAATCGAGCGACGCGGGGATGGCCAACCTGCGGCCCTGCTGCCAATGGGATCGCACCATCAACGGCCCACCTCCCCAAGCGTCGATGCAGCGATTAACCCGCAGCCGCATGCTGGCTCGGATCATCCGATCCTCAGCTTCATTTGGGTTGGTGGCCAGCACTTCTTCGACGTTGTGTGTCATGACAACAGAGGGACTGTTCACCGAGCATGCTGCGCACGGCCCGCCCGTCTCGATCATCTGACTGGCTGAATCATTCATGACCTTCAAAGCGGCAGACACCCGGAGTTGAACCTGCACCGCAGGATCAAGTCGCTGTTCCTGGCTGATCGCTCTATGGAATCGACAAGCGATTGAGGGGCTTTTGCTCTCATCCGACCGACGTCCTGTTCAAGCAGTATCGAAACGGTGCCATGTTGTGGCACCCATTGGAGAATCTTACTGATGGAAAAACAAAGTCGTTTGATGATGTGGCTCATGGTTCTGGTGCTCATTGTTGGCGCCGTATTGGCCATCATCCCCCCCCAGGACAAGCTCAAAGGTGGAATCGACCTAGCCGGCGGTTTTAGCCTTCTCTATGAGATCGATACCACCGGCCTGGAGGGCAGCGAAATCCGCGCTGGCGGCGGCCTGGCTAGCCGCGTCAAGGAAATCCTCCAAAAACGCGTTGACCCTAACGCCCAACTGAATCTGATTTGGCGCCCGATAGGCAACACCCGCCTGGAAATCCAGATGCCGCGGCCTCCGCGACACGCGCGCGAGCGACGCGAAAATTACGAAGAGGTATTGGGCGAGATTCGGGCCAAGAACGTAGGACGGCTGGAAATCGAGCTGGCACTAAGTGCAGCGGCTGAGTCCGGCGGCAGTACGCTGGACGGCCTTATTCGAGGCGTACAAGCGAGGGCGGACAAGCTGGTCACCTTGGCTAAGGCCTCCAACGCCTTCCGGGCAGTACGCGATGGTGCCGATATCGATGCAGAAGAAACCGCCCGCCAAGCCTACGAAGAGGCATTCGACGCGGTGCTCAAGACTTCGCTGGATCCTGGACATGTCACCGAACTGTTTCGTCTGGACAGCACCAAGGAGCGGAACGAGCAGGTTGGTGCCGTAAAGGAAGCCTATCCCGATTACGCGGATCTCATCGACGATGCCGAAGGCAAGTTCATGGCATGGACCGAGGAGAAGGCGACCCTCGAGGATCCGTCTGACTTGAAGCGCCTCATCCGCGGAGCGGGCGTACTCGAGTTTCGTATCCTGCCTGAGCGTGATTCAACCAATCCCTCGATGATTCGTTCTGATGATGACCCTTCACTGCGTCAACCGATCCAGGCCTACCTCGATCAACTTGAGCACTACGGCCCAAGACCCAAGGCGGGTGATCGCTATCGCTGGTTTGAGATGGAAGACCCGGTCGCTTTCTTGTACTTGGATTCCAGGGCCCAGCTCGCGCAACTCGACGCCCGCACCCAAGGCGTCATCGTCTCTCAGTACGCCGGCAAGTGGTACGTCCTCTCTCACGCCGAATCGAAGTTTGGGCTTCTCAAAGACTCCAGCAGAAAATGGAAACTCAAGAGCGCCCTTTTTCAGCGCGACCAGAACGGCCGACCTTGCGTAGCCTTTACCCTTGATCCCATTGGCGGACAGCTCTTTGGCAAACTGACCGAGAGCAACCTGAAGCGTCAACTCTGCATCATGCTAGACGATTCAGCCATGAGCAGCGCGACCATCAACTCACGCATCACCCAACGCGGTCAGATCGCCGGTGAGAGCTTCACGCCTGAAAAAGTACAGCAATTGATCCAGACCCTTGAAGCAGGTTCATTACCGGGCCGCCTCAAGGAAACACCGCTGCAAGAGAAGAACATTGGACCATCCCTGGGTAAGACCAACCGGGAACTGGGCATCAGAGCAGCGGTGTACGGATTGATCTCGGTCGCGGGCTTCATCCTCGTTTACTACATGTTCGCCGGTTTGGTAGCCAACATTGCCCTGGCATTGAACTTGCTTTTTGTTCTGGGAATCATGGCCACCATGCAGGCGACGTTCACGTTGCCGGGCATCGCCGGCCTGATCCTCACCGTAGGCATGGCCGTGGATGCGAACGTACTCATCTTCGAACGTATCCGGGAGGAGAGAGAGAAGGGCACCGCCTTCAAGCGCGCGTTGAAGCTGGGCTACGAGAAAGCCCTGTCCACCATCATCGATGCCAACTTGACCACGCTGATTACCTGCGTCGTCCTGGGCTACGTAGGCAGCGAAGAGGTCAAGGGCTTTGCCATGACGCTGGGCTTTGGCATCGTCAGCAGTATGTTCACCTCCTTGTTCGTGACCCGCTTGATCTTCATCACACTCATGGATCGCGGTTGGCTCAAAGACCTCAAGATGTTCAAGTTGATCGGCAGACCGAGCATCAACTGGGTAAGCCTGCGAACGAGGTTTTGGCCTGTATCACTGGTCTTGGTGACGGTGGGTATTGGCTCTTTCGTAGCCACTTCGGTCACCGACAGCGAAGCCATCTACGACATCGAGTTTCTGGGCGGCACGAGCGTACAGATCGAACTCCAAAAGGACACTTCCTTGAACGATGAAGGCGTGCGTTCAATGATCACCTCTGACGAGGAAGGCTCTGCCGCCTCGTGGTTGCGTAGTGCGTCTACCTGGCTGGTTGAGGCCTCCATTTCTCAGGGAGATTCAGCCAATCGGTTTGTTGTGTCCAGCGACAAGCTGACCGGTGGACAAATTGCGGCACTGCTGCAGGCCAAGCAGCGAGGCCAAAAAGATGCCCTGATGGATCGATTCGAGGGCGGCGGTATTGCCATCGAAGGCAATCTGGCACGCTTCGACATCAAGACCCGCGAGGTCAAGACCGGCGATGACGAGGCAGATCAAGGGCAAACCGTGGATCGCAGCATGACCCTTGATGAGTTCAAGACCGCTGTGGGCGTTGCGGCCAGTTACGCATCCGTCGCAGCAGACAACTTGGGCGGAGCCCGCATTCAGACCGTCTCAGACGTGGACGACAAAGCCGGAGAGTCTCACGCTTACGAGATCATCACGGTCGAGACCAACAAGGAACTGGTTCAGGCGGCTGTGGTGGCTGCCATGGGCGATATGTTGACTGTAGAAAGGCCTGTCGGCTTCACGCCGGTCAGAGATGCCGCCCATCCAGAAGGGTTTTATCCGATCGACGATGACGCCCATTACCTGACCGACGTCATCGGAACCGAAGCCAACTTCGATGTCCGCCAGTACAAGGGCGGCGTAGCCTTGCTCTTCGATGAACTCGATCCGCCTCAGCGCGTGTCGGACATTCAGACACGCGTCAGAGAGATCCGCCTCCAGCCTGGCTACGAACAGTACAAGTGGCGTGAATACGGCATATTCGGGCTGGCTTCTCATGGTGGGCAGGGTGAGGACGAGCAATTTACCAGGATTGCCTTGGTGGTTGTCGATCAGGATTTACCCTACTACGAGGACGTTGATCGCTGGCGTGAAGAGGTTGCCCTGCCCGAGATGGAACAGGCTACCCAGGCGCTGCAGTCAGAGAAAACGCTCCGCAAGGTGGTTCAATTCGCTCCTCAGGTCGCCGCCCAAACCAAGAATCAGGCGATCATCTCCATCTTCGTAGCCCTGCTAGCCATCGTTACCTACGTTTGGATTCGCTTCGGCAGCATGCGTTACGGGCTTGCCGCCATCGTTGCCTTGGTTCATGACGTCGGCATCACTCTTGGGCTAATTACGTTGAGTGACTTCTTCCAGGGCGGAGCCATCGGCAGCATGCTCTTGATCCAGGACTTCAAGATCGACTTGGCCATGATCGCAGCCATGCTGACCATCATCGGGTATAGCTTGAACGACACCATCGTGGTGTTCGACCGCATCCGTGACAACCGCGGCAAGATGAGCTCACTGACTGACGGCATGATCAACGACAGCATCAATCAGACCCTGTCGCGAACCTTGCTCACCTCGGCGACCACGTTCATTGTCGTAGCCATCCTCTACTTCGTCGGAGGCCCGGGCGTTCACGGGTTCGCTTATGCCCTGGTCGTCGGTGTGATTGTTGGAACCTACAGCTCCGTCGGCATAGCAGCCCCGCTGCTGCGTTGCCCGGCGGTACTCAATCTCATCGTGTACGTCTTGCTTGCTCTTGGCCTGGTCGGCGTGGTCTCGGTGGCCTCTGAGAGCACCTTGGTCACCAGCATCGTCGGCGGCATTACAGCCATCGCCCTGGCGATCGCCATCAGCAAGGAGCTAGGCACCAAACGCAGTCTTCCAGCCGCCTAAGCTGCGAGACGTTGCCCATTTGACGCTGTAACTACAGCATATCCCCCACTCCTCCCCCGGAAGAACCGGTGGAGGGGCGGGGTTTTCTTTTGGAGCGCTGATTCTCGTCCACAGGATCTCCTCATCCCCGCCAATCAAGCTTTGGAGCAGTGAGCAGAAGGTGGCGCGCAGCGATGGATCTAGCCGCTACGGGACCGCAGTGACAGGAAGCAGTTCGCGCACAAACGGATCGAGGTCGGCCGTCTGATCGACTCGCATCGGCACGAGGCCCTCTGGACGCCATAGGCTTATGCCGCAGTCGTCAGGCAGTAACCGGGTGCGCAGGATTCCCCCCTGCGAGGCCCACTCGAACACGGCAATCGTCTGGGGTGGTTTGAATACCAGGCCGCTTGCGGGCGTTGTGACAGTCTCGACCGTAATGAAAACAAACTCATCTCGGCCGTCACCGTCCTCGTCGCGCCAAACCGGTTGGAGCCGTATCCGGCGAGAGTGCCAGATGCTCTCGTCCATTAGCCCCGCCCAAACGATCTCATTGTGACTTTCTCCGATGCGCAAAACGACCCACCAAACGATGTCTAGGCCGGGAACCTCTTGGGGTAGGCCGACCTCT
Source organism: Phycisphaerae bacterium (assembly GCA_029260235.1). Lineage (GTDB taxonomy): Bacteria > Planctomycetota > Phycisphaerae > UBA1845 > UBA1845 > OFTM209. The sequence continues at coordinate 1,585 of JAJDDP010000014.1, read as the reverse complement.
ATGACAACTTCGCAATAGCCATCGCCGTCGCGGTCGGCAGGAGGGCGAGACGGTCGGGCCGCCACAAACCCTCCCCTTACTGTGAGGTGGCGATCCGTCACCGTAACTGCCCACTTCGGAGGCGTTGTGGGGTACTCGGGCAAATGGTGCCCTCGCATGGACGACCACGCGATCCATTCCGGTTTTGCCCAACTGACGTTCCCGAACTGCGGGTCGTGGTCGAAAAACTGGGGCTCTCGCTGGCGAAGCACTGCGGCAACCAGATCTTGCCGACCCGGACAGCCAATACTACTGCACGCAACTCTATACAGAACTGCGCCTCTAACTCCGTGCCACACAGTGCTGACTACGAGCAGGACAAGAGCAGCAACAGCGAGGAGTCGCAACTCGCGTGCTCGTGAATCGAAGCAGTTTCGTTCCAGCAACGTGTTCATAGCAGCGAATCCAACGCTCCAGCCGGAAACAGAACCCAGGCGATGATGGCCCATGATCCAGCATACAGCAGTGCGAATCGGACGAATACGCCAAGCGTCCGCGCGCGGTTGTAGGGATTCGCGGCCATCCCCGCTGCCCACCATACGCCATACGCGCCGGCAAGCAGCCTCGCCGGCGGAACGGGCGTCGGCAGCGTGTAGGTAAAGTCAAACGGCCACTGTGATTGTGCCTGCAGCGGGTTCAGGACATAGTAGCCGAACCATGCTGCGAGCATCACAATGAACAAAGGAGATAGGTAGAAGCTCCACTTGACGCCACCGAGCTTGGCCCCGCGGTGCCGTCCAGGAAGACCAAGACTGAGCAGCGATCCAAGCCCGACCGAAAACACGATTACGATAGCCCAAGCTGTGAGTGACTGGCCGAACCAGATCAATGCCAACGCAGCAGATGCGTCAGCCGGGTCTTCCCATTGGGGCGGATGAAATGACGACGGAGATATGTTCTCCACGAGCCAATAGAGCGTATGCTCTCCGTCGCCGAGTAGTGCCCCGGCAAGGGCGGCCAGCCCGATATGAACAACGGCCCAGCGAATACAACGGGGCCACCTATCAGGAATGACAAGCCCTCGGCCTGCCCGCCATGGAAGAAAAAGGATCACAGTCAGCGTTCTCAGGTAGGAGGCCAAGATCGAACCGCGATTGATCCGGTCCCAAGCAACCCGTTGAACAGCCCATCGCCGGAATGCCTTGTGAGTAGGCGGGAAATCAACCCCGCATTCTGGGCAACGGGGAGTGGCCAATCCCCGCACCGGGTACCCGCAATCCGGGCAAACGGGTTTCCAAGACGACACTCGCACGCACATATCTCACAGAGAAGTCCCTACCGTGGCTGGAACGATGCCTGCCGATCCGGCGGCCCAGCTGTTGAGGAAATTTCATTATGGGCGCCTGCGCCTCTCGTGTCGAACGACCCAAGCAATGCATCACAAGAACCGGTGGAGGGGTGGGGTTTCTCTTTTTGGGCGCTACGCCTACAAAAACTCACAGGGCAATCGCAGCCACTGGGATGAACCGCGTTGACCGAGTTGCACGAAAGGGATACATTTGTGCCGAGCGTTCAGCGCGGACTAGGGAAGCTCCACTGAGGAGCT
>JAJDDP010000130.1 GCA_029260235.1 Phycisphaerae bacterium | reverse complement strand
GAATAGCAGCACTACCGCCCACATCGCAGATTCAGCATACAACCAGAGAACACCCCTAGGTCTAACCCGCCAGGGTTTGCCAGAGGCGAACTGCACGCCCAGGAGGATGGCTGCAACAGCCAAGACCGGCATCCAGCGTCCCGTGGTGCCGAACAGATTGAAGAAGGTGCGTAAGAGTTGGAAAGCGACGACGCGATCATCATGCTCTATGGCCATCCAGGGTTGGAGCCTGATCGTGCCGACTTCGTAGAACAGAATAAACGGTAGCAGAAACACCAGCGATTCGAGTGGGTGAGCCAAGCTGCGCTGCCGCAAGTCGTTGACGTCCGCCCTTGTCTTTGGTTGATCCTTCCTAGCCATGGCCCTATGGTGCCGTCTGATGCCAGATGTGCAAGCAAAATCGCCAGAACCGCTGCTCATCCTAGAATCTTCGCGTAGCGCCGTCGTGCTACAGATTCACGAACGTCTCGATATGGCTCTTGGCCCGCAGAATTGGTGGCCGGCCCAGACCCGCGACGAGGTCGTCATCGGGGCGATTCTCACACAAAACACCGCATGGACGAATGTTGAGCGCGCCATCAGGAGGCTGAAGGAAGCCGGTTGTCTCACCATCGCAGCCATCCGCCATATGTCGCCAGCGGCATTAGCTGAACTGATCAAGCCATCAGGCACTTACCGCGTCAAAGCAGCTCGACTCAAGACATTGGCCTCTTGGTTGCACGAAGCGCATGGTGGCGACTGGGATGAATTCTTCGGGCTTGGCCTACCACGTGCCCGGCAAGAATTGCTGGCTGTCAAGGGAGTTGGCCCCGAAACGGCCGATGCTATCTTGCTCTATGCAGGAGGGCTGGCCACCTTTGTGGTCGATGCGTACACGCAGCGGATCTTGAGGCGACACTTTCTGACTGCTCCAAGGGCGAGTTACGAACACACCAAGGAGCTGCTTGAAGCCGCCTTGCTCCAGGAAGCCCCTCCATTCAACCAACTCCACGCCCTCTTCGTTGAGTTGGGCAAGCGACATTGTCGCACCAAAGCCAGATGTGATGGCTGCCCGCTTGAGGATCTGCCGCACGATGCCAACGCTTAGGTGCGGCTGACTTGCCACAGAGGACACAGAGAACTGCAAGAGCCGGTAAAGCTAGATGGATCGATCGCCCATCATCGAGCGGCGTTCTCTTGGCTTGGATGAAAAGCCCAGACATCAAGGCTCTGTGTGCCTGCGACCTCGGTAGCCTGGTCTTTCAAGAGGCCGCCAGAGTGAGCTGGGCGTGCCTATTTCCGGTACTTGGGCATTTGGCCTGAATCGAGGCGGCTGAAGTAGTCCTTGGCTGCTCGCAGGACTACCGGCGAGAGGACCAAGACAGCCGGGAGATTGCAGAGCACCATCAAGCCGGTGGTAGCGTCGGAGAAGTCATACACCGGTTGGAATTTCGTCATGTACATACCGCCAAAGACGAAGATGACGAAGATGAACTTGTAAGGCAGAATCGCCCCAGGGCCTAGGAGGTACTCTGCGCCCTTCTCACCATAGTAGCTCCAACTGATCATTGTGCTGAAGGCGAAAAGGCAGACTGCCAGGGTGATGATGTATTTTCCGAACCCGCGAACGGCTGTATCGAAGGCAAAGGCGGTCATCTCAGCACCTTCCATGCTTAGATGTACATCTTGGCCCGCAGCTTGTAACGCTGTCCAGGTTGCGCTGGCTGGTTTCTCGTCGGCCTCCGCTTCGGAGGCTTCTATCTCGGCAGCTTCTCGTTGTCCTTTGATGTCCACCGTTGCTGCTTGAAGGATTGCCCATTCATCGCCTTCTCCCCGAGCGAGGGCCGTTATCTTAGCCGAGACTTGCTGGGGTACGTTTGATCCTGGAATGAGGACGTAGATCAGCAACTCTGTGTCGACCTCAAGCCGGTCGAGATAAGGCGCGACCAACTCGCTTGGAATCGTGGACGCCTCAGCAAAGGTGATGTAGGCGTCGTCGCCGTCAATCCGTTCGATGGTGCCGAGGGCTGGTCGCACCCAGGTTCCGCTCATCAGGATGACCAAGGCGCTCATGGTGCAAATGATGATGGTGTCAATGAATGGCCCGACGCCTGCGACCACGCCTTCGCGAATTGGTTCGTCCGTCTTGGCGGCAGCATGGGCCATTGCGGCTGAACCTTCGCCGGCTTCGTTTGAAAAACAAGCCCGCTTCAACCCCCAGTTGAATGCCACCCAGATGCTAACGCCGGTGAAGGCTCCTTGGGTTGAAACCGGTTGGAAGGCTGACTTGACAATGAGCATTAAGTAATCGGGGATCTCAGCGGCATGAGAACTGACCACGTACAAGGCACCTAGGACATAGATCACGCACATCGTAGGCACGAGTTTTGAGGCTACCTGCCCGATTCGTTTGATTCCACCGATGATGACTAGTGCGACCAGGATGGAAACCACCGTGGCTGACCCCACGCGGTTCACATTGAAATTCTTTTCCAGCATGTCTGCCACGTTCCAGCCCTGGAACATGTTTCCGCCGCCGAAAGAGTTCAGCACCGTCGAGATGGCAAAGAGCACCGCCAGCGCTTTGAACAGAACCCACCACATACTGTTACGCTTCTTGAGGGGATCGACCAAGGCCTTTTGGATGTACCACATCGGCCCGCCGCGCACTTCACCGCGGGCTTCGGACTTGGCTCCGGCTTCGGGCGGAGACTGGCCCGCGTATTCCAAGGTCCGTCGTTCGGCATCAGCCTCCATCAGCGCAGGCGCAGAAGGATCGGGGACATCGCGCACGTCGCGGAACATCACAGCCAGCGTGCATTCGAAGAACTTGAGCACCATGCCCAAAAAGCCAATCACCCACATCCAAAAGACGGCGCCGGGACCCCCCAACGAGATAGCCACCGCAACCCCGGCAATATTGCCCAGGCCAATAGTGGCGGAGAGTGCAGCGCATAATGCTTGAAAGTGGTTGATAGCTCCGACGTCGTCGGGATTATCGTAGTCGCCGCGGATACAAGATAGGCCATGGCGCATGATGCGCCACTGAACGAATTTGGAGGCAACCGAGAAAACGATTCCGCAGCCCATCAGCAGGAAGAACAGGTACGGCGTCCAAACCATACCGGAGAAATCTTCTGCAAACTTACCCACATCGAAGGCTGCAAGTATCGGCCACATGGACGAAAACCATACACGCTGCCCCGGCTTGGCACAACCAATACTTTTTCGTTGCCATGGTCGTTGTGCGTCGGTTAGAATTCCTTGGGCCAGGATCGGTTGGGCAATTGATCTTCTTTCTGTACGAGCGAATTGACGCATGAGCGACGGACGCGACGGCGCAGATCTCCAACTGCCCCAAAAGGAAAACTGGGGATCCAAGATAGGCGTGGTGCTGGCTGTGGCTGGCAGTGCTGTGGGTCTAGGGAATTTTCTCAGATTCCCAGGCACAGCCGTCAACAACGGCGGCGGCGCCTTCATGATTCCCTACTTCATCAGCTTCTTGATCCTGGGGATTCCCATCGCCTGGTGTGAGTGGACTATGGGGCGGCTGGGCGGCACCTACGGCCAGAACAACGGTCCTGGCATCATGTACGCCCTCTGGCGGCGGGCACCAGCCAAGGCGGTTGGCACACTGACGTTGGTCATTCCCGTCTTGGTCTACATGTACTACGTGTTACTCGAAGCACTCTGCCTGCGCTACTCCTTTGAATTCTTCGCCGGCGGGTTCACCAAGATGTTTGCAGGAGCAGCTGCCGATGCAGGCAGCGCAGGCGTCGTTGATGCGTCTGGTAATTTCACGGTGAACACATTTGGCATTGGCCAGAATGGTTCGATGTATAGCAGCTCGATGCTGTGGATTGTCCTAGCCTGCTTCGGCGTGAATTTCTTCATCATCTATCGGGGGATCAACCGGGGCATCGAGATCTTCTGCAAAGTGGCCATGCCGATGCTGATCGCCTGCGCGGTGATCATCCTGATCCGCGTGTTGACCCTCGACAACGCAGTAGACGGTAGGACCATAAACAGTGGCCTCGGTTTCATGTGGAATCCCGATTGGTCCAAGTTGAGCAACCCAGAAGTGTGGTTGCGAGCAGCTGGGCAAATCTTCTTTAGCTTAAGCGTCGGATTCGGCTTGATCCTGTGCTATTCGAGTTACCTGCGGGCCAACGACGACGTGGTCTTGACCTCCTTGAGCGCGTCTACCACCAACGAGTTCTGCGAAGTGGTGCTTGGCGGCATGATCATTGTGCCGACCGCGTTCCTGTTCTTAGGTCCAGGCACAGTCTCCCCTAGCACGTTCAGCCTGGGCTTCATCACCGTTCCTGCGATCATGCACTTCATGCCCGGCGGTTCGTTCTTCGGGGGGATGTGGTTTGGCCTCTTGTTTTTGGCTGCGGTAACTAGCTCCATCAGCATGCTTCAGCCTGCCATCGCCTTCTTGGAAGACGGTTTTGGCCTGCGGCGCCGCTCCAGTGTCGCCTTGTTGGCTGTCTTCACCATGGGCGGGGCATCGCTGATCATGTATTTCAGTGTCGGGGCAACCGCTCTGGATTTCACCGACTTCTGGTGCGAATTCATGATGATCTTGGCGGGGCTGGGGCAGGTCCTGATCTTCGGTTGGGTGATAGGTGCTAGCAAAGGCGTCGAAGAAGCGAATCGCGGTGCCGAGGTGAAGATTCCAAAAGCGATGGCTTACATGATTCGCTACATCACACCGGCGTTCTTGATCGTGATCTTGGTCTTGTGGGCCTACTTCAACGGCCCGAGTCGTCTCCAACAGATGAGTCCCGGCCAAATGGGTGCCCAGGCAGAGCACGCTGCGTATGTCCAAGCTGTCGAGGACCATGCAGCATCAGAGAGTTTGGATGAAGCAGCCGCAAAAAGCCTGGTGGCTGACCTGCTTGGCTCAAGCGAGTCGTTCTCGATTGAATCCTTCCCAGCCTGGTTGCGATCAGCCGATTCGTCGGCAAGCGAAGCTCGCATCTCGGCAGGAAAGACCGCCAACGTCGCCCGCTTCGTCTTTGTCGCTGTGTTGTTGTTCGTGGTGGGCGTGTTCGTCTTGAGTGACATTGCTTGTCGCTCGCGGATCGGGCGATCCATCGAGCAAGCCGAGAAGAACAGAAGTCTGGGGAGGGCACAGCCATGACTCTAGCAACGATTCTTGCCCAAGCTCCACTGCCTGACGAGACCCAAGTTCAGAACCTGACAGCAGCGGGCTGGACCGTGATGCTGGGATGCATCGGCTTTGTTGGCTGCCTCTGCGCATTCTGTTTCTGGCACATCCTCAAGGAGGGCAGTCCCTCAGAGCATCACCACGCTCCTTTGGATATTGAAACCAACGACAACTGAGTTTTGGTTTGCAGATTGTTGGGCTTATTTCTCGGTCGGCGATGCACTGCGGAGGGCGCTGCGGATCTCGCCTAGGAGTTGGTCTACTTTGAACGGCTTAAACAAAACAGCCGCCAAGCCTTCGCGGCGGGCGCGAACGATGGAGTGGTTGGGGTCGTATCCGAACCCGGTCATCAAGATAACCGGTCGCTCCGGATCGGCGTCTTTTGAAGCGGCAAAGACTTCGTAGCCGCTGGCTCCGGGCATCTTGATGTCGCTCAGTACCAAGTCGTAGGTGTGACCGGCGATCAGCTCGATCGCTTCGAGGCCGTTCGGAGCTATATCAACTTGGCAGCCATAGCTTACCAATACATCCCGCACCGTCTCGCGAATCATGCTTTCATCGTCGGCAATCAAGACTCGTTTGCCTGCCAGGGTGGGATCAACCTGAACCGCACCGGCAGTGGGGCGGCGCCCCACCAATCCACGACGCGGAGAGGTCATCTGCTTGATGGATTCGCGAATCTCTACCGCATTGCTGCTCAGTTTGTTGAGTCGGTGTCTCAGGTCGTCATGCCCGATGTAGTCTTCGATCATGTTTTCGACTTCGCTTAGGATGTCGTTTAGCGGGCTGGTGATCTCAGCCATCACGTCGCTGCCCAGCTTGCCTCGGGTTGTTGATCGCTCGGTGTTCAGAAGGTCAAGGACATGCAACGTGACGGCTGCGTATCGGGCAAAAATCTCAAGGATCTGCCGATCATCTTCGCCGAAGGCAGTCTGCTCGCGACTTTCCACGTTCAAAACGCCGATGATCTGGTCATGCAAGCGCAAGGGAACGGTGAGACAGCTCTTGGCGCCCTCGACGCCGGGCAAGTACCGGGCATCTTGGGCTGCGTTGGTACAGATGTAACTACGACCGCGGTGGGCAACGAATCCGGATATCCCATTGCCTTCCGCCGTGGCGTAGATTTCGGTATTTTGAACGGTATCAGGCACGCCACAGGCCAACACCAATTCCAGCTTGTTGGTTTTGGCATCGAGCAAGCGGATGGCGAAATTGTCGGTCTGCATCAAGTCGCGCAGGTATCGCATGATCTTCTGTTCGAGCAGCCCCAATCGCTCGTGGGCATCCAAGCGCGTTATCTGGTCGGCATCCAGGCGAACCAGCTCCCGCCCGGCGTTGTCGATTGCGTCTATTCGTTCTTGAAGTTTCAGAGCCCGGGTAGCATCCCAAACCACGGCTGAGACTTGAGTCAATTGTGGGTCGAGGTTGATCACAGGAGTGGCGGTTACTTCGAAGTATTTTCCATCGGATGTCTTCAGGCTGTAGCGGCGGCCTCGGGCCTGCTTGGAGTGTTCAGCCACCTCCGCCTTCGACCAGGAGAATGCCTCCGAGCAGACGCGACAGACGTCGTTGCGAAGTTCCTGCGAAAAACTGAGCATCTTGGGGTTTGCCCAAACCAACTTACCGTCTTGGCCAACGATGCATACTCCCTGGGGCACGGTTTCGAGAATGACTTCGGCGCCAGAATCGAGGTGCGGCCTTTCCATCGGCAGAAAATCTTCCGAACCGCTGACCACCAAGTCAAACGATTCGCGCCGTAGAGCCTTGACAGCCTGATCGACACTGTCCACAAAATCAACTTGGCAGTCGGCTCCGATCAAGTCTGCGATCAGAGGTTGATCCGGGCCGGTACCGCGCAGCCAAAGAATATGAAGCGCTCTTGTTTCGCTTGCACTCACAATGTCCACCCCATTGCAATCGCCGCTTATCCCCTCCGCAAGGATTGTATGGCGGCCGGTACTGTCCATTCCACTAAGCGGCTTGGTCATGCCGCCGATCTCCTAACGATGTTACCCTGTCCTCAACATGCAACGCAAGACGGATCAGCGGCAAACCCTCTGCCTAGAATGGGTTAGACCGCGCCCAAGTCCGATAGTCAAGACTCAAACAGGCTCCCTCGGCGATTGCACTTCCGGCGTTTGGCCTGAATCACCACGACTGCCTAGTTTGGTTTCAGTTCCTGCAAGCAGCCTTCCTATGTTTGCCCAGTGACGGGCAATGACCATGCCGCCGAGCAAGAGGGAAAAGACTAGCAAGGGCCAGCCCTCCCGCAACAAGGCTGGATCTTGTGAACGCCAGAGAAGTACAAAGAAAATGGGCATAGCCGCAGCCGCACAAATAGAGCCGAGAGAAATGTAGCGGGTAGCAGCTACCACGACTCCCCAGAAGCCAAAAGCGATCAGCCCAGGCCAAGTCAAGTACGGGTAGACTCCAAAGGTCACGCCCAGGGAAGTAGCTACGCCCTTGCCCCCGCGAAATCGCAGGAACACCGGGAAATTGTGACCAATCACGCAGAATGCACCGACACCCAGCCAGCAGAGGAACCGAGTGGCTTCATCCCAGCCCCCGCTCAGCACCGCTCGTTCGATGAATCGCCCAGCCACCAATGTAGGCATAAATCCCTTGAGCACGTCAAGCAGAAACGCGATTACGCCGAATTTCTTGCCGAGGGCTCGGCCCACGTTCGTAGCTCCGATGTTGCGGCTGCCGACCGTGCGGATGTCGATGCCTTTCATCAGGCCGATAAGAAATCCGAAGGGGACCGAGCCGATTAGGTAGGCGGCCAATATCAGCAGAAGAATCATCAGTATGGGCGTCATACAGCCGACTCCCTGCTAGCAATCTCCCGGTACAATGAGCATAGCTCTTCGGCGTGCCGCTTCATGGTTATCCTATCAGTGTTCAGACTAGCCCGATCGGCGAATTGTCGCCGCACGTCTGGATTCGACAACCGCCGCACCCGATCTGCCAGGGCTTCGACTTGGTCAGGACTATCGATCACATAACCGTTTTGGCCGTCCTTGACTGCTTCGGCTGAGCCGTCGAACCGTGTAGTAATGCAAGGCAGCCCTGAAACCAAAGCTTCCAGCACAACCCGGCTGCAAGGATCGTAGTAGGTTGGGTGTACCAATAGGTCGGCAGCGTGATAAAAACCGTTGATGCGCCGTGTAGCTCCGACGAATTGGACACGGTCAGCCACACCGGCCGCCGCGGCCCTCCGCTGCCAGCGCAGAGGGCTTTCCTTCCCGATGATCAACGAACGCAGTGGCAGCTCCCGGTCCTTGCAAAGTATGCCCAGCGCATCGATCCAACGAGCTACGCCTTTGAGTTTGAAATTGTGGGCGACCATCAAGACCAGGAAGTCATAGTCGGCGATGCCATAAAGACTTCGAATGTCGCTGCGATCTTTTTCGCGCTCGACCGCACCCGCGGAGTCCGCATCAACACCGTTGAAAATCTTGCGTATGTGCGATTCCGGGAACGAATAGTGCTCGACGAGTTGGCGAATGACGTAGTCAGACAATGCGACGACGAAGGGCTTTGGGTCGCGGGTAAACAATTGCTTCTCGAGGCGGAGCATCAGCTGCTGTCGAAGATTGAAGCGGTTGGATAGCTGTTTCAACGAGCGCGAGGTCTGCGATTGCCGAATTGCCAAATTGCGTTGTATTGACTCGACCACCGTGCCGCCTCGGGGCTCGTAGATGTCTGCCCGCAAACAGGGACTAATGGCATGCAGGACGTCGAGGTTCAACCCGCAAGAGACGCGGTCAGCCTCGCGGGAAAATGCATCACTCCTGCCGGCTCGTGTAGTTCCTGCCGGCTTGATGGTATGGACTTGCATCCCGGGCCTAGAGGGGAGACGTGACCGGGTGATGACTTCCAAGGTCATGCCCATATCGAGAAGGTGGCGGATGAATTGATTTGTGGACGTCTCCGCCCCGCCCCGACCGGGTTCGATCCACTCCATCACCAAACCAATTCTCACGCTACACCTCCCGATGCAGCCTGCAGGGTCCGGTCATGCTGGGCTATCCTCTTGGTTTTCTGAACGATCTTCTTGGCTATCGCCCGGTGACTCTGTTGCAACCGAGCGACGCCCAGGTAGGTCTTGAAGAATCTCAAGCGGTCGCAAGACGTGGCTGCTGCAGGGGGTGTGGAGTAGTTCAAAGAAGCCAAGTCCTTAACAAGCCATCGTTGCCGGCGCCATCGGGGTCGAAACAGCCGAGCCAAGTCAATAAGCCGGAAGATTGGCTGATCGCTCTGGAGCTCGACAAAGATGTGGCAGAGGTAAAGATCGCGATGGATAAATCCCGCTCGATGAAAATCTGCGATGAAGGCTGCCAACCGCTCAGCCCAGCGCCGTGGGAAGCGCTGAGGTTGGTCAAGAACGACTGCTTCCAGCGATTTCCCCGGCAGTTCACGCAGGAGAATCGAGCTCCATTCTTCCCACACGCCAATGTGCTTCTCTGAAAATGCCAGGGCAGTGACTGTCCCGACTCCAGCTGATTGTAGCTTACCGATCTGATCCCATTCTGTCCGAGCAGTGCTCCGCGTCAATGAGCCAGAGAGAATCCGCCGGAGTTGCTGTGAGGCGGGGGGGTGGTGATACCTCTTCAAATAGCAGGTGCCGATTCGTTCCAGATTGATTCGCGTTCTGCTTCGCCACGCCCCGAGTGTCGCCTTGGGTAAGTCCTGGCCGCCCTCGAGGTCGTTGAGGTCCGTGGCTGTGCGAATGCCGGCTGCCTCAAGCTCAGCCGCCCAGTCCTCGGCTACGACGAGCACTCCGTCGGCTCGATTTCGCCGAATTGAGGTTTGGGCTGCACTGCTCATCTTATTGTGCCCCAAGTCTTCGAGGCTCAGCCGACGGCAGCAGTTCAGCCACCGCCAATGCGACCATTTCAACCGTAACGCCGGTCATGCAGCGATGATCCTCCGGACACTTCTTCAACTGGCATGGCCCACAATCGACCGGGACCATCACTTTCCGTTCGCACGCGTAGTCTGTATCCGTCCAGCCCGGGTGCGTCGGGCCAAAAATGGTAACGACCGGTTTCTTGAAAGCTTTGGCGATGTGCCGCGCCCCGGCATCATTGCAGATCAGCAGATCGCTTTGGCAGAGCAACGATTTCAATTCGCCCAGGGTGGTCGGCGGATCATCCAGCAGGTGACCTGCTTGCTTCATCAGCTCCAGGATACGTCGCCCGATTTCCATCTCAGCCGGTGCGCAGGAGATCACCACGGCTGCACCATGTGCCTCGATAACGCGGTCAGCCAGGGCAGCGAAGCGCTCCGGGAGCCACAGTTTGCTCGCGCCAAAAGATGCACCCGGACTAATGACGATCAGAGGTTTGCTGCCCGCCATTCCCAGTCGATCCAATCTTTCACGAATGGGTGCATTTTCGGCCGGCGATGTAGTCAAGCTCATCTCTTGCCCAGGAGGTGGGCATCCAAGGTGCTCAGCCACCTTGCCGTAATAATCCACCATGCGGGTGATGCGGATTTCCCCTTTTTCCCGCTCTACCGGCAATCGGTCGGTCAGTAGCAGGCGCCGCCCATCGCGGGCGTAGCCAATTCGACGGGGCACACTTGCCAGCCAAGCCACCAGGGCAGAGCGAAATGAGTTGGTCAGCAAAATTGCCCAGTCGAAGTGCTGCTTGCGAATCCGGCCAGCCAGCTGAAACATGCCGCCGCCTTCAGGTCTGGGCGTCTTGGACTCCCACGAGATCACCTCGTCGGCCCAACCGCTGCCCTTGATCAGGTCGTTCATCATGGGTTTGGCTAGCAGGGTGATGGTGGCGCTTGAAAACTGCCGTCGAAGGGCTGCCAGCGTCGGCGTAGCCATGACCACATCGCCCACCCAATTGGGCAGCACGATCAGGATACGAGCTGGTGGCTTGTGTTGGTTACTCGCTCGGCTCAGCACAAGGGAATTCTATGACGCCCGCCCGCGCCCGACAATGTTTGAGCTTCGAGGATGACGGTGCGGCCCTTATCTCAAGCAGTTTGGTCGACCACCACCCGAACCCGATCAATCAGCGCAATAGCCGTTGCTTCGTCCTTGGCTTCGGCGATGAGGCGCATGATTGGCTCCGTATTCGAGCCGCGAACATGTACCCACCCTTCGGGCCAATCGATCCTCACGCCGTCGAGGTCGTTCATCTCTTGGTCTGCAAATGCAGCCCGAACAGCATCGAGCGCCTTGGCGATTTGGCTCTTCTCAGCCTCAAACTTGGTCTTGACGATGGTGAATCGCGGAATCTCATCAACGATCTGAGACAAGGGCTTGCCCTCGGCAGCCATAAGCTCCAGAACCAAGGCCATGGATGCGATCGAGTCACGAACGAATACCACCCGCGGATCGATTACGCCGCCGTTACCCTCACCGCCGATGTGGGCTCCTACTTGCTGCATCACTTCAACAACATTGGCCTCGCCCACGGCTGATCGGTGCACTTTGCAGGCTCCGCCAGCCTGTTTGGCCAATTCGTCAATCATGCGAGACGTCGATAGATTCGCAACTGCCGGGCCTGGGTTAGTCTTGAAGATGTGTTTGACGGCCAGCGCCAGTGTGTACTCCTCACCGATATAACGGCCCGTCTCATCAACAATGGCTAGGCGATCTGCGTCCGGGTCTTGGGCGAAGCCAACCTCAGCTTTGAGCTCGACGACCCGCCCACAAAATTCCTGCAGATTCTCAGCTGTGGGTTCTGGATTGCGATCAAACCCCGTGTCGGGCTGATTGTTCAGCGGGGATACATCACAGCCCAGAGATTCGAGCAGGAGTTTGCCCACCCGTGCCCCGGCACCATTTACGCTGTCTAGGGCGACCCGAAATCCTCGCTGCCGAATCGGCTCAGCCTGGATGTTCCGAATCACCCGGTCAACGTGGATGTCGCCGGCATCAGGGGCTGGATCGCCGCGCGGGAGCTCAGATTCTTGGGTCTTATCGAAATCGCCCTCATCGAGGATGGCAAAGATGCTGTCTGCCTCCCGAACTGTCGGAGCCCGTCCGCCCTCCATCAGTATTTTGATTCCGTTCCATTGCTGCGGGTTGTGGCTTGCAGTGATCATGACGCCACCACAAACGGTCAGCGGTTTTGCGAACTCGGCCACTGCTAGCCCAACGGTTGGGGTTGGAGTTACGCCGAGGGGCAGGATGCGTGCCCCGCAGGCCCAGGCACCAGCCGCAAACGCTTCGAAGAGCCCCT
>JAJDDP010000129.1 GCA_029260235.1 Phycisphaerae bacterium | reverse complement strand
CAGCGATCATTCTAGTGCTGCAAATGGCGATCGTATTGGCAGCAGGAGCGGCCGAGCCAACTGCACCGGCAAGTGGGCCTATGCCTGTGTACCACGGCATGGCTATCCAAGTGCAGCAAGCCTACAACGCCGAAGAAGAGTATGGCCGACTCATTCGCGAAGTAGCCGGCTTGGGGGCAGATACGGTTCTGCTGAGTGCTAACGGTTTTCAAAAGGACATCGATTCGCTCACCATCTCAGCAAAGGGGGACTGTTGTCCAACGGATGAACAGTGGCTGAGGATTTTTGAGATCGCCCACCGAGAGGGCCTGACCATCATCCTGATGCCCAAAATTCTGCTCAGCGATCCGCGGGCAGGGGCTTGGCGAGGAAAGATAGCGCCGCCAAGTTGGAAAGCGTGGTTCAGCCAATACCAGCAATTTGTACTCAGATTCGCCAAACTCGCCCAACGCGGGCGCGTCGAGGTGTTCATCGTTGGATCCGAACTGGTCACCACCGAAAAACACACGGCAAACTGGCGAGAGATCATTGCCAATGTACGCAAGGAGTTTGACGGCCGCTTGGCGTACTCAGCCAATTGGGATCACTACAAGGGAATTCAGTTCTGGGACGATTTGGATATCATTGGCCTGACCACCTACTACAACGTAAATCCATCGCGGGAGGAAGAGCCATCGGTTGACACTCTCGCCAACGCCTGGGCCCAAATTCGGTCAGATATTCTCGATTGGCAGGCCACCGTCAAAAAGCCGCTTCTCTTCACCGAGGTGGGTTGGTGCAGCCAAGAAGAATGTTCAATCGTTCCGTGGAATTACTATCACAAGAATGAGGCTACGCAGAAAGGCCTGTCCGAGCAGCAGAACAACTACGAGGCCTTCATCAAATCGTGGGCAGGTCGAGCCGAAGTAGGGGGGATCATTTGGTGGGAATGGACTTCCGCCCCAGGGGGCAAGGACGACTTCCACTACACACCCAGAAACAAACCGGCGGAGCAAACCCTCCGCAAGTTCTTCAAGGAATCTTCACAGCAGTCAGATAGAGAATCTCAAGTCGATTGAGAATTGGCTACAGAGGCTACGAAGAAAGAAGGCCAGAGCGCCTCGGCACGAGGCGGCCTGGCCTGGAGTATTTTGATTCGACTCGGATCACCGACCCGTAAGCTCGGCTGCCTAGTGGGCATGAGCGGGGCAGGCGCCGGCGCCCGTTGGCTCTTCTCCCCCATAGACTTCGTGGCTGGGGCGTCCAGCCAGGATTTCTTCCTTGCCCCAATTGGCTACGTTCTTGAAGGTGTCGGAATTAATGAAGGCATCGAAGCTCGGCTTGCTGCTCCATTTGGACACGATCAGGTAGTGGTTGGAGTTGTTGATGTCGCTAAACATGTGCGTTTCGCTGTGGCCGTCAATGCCACCCATGGCAGCGACCACTTTGTTGAAAGCTTTTTCAAAAGTTTCTTCTTTTCCTGGCAGCACGTTGTAGTTCATTCCAATAGTGACCATGCTTGTTGCTCCTTGTCTTGGTTTTATCCCTCAAAGCGGGGATGGATCCTGGAGATTCGGGCGCTCATGAACGGGCAATCGATGCCCTGATCGCCCGATATTATCCTATATTTCGGCTATGCTGGCGACGTGCTGTACCCTCAAAAGCGCAGGATTGGGAATTGCCGCTCTGGGCGGCCTACCCCCTGGATCGCGTCGGCATCGCGCCTTCCTACCGGGGCGCCCGTAAATCATAGCAGATGAGCCGAGAGGGTGCCTTGGTGCTGGCGTCCTTGGTGTTTTGCTTGATGTAGAGCAATCCTCGGCTGATCACCGGCGGCGTCCAGGTCTCTTTGGCATCGAATAGACGGGTTTTGGCGATCTCCTGGTATCCTTGCGGAGAAAGGTCAAGCCAGAGCAGCCGACCTGAATCGCTGAGGCAGAGGAAGTGGCTGTCTGCCACGATCAGCGAGGCCAGCCCAAGCCCAATCTCGACTTCCCTGGGTTTCCCGTTGACCTCCCGGGTTTCTGCCCAAGTGGGTGATTCTTGCCAGGCTAGGCGCCCGCTACTCGCCTCCACGCAGACCAAGGCAGCGCCTCGACCGCTACCGTCAAGCCCGTACAGGAATCCATCTCGGTGGATCGGCGTGGCGAAATGGCATTCCAGTTCCTTGTTGGTCCACATCGGCTTGCAGGACCCATCTGACCCCAGTTTCAGCATAGCCCCTCCGGTCCCGTAGGAAGTGGTCACAAAGACCGAGTTGCCGATGGTTACCGGAGAGCTGGCATTGACGGACTCGAACCTCTTGCCGCGGAAGGGGAACTTGTAACGCACCGATCCGTCCTTGGGGTCGATACCCAGCAATCCGCCCGTCGGCGGGTCGATCCTTCCACCTGCAAAGACGAACACGCAGCGTTGGCTATGAATCGTAGCGGGTACGGGTGTGGCATAGCTTGCCCCCCAGTTCTCGCCGCGGGTCTCCCAAACGGTCTTGCCGGTCCGCTTGTCCAAGGAAACCACCGATGGGCCGCCTTTGCCGCCTACGTTGATGATCAACCGATCACCATCGCCTAGCGGCGTGCTGCCGACACCGAAGTAATTGGATGGCACGTCAAAGTCAGCGTTTAGATCCCGCACCCAGACCAGAGCACCCGTCTTGAGGTTCAGGCAGTTCAGCTTTCCTTGAACGCCATAGGTGTACACAGCACCATTACTGATGATCGGGCTGGCCCGAGGTCCACTGTTGAATCCGTACTTATCTGAATACTCTACGGCGTACGAAAACCGCCAAAGGCGAAGGCCAGTTTCTGCATCGAGGCAATCGACGACTTCTTCATCAAAGACACGAGAAAAGAGAATCAGCCGATTCTCCGCAATGGCAATCGACGAATAGCCAGTCCCGCTTTCGACTTCCCAGACCAGGGCTGGGCCGCCGTCGGAGAAGTCTTTCAGGAGTTTTGTTTCGTCGGCAATGCCGTTGTGGTGCGGCCCTAGGAACGATGTCCAATCGTTGGTCTTGGCTGCGGGGGATAGCGGTTTTGGGGCTGCGTGGAGGCGATAGCCCACCTGTTTGCTGGCGGCTTCGCTGTCTTCTCCTGCCTGGGCAGGTCCGCCCGAGGAGACGGCGAGGACCATCGTGATCAAAACCCAGATTGAGACTACGGTGCGCATTTTGCTAACCCTCCGGGCCCGCGGCGTTGAGTATCGTCGGGCAGTATAACCGACCGGTGACCGGCCGAAAACAGCAGGTTGGCCATCGCAGGTGCACCGAGCGGCTAACAACGGCTGAGGGCTGATCGTCATTGACGTTGCTCTATTGACACCTACACTGTCGAGCGTGGCTGCTGTCCGACCTATCAAGCGAGTGATGTTGATTTGTGGTGTCTTGGCGACGGATGAAGATTTGTTGGCTGAGGCCCGGCGGCGTTTGAGTGCTCAGCTTGGCCCTCTGGAATTGATTAGCCCGGTTTGGCCTTTCGACTTCACTGACTATTACGAGCCGGAGATGGGCACGGAGATCAAGCGGCAGTTCGTGACCTTCAAAGAGCTGATGTCGGTTGATCGCCTGCCGGAGATTAAGCGGCTAACCAACGCGATGGAACTGCGATTCTGCGACGACTTGGCGCTGCCGCACGCCACCAGGCCGGTGAACCTCGACCCTGGCTACCTCACCCATGCCAAGCTGGTGTTGGCTACTACCAAGGACGCTTCGCACCGGCTGTACCTGGGGGGCGGTATTTTCGGCGAGGTGACGCTGCATTACAAACATGGATCCTGGCGCAATTGGCCTTGGACCTATATCGACTATGCAGGCGACACCTACACGGGGTTCTTCGAGCAAGCCCGGCAATCTTACAACGACAGATTGGGTGAGGTAGAATCTGCTTAATCCGAATTGACCTTGACGGCAGGGGTGTCAGCCGATGTGGTGAGCCTCGCGGGCCTTCTCAGGAATCGTGTTCAGATCCCAGATGATTCCCAGCCGAGACATCAGCCACAGCGTGTAGTAGGTCATGTCGATTTCCCACCAGTAGAAGCCTTGGCGGACCGCGCCGGGGTAATAGTGATGATTATTGTGCCAGCCCTCACCGAAGGTCAGTAGGGCGAAGAGCAAACTATTGCGGCTCTCGTCCTTGCTTTCGTAACGCTTCTTGCCCCACAAGTGGGTGAACGAGTTGATGGTGAAGGTGGCGTGCGAACTGACGATGATGGAGATGAAGAATCCCCAGATCAACATTTGCCAGCCCGTCGTGTTCCAACCATAGGCATGCAGGACACTGCCCAGGGCTAGCATTGACAGCGCTTCGATCAGTGGGACGAGGTTGTCGAACCGATCAAGGAAACGTATCTCCGGAAATTTCGTCAAGTCGCCGACCGACTTCTCGTCGTAGCCATAAGCGCCCTTGGACATGATCCAACCCACATGGCTCCAAAACAGTCCATGGCGAATGGGGGAATGGAAGTCGACTTCGTCATCGGAATGGCGGTGGTGGTGGCGATGGCGTGATGCCCACCAGATGGGGCCTCGCTGAACGCACGAACTGCCCATGACGGCGAAAACGAACTGGGCCACGCGCGAGGTCTTGTATGTGCGATGCGAAAAGTACCGGTGATAAAACGCGGTGATCGAGAACATGTGGATCGCATACATCGCCACCGCCACTGCCACGGCAATCGGACTCCAACCGACCCAGATGACACCGAGGCACATTAAGTGCATACAGGCAAATGGAATCACCCGAAACCAATCGATGGAGTACATCTCAGCGGTTTCAGCTGAAGAGTAGGATTTTGAACCGCTGTCAAAACAGCAGGTCAGGCTGCGGAGCAGGGAACTCGATTTACTGCTCTTGGTCGCAAGCTCTGCAACTCCACCCTCGGTGGTCGCCGGCCGAGCCTCATCACCTTCGGGCATGGTTGGAGGCTTCTGTGTCTCCAAAGTCTTCATCGATACCGACTCCTTCTCAAGTGCTCATGCTGGGCGAGATATCCTATTGCAGGCCTATGCTTCAATCAACCGTGGGAGATGAAGCTACCCAGGGCTGCCAGTGGGGGGCATCTTGGGAATAGGGGTTCACGGCAGCGAAGCGGATGGTTCTTGTCTACCCCGCAGTCGAAGCGAGTTTAGCACAACGCTAATCGATGAGAACATCATCGCGGCGGCAGCCCATCCGGGGGGGATGACTCCAAATGCTGCCAGCGGAATGGCCGCGGTGTTGTAGAAGAACGCCCAGAATAGGTTCTGCTTGATTATTCGGACGCTACGCCTAGCCAGCAGGACCGCGTCGGCGATTTTTGAAAGATCGTCTCCCAGCAGGGTGATGTCCGCCGATTCCACAGCTACGTCGGTTCCGGTTGCAAAGGCGATGCCCACATCCGCCAAGACCAAGGCCGGTGCATCGTTGACACCATCCCCGACAAAGGCGACGAATTGGCCCGCCTCTTGGCGGCGACGCACCTCATCTAGTTTTTGCTCGGGCAGCATCTCGGCATGGATGTCTTTGATACCCAACGCGGCTGCGATGGAGGTAGCCGTTGCAGCTTGGTCGCCGGTGACCATGACCAACTCTGCGCCTGTAGCGGCAAGGCGAGTCATGGCCACCGCCGCATCGGGACGCGGTTCGTCGGCCAAGCTGATCAAGCCGGCGCACTGCCCATCCATTGCCAGGATAACGGCCGTTTGGCCGTCGCCAGCCATCTGCTCGTATCTCGCCTTGACGGGTTCCGTGTCGATGCCGTTCTGGGTCAATAGCCCAGCGCTGCCCACCAGCACAGATCGACCTGCGACGGTTGCAACTACCCCTAGTCCAGGCTCGTTGGCATAGGAATCGACATCGCGGATGCGCACGTCCCACTCTTTGGCTTTGCGAACGATCGCTTTGGCCAGCGGGTGCTGCGAAAACTGCTCTGCCGACGCAGCCCATCCAAGAACTTCGCGATCATTCAAAGTAGCTGGCCCGGTGGGATCGTCGAATACTCGTTTGACCTCCACCTGCCCCGTGGTAAGCGTGCCGGTCTTGTCGAGCAGGATCGCACGTACGCGGCCAGCTGCTTCTAGGGCGGCTGCATCCTTGACCATGATTCCGCGTCGAGCGGCAGTACCGGTCGCCACCATGACCGCCGTCGGCGTGGCCAAGCCCATCGCGCACGGGCAGGCGATCACCAGCACCGCAACGGCACATCGTAACGCCCACCCCAAAGTGCTCACTCCATCTGGCGGTTGACTCCAACCTGCGGCTGCGGTCGCCCACCAACCGATGAGGGTGATCAGAGCCAAGCCCACCGCAACAGGCACGAACCGGCTAGCGACTTGATCAGCCAATCGCTGCATTCTGGTTTTGCCCGATTGGGCATCCTCGACCGCACGGAGGATTCGTCCAACTGCTGAGGCGGCTCCGACTGCTGTCGCTTTGAGGGTCAGCATGCCCTCGCAGACCACACCCCCCGCCCGAATCGAGTCGCCGGTTCGATAAGCCCGGGGGAGAGATTCGCCGGTGATGGCGCTTTCGTCTACGCCGGCAGATCCTTCAATCACTTCGCCATCGACCGGCACCATGAGGGCATCGGTTACGCGGATGGTGTCGCCTACCCGAATTCGATCCACCGGCACGGTTACCCATTGATCGCCCTCTAAGCGCAGTCCCGTCTTCGGTAACCGCTGGGCCAGGGCAGCCACTGCCTGCGATGCTTCGCGACGGGCCCGCGTCTCCAGGTACCTGCCCATGCAAATGAAGGCGACAATCATGGCGGCTGCGTCGAAGTAGAATGTGCCGCTGTCTGGAAAGAAGAGGCTAACTGTGCTGGCAAGGAAGGACACCGAAATGCCCAAGGAAACCAACAAGTCCATGTTCGGGCTTTTGTGTATTAAGGCCCGCAACCCACCGACAAGGATCGGACCCGCTGCGGGCGAGACGAGCAACATGCCGCACAAGACCCCTTGTAGCACACGCCACCAGATATCTCCTCCGGGCAAGCTGGAACTGAGCATCCCTCCGAAATGCTCTAAGAGGATGATGGGCAGGCCCAGCCCCACTGCCTGAACCAGCGCTTGCCGTTGCTGCTGAAGTTTCCGGCCGCTAGATGCCTCAACCTGGCCGACCGAGTCGGCGTGGATCGGTTCTGCGTCGTAGCCGGCATGGCGAATCGCCTCGATCAATCGACTCGCAGTCACTGCTGGGGCTGCGGTGGCGATGTTGGCGACCTCCGAGGCTAGGTTGACTCGGCAGTGATCGACACCGCTCACTTTGGACAAAGCCCGCTCGATCCGAGAGACGCAACTCCCGCAGGTCATGCCATGAATTCGTAAGCGGATATCTTTGGACATGAATGATGAAGTCAGTTGCTCGGCTAGGAAGTTGAGAAGGCAGTCAAGTCAAACCCCTCGATGGAGCGCACTGCCTGGACTATTGCGGGCATGGTGCATTTGGCCTCGTCGAATTCGATCTTGGCTGTACCCATAGCAATTTCAATCTTGCCCAAACCGGTCAGCGCGTTCAACGCCTCGCTCAACCTCGCAACGCAGTGGTCGCAGTGCATCCCAGTTATTAGAATCGAAGCGCTTTTCATTCTCATTCCTGGCAACTATCCAAGGGTGCGCTGCTTCAGGCGTCTCGAATTTTAGGGGATTGTGGACGGAAGTCCATGGCCAACGAAAAGGGACATCTTGGTTATGTCTTCAGAATTTGTCTGGCCAAACTGCGCACCCCGTGCGGGAAATCGCTCAATCGGGGTTTGTGGTTATCGGGTCGCGGGCACGATTGAGAGTTGTTGCACTGCCATGGGTTGATGACGGCTGGCGCGTCCGAGCGGAAGTGGGGAAATTTTCGTGCGCGCGGACATTGGCATGCTAATTGCTTCGTTCACCAGCGGAGGCAACTGGTCGGAACCAACAGCCTTAGGGGCTGGATGGGATGGCCCGCCTGCCGACAAACGTGCGACCGTTTGTAAGGGTTAATAGGATTTCGCGTGTCAGGCAACACAAGCGGTCGCCTCTTGAAATCAAGCCGGGATGAGCGGAGTCACTTGCTCAGCCGGACGAAGTTTGGAAGACTTTTTAAGGAGCGTACAGAGCCAGCCGTGCAATGCGGCTTGTGCTTTCAATAGAGGCCAACGGCAATAAACGCCCTTCCGCTGCAACCCCCCTCTCCGGCCCGAACAAGGAAGGGTGCCGTTGGCCTTATTTTTTCCTTCCATCGCCCTCGATGAACCGGTCGCACAAGGGTATCGTACCAACATCAGAGCAGTCCTTCTTGGTACCTACGAGCCGGCGAATCGTCCATGAAAGTAGCACTTGCACAAATCAACCCCATTGTCGGTGACGTTTCCGGCAACATAGCCAAGATTCTCGGCGCGATGGATGGGGCATCGCGACTTGGGGCGGACTTGGTCGTGACTCCGGAGTTGGCGGTATTGGGGTACCCAGCCAAAGACATGCTCCTCAAGGAGCATCTGATCCGTCAGAATGAGGAAGCGCTCCAAGTCATCGCAGCAGCTTCCAAAGACGTGGCTATTCTGGTCGGTTGTGTCGCCAAGAGCCAAGCCAAACGAGGCAAACCGCTCAAGAATGTAGCTGCGCTCTGCGTTGGAGGGCGTGTAGCCTCGGTGCATGCCAAGCGACTGCTTCCCACCTACGATGTATTCGACGAACACCGCTATTTTGAGCCGGCTGACCAACCCCAAATCGCTTCCTTAAACTTGGCGGGCGGATTCGGGGGCAAGGTCGGTATCAGCATCTGCGAGGATCTATGGGACTACGAGCTGGTCCAGCAGCGAAACCTCTATGGTTTGGACCCCGTTGCTGACTTGGCCAAGGCCGGTGCCGATCTTCTCTTGAACATCGCAGCTTCACCTTACGGGATGGGCAAGCAGGAGCAGCGCGTCAAAATCTTCTCTGGCCAGGCAGCCAAGCACCGTCTGCCGCTTGTCTATGTTAATCAGGTGGGGGGGAATGATGACCTGGTTTTCGATGGAGCGAGCGCCGTGTTCGGGCGAGATGGATCGATTTTAGCTCAGGCTAGGGCGTTTGAAGAAGACCTGCTGGTCGTTGATCTTGCGGGTGGATCAGAAGGTAACGTGACAGACTACCCCGGATCCGTTGATGCGGTCTACGCCGCCTTGGTTCTAGGGACGCGCGACTACGTCAACAAGTGCGGGTTCAGCGCGGTGTTGCTCGGGTTGTCGGGCGGCATCGACTCAGCCGTTACAGCGGTCATTGCGGCTGAGGCGCTTGGGGCGGATCGCGTCCATGGCATTGCATTGCCTTCACGATACAGCAGCGATCACAGTTTGGATGACGCGCACGCGCTGGCTGAGAATCTGAAGATCGATTTAGCCACCATTCCCATCGAGTCGATCCACCAAGCCATGGAGAAGGAGTTAGCCCCGCACTTCGGCGGTTCTTCGTCCGGTGTTGCCGAGGAAAATATTCAGGCCCGCATCCGGGGAAATCTGTTGATGGCCCTCTCGAACAAGCGGGGATGGCTGCTCTTGACCACAGGCAATAAGAGCGAGTTGGCCGTTGGCTATTGCACGCTGTACGGGGACATGTGTGGTGGGTTGGCATTGCTGAGCGATGTGCCGAAGACGACGGTCTATGAGCTAGCCCGCTATATAAATGAGCGGAGCGGGCATTGTATCATACCGATCAACACCATCGAGAAGCCACCCTCAGCCGAGCTGAAGCCGGATCAAACCGATCAAGACACGCTGCCGCCTTATGATGTGCTCGACGACATTCTCCAGCGTTATGTGGAGCAGGAACAATCAATCGATCAAATTGCAGCGGCTGGTTTCGACGGCGATACGGTCAAGCGGGTAGTCGGCATGGTGGATCGCAACGAATACAAACGCAAACAAACCGCAGTAGGCATCAAAGTAACCAGCCGAGCCTTCGGCACAGGCCGGCGCATGCCGATTGCTGCCAAGTATTCCTGAGGTGGTGTAAGGGCCACTTGGAATTGAGCGGTTCTCGGGCACACCTTCTAGATTCCCGCCTATATGCGGGAATCACGTTCATAGGCGCAATCTAGTTCTTTTGAAACCAAGCAGGCGGTCCATATTCGCGGGAATTCTAGCTGCTTGCTGGATTACCGCCTTGTGAGAGGGATTGTCGTATCTGCCCTAGCCATTCGTCGCATTGGGCTTGGCGTTGGGGTTGGAGTCGATCTCGGACTGCTCCTAGGTGGCGGCTGGCTGCTTCGAACTGGCCTAGATCGCGGGCGTAGATGATGCCGAGCAACAGCTGCACTTCGGCTGCTTCGTCGGTGTTTGCGTACATGGTCAGGTAGCGTTCAAAGGTTGAGGCTGCCTGGGGTGTGCGGCCTGTTGAATAGAACTCTCGGGCGATAGTCATCTGATGCCGGGCGGAGAGGCATTGGGCTGGGTCGATGCCTACGAGTTGCTCGTACAGCGTGGCGGCTGCCCCGATGTCCCCTGTGTTGATGCACTCGGAGATTCTCACGCGGATGCCGCTCACTTGGTCAAGCTTGGCCTCCTCGGCCTGCCGAAGGTTTGGGTCGAGAGTCACCGGGCGTGCGATCCGACCGTAGGTTGCCTGGGCTGCTGCATCTGGGTCTGCCAGGGCAGACTGAAATGCCCGGCGCTGATTCCACCGCTTGAACAGAGCTAGGAGGTCGAATTGGTCGCGGGGTAAGAGGCGGAACAACAGCAAACATAGCGGCACAACTAGGCCGAACAGGTAGCCGGCCAAGTGAGCGTTGAAGGCTACGTTGCCTCCGCCTGAAAGCCTGGGCGACATGATGTTGTCCCAGAGCACGATCTTGAGGCCGATGAAGAGCATGGCTGGAAGCTCAGTTGTACCGATGAAGATCAGCCAGTAGATGACGGTGACGCGGCTCCTCGGGAATAGAACCAGATAGGCGGTGGTCACGCCGGCAATCGCTCCTGATGCCCCGAGCAGGTCGGCCGAAGAGCTAAGTGCGAATCCAAAGGCAGCGAAAACGCCAGCGGCTAAGTAGAACAGGAGATAGGAGAGGTTGCCCATCTTGGCGTTGACCGCATTTCCGAACACCCAGAGGAACAGCATATTGCCAATTAAGTGGGTGATGTCGCCGTGCACGAACTGGTAGGTGATGAACTCATGGATTGAAGGGGCGGCGGTGTGAAGTAAGAAATGCTGGTCCTTGATGTGCTGAAGTTCAGGCCCACCCGCAAAATCGAATACAGCAAACAAGAGGACGTTTAGGGCGAGCAAGATCCCGTTGGCCACCGGCGTTCGGTGCGTCTGAGTTTCAGTGCGGATGGGGATGATCACAGGATTAGCCCTCTGCAGCCAATGGTTGAAACCTTGGGTGCCCCATTAGCCGTTGGCTTCGGGGGGAACAGCACCTGGGCCTGCGCCCGCACTTGCTTGCATCATCAGGTTGACCATGTTGGTGAACTGACCCCGCAGTTCGCGAAGCACGGTCGCAATCATCTTGGATTCTTCGTCGGAGATATTGCCCTTGGTCTTGTCTTCAAGAACTTCCAAGAGGTCGATGTGGTACTTGGCCACCTGGAGATCGGGCGGGATGGTCTTTCCGTCGGGCGTTTGATAGCCGCCGATGGCCATCGCTGCCGGCATGGCGATCATATTGATCAAATCGCCAAATTGCGGAACGGGCAATTCTTGCGGATCTGATTGTTGCCGGGTTTCTTCCTCGGCGGCCAATTGCTCCTTGGCGTCTTGGGCCTCAGTCTTCCAATCAGAATCGATGATGATTTTGCTTTTCTCGTCTTCGCTACTCATCTGCTGTTTCCTGTTCTTGAATGATGCTCATGCGAGCAGTCGTATCGCTCACCTCTTTGATCACAGGCTGGTACTATAGCCGAAAATCGGTTGCGGCGGGAAGGGAATCGCACAGTACTTGCAACGTAGCCCGGTCAAACAGGGCAAAAAAGTAATCGCGTCTTGAGGCGACTTCGCTGAGATTGCTCCGTTCGCTGGCCTGGGCCAATTGGTCTATCAGCTGCTGGGCAGCAGTTGGTTGGGTGGAAACCAATTGGCTGTTTCGTGCCCGTATTTCATCGAACACGATCCGCCGCCTGCGACGATCCTTGGGGGCTTCTTGGCGCATGCGAAGCGACTCAGCCACCGCGTCTGCTTTGGCTTTAAGAATCGATTCTGTTGCACCATCGGACTGGAGGTGCCGTTGGGGGTTGTAGCGGAGATCTCGGACTTTGTGTTGGAGTTCGCGCATCTCATGGCGGGCATCGGCGATGGTTGTTTCTTCAAAGCGCAAGGTCGCCGACACGCAGGCCATGGCCGGGGGTTGGACGCCGAAGTATTTGTGGATCAGCAAATCGGTGATGCGGTCGTACTTGGCCCCACCGATACCGTGAACGAACAGATCGGCCAACAGCATCCGTGCCCAGAGTGTCAAGGTCAGCGCCCGTGGCCAAAACTGCACGTCCTCCAAGTCGCAGAGTGATGCCTGGGCGGTGTCCCAGCATGCTAGCGCGCTCTTCTTCACCTCACCCACCTGTTCCTGATCAGCAAAGATTCTCAACCGATCACCAACAGGTTCGACAAAGAGGCGATGACGCCGGTCGTGTCCGTGCACTACCCAGAGCGGAAGTTCCAAGCGACCTTCCATGGTGATCAGATTGGGCACGGGCCTAGTGGTTCCGCGCAAGCCTAGTTGGCTGCGGTAATCGGACAGTGCCGAATTGTAGCACTCGAAGAACCTGGGCGCAGAAGCCAGCATCTCAACCAGTAGGGGACAAAGCCAGCACTGGCTTAGACAGCGCTCCTCCATGTCAATGCCGAAGCCGCGCTCGACGGATTGCCGGGCGAACACGGTTTGATCGACCCATCCTGCCGCCGGATCAGCCTGCCGCAGTGCTTGGCAATACATTCCCATCATCGAAGCCTCAAATCGTTCGCGGCCTACTGCCTTGAGGGCAGCCTCAAACCCTTCCATCTCGTCTTGGTCCAGGCTTGGCGTCCATTGATAGGGTATGTGCGAGCGAATCTTTCCAAGGGCGACGGATTGTATTCCGAAGGTGTCATCCACATAGCCTGGGAGAAGCAGGCGCGTGTCTTTGGGCGTGTCGGTATCAACGATGAGGTTGATCGCACTTCCCTGTACCGCCTCAGCCAACCGCACGGCTACGACATGTTTGGCCCAGACGCCGGCATGGATGAACTCGGGCTGGTGGCCGGTGACGACCGATGGGGTAGCTTCGTCCAACCCAGCGACTCGCTGGCGCACTTCATGTCGAACATCCCGCAACGTTTTGTCGGCGATGGTGAAGTTCCAGCTCTCGAAAAGCCGGCGATTGGCTTCAATCGCGCGGCGGATGTTGATCGGCGAAGGTTCGACGAGCACACCACCGCTCTGCTGTGGGGCTTCAAGTTTGGTAAACGTTAGTGGGGCCACGGAATGTTGCTTCTGTAAGAGAACCTCTGATCAGCAGGCGGCACAAATCGTTCCGCCTTGATTGGCCGACGTGGCTGGAATTCGGGTGCGGGTCAGCTCCGACTCAAAGACGGCCATGTAGTGATCAAACCGGACGGCGGGGTCGTCGAGGTCGCCGCCAAAGTGGCGGTTGGGGTCGTTGTAAATGAGGGGCACTGGAATCTCGTCGATGCGGAAACACAATTGGGTGGCTTGAACCCAGAACTGCATGGGCATGGCGTAGCCCGGTTCGGTGATGGTCATTCCAGCCAGTGCAGAAACGCGATAGGCTTTGAAACCGCAAAAAGAATCGGTGATGCTCAGCCCCAGCCGCTCGTTCAGCATGGTAGTGATTCGGGCATTGATCATTTGCCGGTCCGCAGGTGGGGCATTGTTGTCTTTGAAGGTGTCTAGATACCGCGACCCACTGATCAAGTCTACGTTGTTGGCCTGGGCATGCTCCATGAATCGCGGAATGAACTCGGGTTCATGTTGCTCGTCGCAGTCGATGGTAATTAGCCAATCGAAACCTTGCCGGGCTGCGTAATCAAAGGCGTCCGCCAGACTCCGTCCGTACCCAAGATTGCGGGGGTGCTGGATGAGTGGCAGGTGGTCCCGCTCTGACAGGATGTCTGCTGTGCCGTCGGTGGATCCATCGTCGATCACCAGTACATCTGCGCAGAAGTCCCTGACCCTGCTAAGGACCTGAGAAACGTACTTTTCTTCGTTGAAGACAGGAATGGCCACCAGAAAACGGGGTTCAGCCATCGTAACTCCCTTTTGTCAGTTTGTTGGGGCGCCCGCACCACAGAGCATCGTAGGGCCGCTTTTCGGACCGGTCAACCTCGCGACCAAGCCGCGGGTACTGGGAATCGGCCAACCAAGTCGCTAGACTAGGCCCCCCGTTTTACCTAATTTCGATTTTTTGCAAGGATTTTCGGACCATCGTCCGATCTTGAGTCTATAGAGTGAGGATCCCGCGGAGCGATGATAGCCCTAACCAAGATGATTAACACGATGAGCGCAAAGCTGGCTGTCACGGTTGCCTGCCTTCTTGCCATCAGCGGTTGTACCTGGTTTCAAGGATACCGTGCGGCCGGCCACGTCCAAAGGGGAGAGGTGCTGCTGGCCGACGATGACCTCGAAGCCGCCTTGGCAGAATTCACAGCCGCATCAGAGCTGGATCCCCAGATCGCCGTTGCCCACTCCAAACTCGGCTTCATCTACCAGCGGATGGGAGAATATGAGCAGGCCATCACCGCTTTCGCCAACGCGGTGCGCTGTGATCCGTTCTCGTTTCCAGACACGGTGAACCTGGCCCGGCTCTACCACTTCACGCGCAGGCTTAACGACGCCGTGCAGGCCTATTTGCACGCTTGTGACTTGGCTCCTTCGGATTTTGATGCCCAGTTGAATCTCGGTGTCTGCTACCACGAGTTGGGCAATCCAGATCTGGCTGTTGAGCGATTTCAAAAGGCGGTCGAGATCGACCCCGACAAGCCGCACGCCTTCGTAAACTTGGGCGTTGCCTTCGAAGCCCAGGGCAAGTACTACGAAGCGATCAGCGCTTACAAGGATGCCTTGGAGCGCGACAATCGTCAGCCGCTAGTACTGGTCAACTTAGCCAGGGCATACATGGTTCAGGATAGGCTTAAGATCGCACAGTTGACTTTGGAAGCAGCCCTACAACTGGACGAACGCTTGGCGCCGGCCCACGAAGCAATGGGCTACTGCCTGTTTAGGCTGGCAGACTACGACGACGCGGAGAAAAGTTATCGCGAAGCATTGATTCACGATAGCAAACTGCCACGCAGCTACGCCGGGCTAGGATCGGTTTACGCGCTTCTCTACCTGGAAGACATGACTAGCAACGAGTACCGGGACCGCGCTCTGGAAAACTGGCATAGAAGCTTGGAGCTTGATCCTGATCAACCCAAGGTCCACAACCTCATCGCCAAGTACAAGCCTCAATCACACGATCCACAAGCGGTTCTATTGAGTAATCAGCCTTAGAAACTGATTCAATACCCAAAGGATCTGCATCCTACAGCACGCCCACCGGCTAGAAGCCGGTGCCACAGAGGGAATTGAAACAACCTCTTAGCACGACAACGCGGGTTATGGTTCCGGCGGAATGCAGCGTTTGCAGTTCCGGAGTGTGATTCCCAGCGCATGGAGTTCGCGTAAGCGTCTTCGTCGATGCGATTGACGGGCTTTGGCGTTTCGCTGTTGGGTGATGCGGATGCGTTCAGCAACCTTGGTGAACAGCGTTCGTTGGGCTTTGCGTGTCAATCGTCTCGCTTGAACGGAGGCCTCTGTCGCTCGCCGAAGTTGCTGAAGTGTCGGGCTTTTTCCCCCCGTTTTTTTCCGGCTTCAGCTTCGTTCTTGCCAGGAAGAGATGGCTGATCGCGGTGATGATGAGGTGCCGTTGAATCGCCCGAAATCGCCTTACCTCGAAGTGATCCAACCCGAGCAATCCCTTTTCGTCCTGGAAACATCGCTCGATATGCCAGCGCGAGAATGCCACGTGCAGGATGCGCGTGACCGGTGTTGTGGCTGGGGCGTTGGAAACAAAGTACTTGATCTCACCGGTCACCGGATGCTCCGAATAAATCAGCCAGGCCGGAGCGGATGGTATTGTGAAGCTACGGCCAGCACCTTCCGGGCAGACGTTCAATCGGAATCGCACGGCTTTGACTCGCCAGATGATCGGTCCTTTGTGGCCGTCCTTGATGTGGTAGTCCTGCCAGTCCTGATCGCGCATGGCATAGGAATACGTGCATAACCGATCAACGCGATTGGGCCTGCTCGACCGGGCTGCTAGGCGGGGATAACGCCTGGGACGCCCGTTGGCACCAGTGTGATGGTCCTTCTGCAGCACCTTGGGTTCGACCAGCCAGCCGGTGAACGTCTTGGGCACCTCGGCCACGTAGGTCTGCCCCATCTTGTGCAGCGCTTCCAGGAATCGAGCGTTGCATCCGTAGCCTTCATCGAACGTCAGCCACTTGAAACGAATGCCATTACCATGGCATCTCTCAAGCATATCCAAGGCGATCTTCCATTTCGGTTGATGGGTAAGATCGTCGGGAACATGAGCTTCGCGACAGCGTTCACGATCATCGGACCATGATTCCGGGAGGAATAGGCGATGGTCCAGCGTGCAACGGAACCGGCCACGCAGGTCGGCATATCCCAGCCCCACGGAGACCACGCAATTGTCGATTTTTCCGGT
The DNA here is from genome assembly GCA_029260235.1 of Phycisphaerae bacterium. Taxonomy (GTDB): domain Bacteria; phylum Planctomycetota; class Phycisphaerae; order UBA1845; family UBA1845; genus OFTM209. The sequence continues at coordinate 1,764 of JAJDDP010000129.1, read as the reverse complement.
GGCACCGCAGTATTGACGTTGTACGCCCGCGGTCTTGCCTCCGCGTTTTGGGAAACTCGTTTCATCGATCAGCCCGATCGCATCGTCGCAATGGTGCGATTCCGCGACCAGTTCCTGCAATCGATCAAGGGCACGTTCGTGATCCCAGGTGTGTGTGGCCAGAAAATCCTGCAGCGTCCTCGGCGCCATGCCAAGGGCATCGGCCATCGGCTCGACGCTCTTGCGCTCGATGCAGGAGAGTTGGCTGCGCACGTACCCCCGTAAATGCTCGCGACCTTCGCTACGTGCGAAGCAATCACTGAGAAGACCCAAGAAGCGATCCAGATCACCGGCCAATCGACCAATGCGTCGAACATCCATGTTCATGCCCTCCAGCCTGTCATCGCTGGAGGATTTGTCGTATAGAGCCCACCAATTTCTTGAGCTCAACCCGCGTTGTCGTGTTAGCAGGCTGCCAAAAAACTCAGTTTTTGGATATCAAGAATTGGTTTGATTCGTACAATGCATCGCAACATGTCATGGAGGACATTCGATGCGTGGACGGATCGATCACCAATCTGAGATTTTTCACTCGTTCAATCTTGAATCGCTGGTTCCGGCGGATCATCCGCTCCGGGCTATCAAGGAGCGAGCCGACAAAGTGCTCTCGGGCATGTCGCGCCGGTTCAGCGGTGCCTATGGCAAGACGGGCCGAAAGAGCATCCCGCCGGAGAGGTTGATCAAGGCGCTGCTGCTGCAAGCACTCTACAGCATCCGCAGCGAGATCCAGCTCTGCGAGCAAATCAGCTACAACATGCTCTACCGCTGGTTCCTGGACATGACACCCGCCGAATCGGTCTGGACGCCCGAGGTATTCAGTATGAACCGCAAGCGTTTCGACGAACACGGCTTCGTCCGCGACTTCTTCGATCGCGTGGTCCGCGAAGCCATTCTTGAAGGGTTGGTCAGTGAGGATCACTTCAGTGTGGACGGCACGCTGATCCAGTCGTTTGCGTCGATGAAGAGCATTCGTCCTATCGGAACCGATGACCAGCGAGTCAGCGATGGCGCCGACGATGACGACACCGGCGATCCAACGGTGAGCTTCCGGAACGAAAAACGCAGCAACAAGACGCATCGCAGCCTCGTCGATTCCGAGGCCCGCCTGGCTCGAAAGGGAAAAGGTAAACCGGCCCAGCTCAGTCACAGCACCCATGTGCTCATGGAGAACCGCAACGGGTTGTGCTTGGATGTCGCGGTGGACGAAGCGAATGGATACGCCGAGCGGATCCAAAGTGGTGCGATGCTCGATCATGTTCGCCGTCGTCACGGCTTCATGCCTCGCACGCTCGGGGCCGATGCCGGATATGGGGATGGTGCATATCTTGATGCGTTGGAACAGTTCGGCATTGATCCGCATGTCCCTGTTGGCCGCGGACCTATCCGAGGCGACGGTCCAGGTGCCGACGTGCGCGGCGCAGACAGCGGACAAAGGGCTATCAAGTGAGTCAGCGCATTCGCAAACGCATCGAGGAAGTATTCGGCTGGTGCAAGACGGTGGGCGGATTGGCCGGGTCGCGATTCGTCGGTCGGTGAAAGCTCAAACAACAGGGCGAAGTAGCGGTCGCAGCGTACAATCTCTTGTGAATGGCCCGGCTGGCACCAATGGCCTGACCGGCATCGACTCCACAAGCTGTCAACCCGGTCAATGTTCACAAAAAACCTCTTCATCACCATCCACAAAAAAACCTGCCACCAAGAAAATGTCCAACCGGGGCGTTGCTT
>JAJDDP010000128.1 GCA_029260235.1 Phycisphaerae bacterium | reverse complement strand
AACGAGATCGCCCGCGGCGCCCTGTTGCTGGTCTCGGATGTTCCCATCACCCCCGACGGCATCAAGACCGAACAAAGTGATGCCGAAGTCACCCGCAACTGGGTCGATCAACACCTAGCCATCGGGATAGAGGCTATGACCCACATTGGGGATCAAGGGGAACCGATTAAGCACTTTCAGTATTGAGGACCGTCCGCTTTGTTCCATAGAGCTACTACTGCCGGATTTCTTGCCATTTCAGCGAGATTTCCCCGAAGCCGATTGCGAACTCATCCCAGTCGGCGCCGGCACAAGAGCAAACGGCTGAACCACAAAGACCGCAAGGACAACCCGTCCCCGAAGTTTCTAGCTCCTTGCCTTCTGCCTTGCCGTTCTTAGTGACTCCCTCAGGCTCCCGATTTGGTCGCCTTTAGCTTTGTAGTTCAAGGTTGTTGTTGGTCTTTGCACGACCCAACTGTGGACGGCACTCCAATTCTCTGAATTTGGTTGCGGCCGGAGGCTGCGCTGCAATCCCGCGCTATCCGCCCGATACCCCTGCCGTCGTATCCAGGCCGTCGATCCATTTGTTCATCCGCTCGACCAGCATGCTCATGGGCAAGGGGCCATCCACTAGCAGTTGGTCGTGGAATGCCCGAAGATCGAATCGGTCGCCGAGTCGCTCCATGGCTTGGTCGCGCAGGTCGCGAATGGTGATCTCGCCGATCTTGTACGCCAGTGCCTGACCAGGCCAAGCGATGTAGCGGTCAACTTCGCGCTCGATATTCAAGCGAGCCAAGCCGGTGTTGACGTTCATGTAGTCGATCGCCCGTTGCCGTGACCACTTGAAATGGTGCATGCCAGTGTCGACCACCAACCGGGCAGCCCGCCATGCTTCGTAGGCAAGCCTGCCATAGCGCTGCAAGGGATCGGTGTAGCCACCCAAGTATTGGCCAAGTCCCTCTGTGTAGAGCGCCCACCCCTCGCAGTAGACGGTGATGTAATTGTGCCTGCGAAAGTTGGGTAGGCCGCCGTCCTCGGCGTGAAGAGCAAACTGCAAGTGATGACCCGGAACAGCCTCATGATAGGTCAACGCCTCCATCGTATAGGTGACCCGCTCTTGCGGCTGATAGGTATTGACGTAGAAATAGCCAGGCCTCGATCCGTCAGGCGCAGACAAATTGTAGTACGCAACCGGCGCCGAAGCAGCCCGGTAAGACTCGATCTCTTTGACCTCACAATCTGCGTTGGGCAGGCGGCCGAACAACTTGTGCAACTCTGGTTCAGTGCGGGCCAAGATTTCAGCATAGTGTTCCATCAACCACGAGCCGCTCGGCGCTCGAAACTGCGGGTCATCGCGCATGTGGGTCATGAACTCAGGCAACCTGTCCTCGAAACCAACCTCCTGGCGGATCACGTTCATCTCGGCGTGGATTCGTTTCAGTTCTTTGATGCCCAGCCGGTGAATCTCTTCGGGCGTCTTTTTCGTGCTCGTGTAGCGATGGACCAAGTTGGCGTAGATCTTGTCCCCCTCGGGAACCGCCCAGATGCCGACCGTCTCTCGACATGCGGGGAGGTACTCACTGTCGATGAACGAATGAAGTTTCCGATAGGCAGGGATGACGTTGTTGTTGATTGTGTGCCAAAGCATGCCCGCCAAATCGACGCACTCGGCATCGGTGAAGGAGCCGGGGAATTGCTTTGTCGGTTTGTAGAATTCGCTCTGCTTGGGATCGTCGAGGATATGGGCGTTGATCTGATCCAACGCCGGCTCAACGGTGATCCGCGGCGGCACATAGCCTTTGGCAATCCCCTCACGCATGGACTTGATGGCTTGATCGACTTGAATCGAGAATGAAGCCAAGCGAGCACCGTAGTTCATGTAGTCCTGATAGGTCGCAAACGGCTGGGAGACCAGCATCATGGGCAAGCTGAGGTGAAATCCGCTCAGCTGCGTGACCGGCATCAAATGACGCTGGCTAGTCTGGTCGAGCAACTTGGCTGCCAGGTACCACTCGAACACATCAGCCGTAAGGCGATCCTCTGCGGAGAGTTCCACGCTGGGGATGTTGGCGAGGGTGAAGGCGAACATCATCAGTTGCCCGTTCCGCCGTTCGTACATTTCCAGCGACAAATCACTCAACTTGTCGTCGTAGCGGTGGTCGCCGATGGTCGTCGCCCAGGTAGGGGACCAACGGATGTCGGCGTCCCACGAGGCATCCATCAGTTCGTGCAGCCGCTCGCTCGGCGAAGGTGAAACGCAGCCCGTCAAGAGGGCCAAGAAGACAATCAAGGTGCCTATGTGCCGATGGTTCAAGAACATCTCATTCTCCAAATCGTGTACGGTTCTTTCCTGGCCCTGTTCGCGCCGGACTGCTTGCTAAATAGCGATGGGTGTCGGCTTGCGATGATCATCGACAGCCACGAAGACGACCGTCGCCCGGGTGACGGGCACCTGCTTTTCGGGCTGGTCGCACCGTTCGGCGATCACCTCGATGCGAATCTCCATGGAGGTCCGGCCAATCTTGGTCGCGTGTGCGTAGAAGGCCAACACGTCGCCAACGAACACGGGTTCGTGGAAGATCACTTCGTCCATCTTGATCGTTACATAACTATGGCATGCTTGTCGCCTAGCCTCGACAAAAGCCGCTTGGTCAATATAGCTGAGGATCACACCCCCGAAGATGGTTCCTTGGCCGTTGGTATCGCGCGGCATCATCACCACCCGAATGGCTGGCTCGTTCCTCGCGGGTTTGGGTTCGGACATGAGTACCTCCTACTTTTGCTCGTACTTCTTGGGTGAAGGGCGGGTCGCCAAATAGACGCCCGCTAGCGTGAACGCACAGCCAATCACCATCGAAGAAGCGATCCGCTCACCAAAAACCAGATGCTCGATGACTACCGTAAACAGAAAATGGATGTTGACCAAGACCGATACGCGGGTAATGTCGTGCCGGGCGATGACGTTGTACCAAAGCAGGTAGTTGACGTAAGAAGTCATCACTGTAATAAAGGCAAAACCCGCCCAGGCTGACCAGCCCACATCTGCCGGACGAAAGTCGCCCAGATCATAGAACAAGAGCGGCAGATCCAAAAGAGTGCCGAGCAAGAAAACGACGGTCAATGTCTGCAGGGGCCCGTACTTGAGAATCAGCGGCTTGGAAATCATCACAAAGGCAACCCAGGAAAGGATCGCGATGAAGAGCAGCCCATCCCCTAACAGCATGGACTTGTCCGCGCGTGATGCTCCTGCAGAGGCTGAGAATCCCGGTGCGATAGCCACCAACGCTCCTGCAACAGAGAGTAACGTGGCTGCGAACATCGCCCAGCGGAAGACCGTTTGGCGGACAAGAAGCGATGCCCAAAAAACCAACACTGGCCCTAGTGCATAGAACAGCCCCGCATGAGACGCATTGGCCAACTTAATGCCGCCGAGAAAACCGAGCTGGTTGATGGGTACACAGAGGGCCGCCGCGACTAGAAAGATCAGCCAATGGCGCCGCTCGATGCGAATTCGTCGGCCAGTGATTCTGCAAGTCAAGGCCAACAGCGCTCCGGCAATGCCGAAACGAAAACAACCGGTCGATACCGGCGGCAATTCTGCAACGGCGAAGCGAACAGCAATAGGGGTCAAGGCAGCCAGGATAGCCACGAGGAACACTAGCCCAAGTAGCGCGGTCAACTCCCTGGGTTCTGGCGCGTGGTCCGTTGCTTTAGTCAATCCCGTCGCCTCGATACCACTACCCTCTACCGCAAGATGACCTTGCCGCGTCCCCGCTTGATCTTGCCGATGATGGCAGGATGCTCGCCTGCCCTCTCAAGAACGCGGACCACACCACTTACGAAAGCGGGGCGGACAAGGAGAACGTACCCGATACCCATGTTGAAGACGCGGTACATCTCGTCTTGGTCAACTCCGCGCGATTGCAAGAATGCAAAGATCGGCGGCGGCGACCAAGCAGCCGTCTTGATTACCGCATCTAGGCGTGGGGATAGCACCCTGCCGACGTTTTCGGGCAACCCACCTCCGGTGATGTGAGCCATCGCGGTTACGACCCGTTTCACGCGGTAGTGAGCCATCACCTGCCGAACCGCCTCGGCGTAAATGCGGGTGGGCTTCATCAGGGCGTCGGCCAGCGATTCGCCCAGCTCGTCCATGGATCGATCAAGCCTGCGCCTAGAGACCAGTTTGCGGGTCAGGCTATAGCCGTTGGAGTGCGGGCCGCTCGATGATAGGCCGATGATGATGTCACCTTGTGACACTCTAGCAGGGTCAACTTGCCGGTGGGCTTCTACCACGCCCACGGCAAAACCAGCCAAATCGAAGTGGCCTTTCTGGTACATCGCGGGCATCTCAGCCGTCTCTCCGCCCAAGAGAGCGCAGTTGGACATCTCGCAGCCCTTGGCAATACCGGTGACCAGGACAGCCAGGTGGGCGGGGTCCAGCTTGTGAACGGCTAGGTAGTCCAAAAAGAAGAGCGGTTCAGCCCCGCAAGTGAGCAGGTCGTTGATGCTCATAGCCACAAGATCGATACCCAGCCCATCGAGTTGGCCGGTCGATATGCCCAGCAGCACTTTTGTGCCAACGCCATCGGTGCAACCCACCAATATGGGTTTGCGATAGTTCCGGCGGAACAAGATTTCTTCGTAGTCCAGCCGAAACATCCCGGCAAATGAGCCGTGCCGGTTGCAGACACGGGGCCCGAAGGTGGCTGACATCGAGGAGCGAATGGTATCGACCCAGCGGGCATTGGCCCCGATATCAACACCCGCATCGGCATAGGTGATGGTTCGCTTGGCCATAGTTGCTCGGTGTTCCGTGCTGCGGTTGATCTAGCAAGACTTCTGTGGAAACAAAGGTAGTTGCCGCCGTTCCAGGGCGAATTTCTCGAACGGTTCGGTTACGTTCAGCGGATAGCTACCCGAGAAGCAAGCAGTGCAATAACCGCCGGTCGATCTGTCCACACAATCGAGCATCCCCTCCAGCGAAAGATAATGCAGCGAATCGACTTCCAGGAAATCGCGGATTTCTTCGACGGCGCGATTGTTGGCGATCAGTTTCTTGGGGTCGGGAAAATCAATCCCAAAGAAACAGGCGTGGCGGATCGGCGGGCTGGCTACGCGCAGGTGGATCTCCTTGGCGCCCGCTTTGCGAAGCGCGCCCATCTTGCCCTGCGTGGTCGTACCCCGAACGACCGAATCCTCGACCACGATCAACCGCTTCCCGCGGACCGCTTGTTTGATGACGTTGAGCTTCATCTTGACAGCCAAGTCTCGTGAGGCCTGCGATGGCATGATGAAGGAACGCTTCGAGTAATGGCTCGTCGTAAAACCGCGCCCAAGGGGGATGCCGCTCTCGTTGGCATAACCAATGGCGGCACAACGGGCGCAGTTGGGAACCGGGATCACCAGGTCAGCCTCAACGGCTGCCTCCTGAGCCAAGCGAGCACCCATTCGCTCGCGGACGATATGCACATTTTGGCCAAACATATCGCTGGACGGGTCGGCGAAGTAAATCATCTCAAAAATGCAGGCAGCCTGCCGCCGATTCGACTCATCGCCGAATCGTTGACTCGACAGCCCATCATCACTGATGGTGAGAATCTCGCCTGGTTCGATGTCGCGAACAAACTTCGCATCGACCAAGTCGAACGCGCATGTCTCGGAGGCGACCACATGGGCGCCGTTGGCCATCTTGCCCAGACACATCGGCCTGAAACCCAGCGGATCACGGATAGCCAGCATTCGATCCGGAAACATGAGCAGGAGACAATAGGCTCCCTGCAAGTTTTCTAGCACATGGGCTATCGGGTTGGAATGATCTCGTGTTTCGGGCTTGGCTAAGAGATGAATGATGACTTCGGTATCAGACGTCGTCTGAAAAATGTGCCCTTGGGATTCGTACTGCTGACGAAGCAGGGCTGCATTGACCAGGTTGCCGTTGTGGGCAACAGCGACGTCACCACCTGAAAAGCTGAACTTCAGCGGTTGTGAATTTTGAATGGTGTTTGAGCCGGTGGTCGAGTAGCGGACGTGGCCTATCGCCACTGGGTTGCGTAGTCGTTCGATGGAGTGGGCGCTTAGTGCCTCATCAACCAGGCCCAAACCGACATGGCGCTTTAGTGTTGAGCCGTCTGTGCTGCAAATGCCGGCAGATTCTTGGCCTCGGTGCTGCTGGGCGTAGAGGCCCAGTTGGGTGAGGCGGGCAGCATCAGGGTGCCCCCAAATCCCAAACAAACCACAGTAATGTTTGACGGAGTGTTCCGGCACGGAGTCCTGCGCTAGCTCAACAAAGCCCAACCGCTCGACTGAATCGCACCGTAGCGTCCCGGCGGAACGACGTCAACCCGATGGAGCACAGATGATCAGCCTGGCGGGTATCCCTCCCTCCCTTGATCGCGGCGGAAGGGTGGGGGACAAGCCTGTGGGTTCGCGCAACAAACCGGGCGGCAGTCACAAGAGACCACCGCCCGGGGGCATACGAATGAAGTGACGCTCCCAGCCGCTTACAGCGAGTATTCCGCTGCCAACGCCTTATCGATGCGCGTCTTGGCCTCTTCGAGGTGGGCCTGGCTGTAGTCGTCAAGATTACCTTTGGAGGCGCTCAGCACGCCGCCGATTTCTTCGCCCAGCGACTTGAGCTGCATACGGACCACCGAATGACAGTCGGCATAAAACATACCGCCCGGGTCAGCCAGCACCAGGTCGATCAGCCGCCGCAAGTGCTCGCGCTGAAGACTGCGACGCATGCTTGAGACCATGGGCTTGCGATTGCTCCACTTGGCTGTCCCTGGTGAATCGAGTTCCGTCCAAATGATCTCATTCAAGCCGGTCAGCAGCTCGGGAACCGTATAGATATCCTCATCGGCTGACACCTTCAACTGGTTGTCATAGACCCGGTTGACCGTAAAGGGGTTCATCAACTGAAACAAGACAAACGCCTGACGCCTTAGCACGTTGTCGTGGACCGGATAGTCGATGACGAAGTCCATGGCGTCGGTATCCCAATGCCACCAGCGCCCTGCCGCCAATTTGTTGAGCAGCTCGGGCGAGAAATCGAAGGCTCCTTCTGCGAAGATCGTTCGTCCAAGGAATGCCACCGCCTGCCGCTGCTTGTCGGCAGAGACCACGGTGAACGGCGGCTTGGCATCGGGATCCCCCTTATGGTGGCGGGTCACGTTTTGGCCACCAACTAGCCTAGCTACAAACTGAGCAGATCGACCCTCGAAGCCCAACAGCATGTTGAATGCGCTGCGGAGGCGTTGATAACTCTCACCGTCCTCGACCGCCCAGTCGGCGATGTCTTTGCGAAGCCGATGGATCATCTCTGCCCGGTCACGGGCGTAGATCATGGGATCGTCGCCGTCGTCATAGGTGTTGACCATCGGGTCAGGCCCTAGGATCGAAGAATCCTCATCGGTCCCGTAGGCTAAGCCAGGCTCAGCCACGCGCGATGTAATGCTCTTGAGCAGTTCCTCTTCATTCTTGAACGGCTCAGCCACCTGCTTGTAGCCATACTCGATCACCCAATTGTCATAAGGACCGAGGGCTGAGGTGAGGAATTGGCCCTGCTCAATCTCGCTGGCGGCAAAGGTGAAGTCGTTGTAGTCCATCACCGATCCGGTAGTAGCCTGTTCGCCACTGGCGGCAGACTTGATCTCTGAGAGACTCAACCAGCTGCTGGCTTTGAAATTGTGACGCAGGCCAAGAGTATGACCCACCTCGTGCATGATCAGTTCACGAATGGCTTGACCCACAAACTCCTCGGGCAGATCACGCTTCCCAGCCGCAGATGCCATAGCATGGGCAAAGGCCAACTGCTCGGCCATGCCCTCAGCCATGTCACAAGTATGCTTACCCAGATGCTTCAGTGCCTGTTCGTGGACCTGCTCAACCGACGTAGGCTTTTCGCCGGCAAATTCCGGGGCGATCTGCTCAGCCATCGAGTGATGCCAGCCCATCTCTGGGCTGCTGGCTAAGAATGACTCAAGCATTGGATCACTATGGGCAGGGGATTGACCCTTGGGACTAAAGACTCCCCACCGGCGCGTAATCAGCGAGCGGATCATCGAATCATCCACCACGATGTCGGCGTCGAAGATTTGGCCCGTGTAGGGATTTGCCCGAGAAGGCCCCATAGCATAAGCCCGACCCGAGACCATCCAGCGGATGAAGCTATAGCGCATGTCCTCTGGATCGTGGTTTGCGAAGGTGTGCTCGGTCTGCTGGCGGACCTGGATGGCATTACGCAGGCCAGCTTTTTCAAACGCGGTGTTCCAGGCCAAGATGCCTTCGCGAACGTAGCGGCGGTATTTCTTGGGGATGGTTTTTTCGAGATAGAACACGATTTGCGTGTCGCCAGTGACGTCTGAAACCTCGGCTGACGGATCCACCTTCTTGAGGTGCCAGCGGTTGATGTGGCGATCAAAGACGGTCTTGGCATCGCGTGGCTTGGTCCAGTCCTTCACTACCGTAAGAAAGTAACCCAGGCGATCATCGGCAGCCCGCGGCTTGTAATCCGACTTGGGCAACTCCGCGATGCTGTAGTGGATGGAGGTCATCTTGCCGGCGGCGCCGGGCCCTGAACCCATGATGGCCAAGGCAACCTCGATCTCCATATTGTGCGGAAATGTCTTGATCGACGCATAACGGCTGAGCGAGCGATTGATGCTCCCGCCAAATAGACCGGCGACTTGGGAGAGGTCGGTCTTGAGCAGGTCATCCAAGTCAATCACCGGATCTCCGCCTGGTGCTTCGGTGACAATCTTGATGGCGGCTAGAATCGTGTCGGTGTAGGTCCGCTCGATGACGTCCTCGAGTTCAGTCCCTTTGCCGGTGGCGTGTCGCGGATCGTCCGCAATGAGCACCAGCTTCTTGCCCATCCGCTCAAAGTAGACCGGCGCATCCATCCACTGCCAGCCGGACAACGGCGAGCCTGAAGAGATGGACGTCCCCAAGAGGAAGGGCTTCTTCAGCGACGCCGTCGGAATACGGGCCAACAACTTGCCATCCTTCTCCTTGTGATAGAGGGTCCAATGGCCCTCCTTGACAGTCATGTCCTTGGTGATTTCCTCAAACTTGGGGAAGTCGGGCTTGTCTTCTTTCTTCTGCTTTGCATCGTCCCCTGCCCAGGCGCCTATCGCTGGGGCCAAGACAGCCAACAGTGCCACGAGTTGTCTTATTTGTCGGTGCTTCATCAAATACGCTCCTTAAGCGTTCGTCTCTTCGTTGCGCTCAGTCAGACCAGCATTGCTGCCGATTCGAATCCTCATCTACAGCGAGAACTCTGCCTCCAGGGCTTTGTCGATTCGCGCCTTGGATTCATCCAGATGGGCGTGGCTGAAATCATCCAGCTTAGCCTTCACCTCGAGCGCTTCGCCAATGCGGCTCGACAGCTTCTTGAGGGTCATCCGGGCGATCGCGTGGGCATCGGCGGGCATGACCCTACCTGGATCGCTGAGTACTACGTTGATCATAACTTCCAGGTGGCGGCGTTGCAGGTTGCGGCGAATGCTGTTGATGTATGGCTTTCGGTTGGTTAGCCCGCTACCTGGCGCATCAGCCACCTCGGACCAAATCGCTTCGGCAACCTTGCCCATCAGCTCGGGGACGGTCAGCGCGTCCTCATCACTTGGAACCTTGGCTTCAGCGTCATAGACCCTGCCAATGGTGGCTGGGTTCAGCAAGTGGAACAGCGACCAGTACTGGGCAGCCGCGATGCGATCGTGGATGGGGTAGTCGATCATCGAATCGAACGAGTCAGTGTCCCAGTGGCCCCATCGGCCGGCGGCCAACTTGTTGAGCAACTCGGGCGAAATGTTGAATGCATCAACCGCGTAAATTTTCTCGATCAGGAAGTTGAGGGATTCGCGCTGCTTTTCTACCGAGACGATCACGAACGGATCGCGGGCATCTGGATCGCCCTTGTGGTCGCGACTGACGTATTGGCCCCCAACGTAGCGGGCGGCGAAGGACGATGCCCGACCAATCTCGAACAGCAACAGATCGAAGGTCTTGCGCAGTTCATTGTAGCTTTCGCCTTCTTTAACCGCCCAACCTTCGATATTGGCCTGCAACTGCTTGACCATAGCCAATCGCTGTTTGGCAAATTCGATTGGACAGCTGGCAGTGTCCCAGCGATTCACCAGTGGGTCCGGGGCAAAGAACATGGTGTCTTCGTCAGTGGCATAGGCCAAGCCCGGCTCGGCGCAGCGACTGGTGATCGATGTGCGCAGCTCCTCTTCGCTGCTGAACTCATCGTCCGTCGTGCGATAGCCATACTCGATTGCCCAGAGGTCGTAAGGTCCGGCGGCTGAACTCACAAAGATATTTTGATCCTCGGGGTTAGCGGCGAACAGCGGTGTGTTGTAATCCATCACTGAGCCGCAAGTCGGGGCGTGCTCGTCCTTGTTGCCCAGGATCTGCTCGACGGACTTCCAGGAACTTCCTTTGAAATTGTGCCGCAGGCCCATGGTATGGCCAACCTCGTGGGTCACTACATAGCGGATGAATTGGCCGATGAACTCGTCTTGACGCTCGATGGAGCCGGTTGCATCCAGCATGGCCATCCCCATGCACATTTCATGGGCGATACCCTCTGCGCAGTTGCAATGGCCTGCCCGGAGCGGACCGATCGAAGACTGCAACTCGTGGTCGGCGTTCATGTTCACGCCGCTGACCTGATAGTCGACCGGCAGGAGCGCCTCTCCCAAGGATTGAA
>JAJDDP010000127.1 GCA_029260235.1 Phycisphaerae bacterium | reverse complement strand
ACCGAATCCGACCCCCGCTGGTTAGACAGCGGCGCGGGTTGCGCGTCTGCCCTTTTCGGTACGGCGTCGAGAGCCATTCTTAGTCGCTGGACCCCGGCGATACCTGCTGGTGGAACTCTTGCCGCTGGAAGGTTTGCGCGTATTGATGTTCGTGCTGCTTGGGACAGCAGCCACCTCTGAAGGGACGTATCCTGGAAGAAGCGCTGCCGCTTGTAGTGGTGTGCGAATCAAACGTTCGATGGCTCGCAAGCTGTCGTGGTCTTCGCTGCTAACAAAGGAGAGGGCCGTCCCGCTTGACCCAGCCCGGCCAGTCCTACCTGTGCGATGAACATAGGTTTCCGGCTCGGTGGTCAGGTCGTAGTTGATGACGTGAGAGATGTCATCGATGTCCAACCCTCGGGCTGCTATGTCGGTCGCTACGAGAACGGCTGTCTTGCCTGCTCGGAATCCAGCCAATGCCCGGGTGCGGGCGTTCTGGCTCTTGTTGCCATGAATCGCAGCGGCTGAGACCCCGGCACGCATCAAATTGCGAACGACCTTGTCGGCGCCGTGCTTGGTGCGGGTAAAGATCAACGCCCTCGAGAACGACGTGTGCTCCAGAACGGTGCAGAGCAGCGCGGACTTCTCTTTCTTCTCAACCCGGTAAGCCCAGTGCGCAATACTCGGTGCTACCGAGGAAACGCGGGCCACTTCTACCGACTCTGGTTGGGTCAAAATGTCCTCAGCCAGGGTTCGAATTGCGGACGGCATCGTGGCTGAGAAGAGCAACGTCTGCCGACGCTTTGGGACCTTTGCCAGAATCCGACGGATGTCCGGCAGGAAACCCATGTCCAACATACGATCCGCTTCATCGAGCACAAGCATTTCGATCGAGTCAAGCCGGACGGTGCCGTCGGACATGTGGTCCAGCAGTCGGCCTGGCGTAGCTACGAGAATATCGACGCCGGCGCGCAACGTTCGAGTCTGCGGATTCTTGTTGACGCCTCCGTAGACAACAGAGTGCTTCAATCCGCTGTGACGGCCGTAATTCAAGAAACTGTCCGAAATCTGCTGGGCCAGCTCACGAGTCGGGGCCAATACTAGGGCGCGAATATTTCGGGCCCTTGGTCGCCTGCTCTCTTTGCGGCCTGGTCCATTGGGTCTGCTCAGGCACTGCAAAATCGGCAGCGCAAAAGCGGCCGTCTTCCCCGTGCCTGTCTGAGCACAACCCAAGACGTCTTTTCTGTCGAGGATAAGGGGGATTACCTGGGCCTGGATTGGCGTAGGGGTTTGGTAGCCAGCGGTACGAACCGCATCCAAAAGCGGCTTCTTCAGCCGCAAGTCTTCAAAATTCATACAATAATACTTTCTGAGATTTCTACAGGCGGGACGTGTCAAACGCGCGGTGCATCTGCCAAAAACATCAATGCCTGGCTGCAACATAGGCTCTTGGGGTTACCCCACAAGGCCCACTCTGGGGCATCCTACGAGCGGTGGAATGATATGTCAATCAAATTCTGGCGCCACAAGGCCATCACTACGCCCCCGATTGGCCCCGGCCACCCGCCTCGGCGGTGCTCTTAGGCTAGATAATCTAGCCTCTGGGGTACCATCGTCGCAGGGGATCAGGCAACTGAACTTTGTTTTGCACAATTTGGGATCAAAGCCCGTTGGCGGATCACTTAGCATGCTTATCAAGAAATGAAGTGGTCAGCTCTGCGAAGATTTCGGGGTTTTGCTCGAAACTCTGGTGGCCCGCGTTTGGCACGGTGTGGAACTCGGCGTTTGGGAAAAGCTCTGCGTAGGCCCGGCTTGCCGACTCGGGCTGCATGTCCTCTGCTCCGTGGAGAACAAGGACGGGCGCTGTCACTGACTTGAGCGCTTCGCGGTAGTCGTGGCGCTTGCCCATCGCAAGATACATGGCCTGAACCATCCAGCCGGGTTGGCCAGCCAGGTTCCAATCCATCGCGGCGGCTGGGTCTGACAGCGTGCCGACTGCGGTGAGATAGTATCCGGCGAATTGGGCATTGAGTCGCTGAAGATCTTTCTCGCTCTTGGTGAAGATGTCTTTGAAGTTGAGGTATTGAGATTGAAATTGTGCGTAGTCGGCGCGAAACCTCTCGGGCAAGCGGTCGTGAATCCGTGCGAAGATGCCGCCGTCTGCCACTGGAAACAGTAGGACGTCAGCCGGCGCATTGAGGATCAGAGCGTGAACGCGGTCGGGGAATTCAGCCGCGTACATAGCCACGATCAAAGCGCCGAAAGAATGGCCCATGATGGTCAGCTTGTCTTGCCCGGTGATAAGCCGAATGCGTTCAATGTCGGCGATCTGGGCTTGGAGACCCAGCTGCTTGTTTAGGGTTATGAGGTTCTTGTAGAAGTTCGAGGACGAAAATCTGTCTACCGGTTTGGTGGAGCGTCCGCAGCCGCGTTGGTCGTAGTAGCTGAAGCGATAGCGGTCGGTTAAGGGATCGAGCGCCGGGATCGGCTCGGTGAATGGATAACCAGGCCCGCCGTGGACAACGAGCACATCGTGACCCGTGCCCTTCTGAAAATAGTGCAGGCTGATCCCAGGCTCGACCAGCCAGGTGCTATCGTCGCCAGCCGGCGTAGGAGGCAAGAGAACGCCTGCCGAAGCAAAGGCATCGCGAACCATGCTCGGCTTGTACAGAGGATTGCCCATCTGATAGTAAAACCAGCCAGCCGCTGCTACGAGCAAGAGGATCAAGGCAAGGACGATTTTTATTTTCATCTTCGAGGCTCGCATTCCGGATCACGAGAATACTTGGCGCAGCGTCGTCGCCAATCACATGAACAGAATAACCCAGGCCTCTTCTGACAGCTTGATCATTCTTGCGGAATTGCTGGATATTCGGGGAGACCACCTTGGCGGGCTTCGTTGGGGATTGGGTGTTCTCACTCGTTGCAGGCCCACGCCCGAGTGGCACTTAGCCCTTTGCACGTCGGCGAACTTTGGGGCGGGATTTCCAGCGGCGGTGGATCCAGAGGTATTGGGTCAGATCCCGCCGAATCGAGGCTTCTAGTGCTGCGGTGTATTCTTGGGTAATCCAGCGCATGGGGTCATCCACGGCTTGCCATTCAGCAGGGTGGATGATTCGTTCGACGCCCAGTTCATACTCGAACCGATCGCCCAATCGACGGGCATAGCCGACGATGATGGGTACCTCCGACTGCATGGCCAAGAGAGCGATCGACTTATAGGTCGAAGCAGCAACGCCGAAGAAGTCGACGAATACGCCCTTCCGGCCTGCATCCTGATCTGCGATAAAGCCGATGGCTGATCCGTTCTGCAGGAGCTCCTCGGAAGAGTCCATAGCCCCTTTCTTGTCGATCAGCTCAAGGCCGGCGGCCTTCCGAGTGCGGACTAGGTAGCGGTTGATGTACACATTATCCAACGGGCGCATGATGGCTTTGACATCAAAACCAAACAGTGCCAGAAGATGGCCTGTTAATTCCCAGCTGCCATAGTGCCCAGTGAGCAGGATGACACCCTTGCCCTCAAGCAGCACGCGGAGCGTCTCGCGCATGTCTCCGATCCGAACATAGCGTCGCCAAGTGGCATCGGTGATTAACCTGGGTGTGAAGATCATCTCGATGACCAGCATGACCAAGTGCTGCATGGACCGCCGGGAGATGCGCTCGATTTCTCGCTCGTCCAACTCCTTGGCTAGTGCCAGCCGCACATGCTCCCTCACGCGCTCACGGTGGGTGGCGTCGAACATCCACCAGATTCGCCCCACTAGTCGGGCGGTAACCAAGTTGAGATTGACCGGGAAGCAATGAAGAACAAAAATGGCTGCACGCATTACTGCGTAGCCCAACCAAGGAATGAATCCAGTGCCCTTCTTCATGGCGGGCATTGTAGGTTGGGCCACCCGAGGCAGCCAACTTAGTAGAGGATGTCGATGAAGTTTCCGTTGGCCAACGGCGGTTCATAGACCAACCGCTCGACAGTGATAACCTCGGGCCTCTCGATCGGCTGATCGGATGGCCAGCTGATGTCCAACTCTGGCACGGGGTCGCCGAGCGGAACGGGGCTATCGACAGTCATCAGGGATAGAAGATGCCCCTTCTCCAAAAGCTGGGACACCTGCCCCTGATCTTCCATGCAAGTCCTGATGCAACCCGACTGATTGGCGGCGAAGTGAAGTCGGTAGGCAGCGTTCGAACGCCCATAGCGACGGAGCAGCGCAACATCCCAGAGCGGCCAATATACGCCGAGGTTGCTTGCCGAAATGCCTACGGGCCAAACCTGCATGCTGCTTTCCCTGATCTGAATGGGGCTACAATTCACCCCAAATGTCCAGCTCCAACCTACCACTAGCATTCTAGAAGCCGTGGCCTGCCTTGAGTGGGTCCACTCCGCCGAACATCTTCAAGTGCCTTAATAGCAATACTTTAGGCTTGCCATGCGGCGCGGCTTATCGGACACATGCAGGGCGCTGAGGCCGTCATGTTGCCGAGACTCAACACCGCGCTGCCGCTTTCCACCGTGGAGTGGCCATGACATGATACGGGGCTATGAACGAATCCTTCGAAATTGACCGGCTTGATTACGAGCTGCCCAGCGAGCTGATTGCCCAGCAGCCGCTGCCCGGCCGGGCCTCTTCCCGGCTGCTGCTCGTCGAGCGCAACGGCCTCGGGCTGGATGACGCCGCGTTTGGCGATTTCCCAGGCCTGTTGAATCCTGGCGACCTGCTGGTGCTCAACGATACGCGCGTAGTGCCGGCGAAGTTTAGGCTGCGCCGCAAGACCGGCGGACGAATCGAAGGCCTCTTCCTGGCTGAGCCGTCACCCGGGGTGTGGGAGGTTTTGCTCAGTGGAGCCGGTCGGGTCAAGCAGGGTGAACAGCTAGTCGTAGAACCAGAGCAAATGGGCTTCATGGCAAAGGCCCTAGGGCGCGGCGACGGCGGCCGCTGGTCGTTGGAAATTTCGCCGCCGGCAAAGGCGGAAGAAGTGCTTGAGCGGATAGGACAGCCTCCCCTGCCACCGTACATCCATCGCGACAAACAATACAGCGGCGCGCAGCAAAACCTGGACCGCAGCCGCTATCAAACTGTTTTTGCCCAACAACCCGGTGCGGTGGCAGCGCCAACTGCTGGGCTTCATTTTGACGAAGCCACGCTCTCCGAGATTCAGGAGCGAGGCGTCTCCATCGCCTTCGCTACGCTGCATGTCGGCATGGGAACTTTCGCTCCACTCAAGGTGGACGACCTAAGCCAGCACACCATGCACACCGAGCGGTATGAGCTTCCAGAGCGCACCGCTCAAGCCATCGCGGGTTGCCGTGAGCGCGGCGGTCGGGTGATCGCGGTGGGCACAACGTCGCTGCGCGTGCTGGAGACCTGTGCGGCAAGCGACGGCTTAGTCAATTCAGGGAATGGCCAAACGAACCTGTTCTGCTATCCGCCGTATCGTTTTGCTGTGGTAGACGCCCTCTTGACCAACTTCCACCTTCCGCGAAGCACGCTGCTCGCACTGGTCATGGCCTTTGCCGGCGAAGAACGCATCCAGAAAGCGTATCAACACGCCGTGGAGCAGGAGTACCGGTTTTTTAGCTATGGCGACGCGATGTTTATCGCTTAGTCAAGCTTCGCAAGATGGAGATTAGCCGTTAGGTTGTCCCGATGAAAAGACGAACGCGTACCATCCACATAGTAGCGATAGCCGGTTCATGCCGCGGTATTCTTCATCGCTTGGGCTGCGGTTCTGCCAAAGATTTGATCTCGATGATCCAGGACATTGTGGGCGGCCGATACCGCGTCACCGGCAACGCTCGATTGATCGAAGCGGGCGAAGACGAGATGAAAGCGGGCCGAAATGATGACGTCAGCCGGGCCTCTAATTTTCAGCGTGCGCTAGCCAATGATCAAACGGCTGCCATCATCTCGCTTAGGGGCGGGTCGTGGCTGACGCGCATCCTGCCGCGGATCGATTTCGGCGTTCTGAGGCAGCGGCGAAGCAAGGTAGCCTTGTTCGGGTTCAGCGAGCTCACCACGGTGATCAACATCGCCTCCGCCTATCCCAAGGCGGTCTGCTGGTACGACATGGGCCCTGCTTTCATACCCGCTGGGTTATCTCGCTATGCCAGACTCGCCAAGGGCATGACCAAACCGGGCGAGTCTCGCCAGTGGGCCAACGCCGAACTCATGAAACATTTTGCCGAGTTCTTTACCGACACGGTGAACATGATCGAGGGCAGGGGATCCTCTCGCCGCATTGTTGGCCAACTGGTGGCTGGAAAAATGCCAAGTAGTGCCCCTGCAAAAATTTCCGGAGGCACGCTATCAGTGCTGGTGTCCCTACTCGGCACACCGTATGCCCGATCCGTCATTGGCAAAGGACGCTGGTTGGCCCTGGAAGACGTGAACGAATCGCCCCACCGAATTGACCGCTTCATCGCCCACCTCAAGTTATCGGGCGTCTTGGCTAACTGTGCCGGTATCCTCCTCGGCGACTTTCATCATGGGGAGAGCGACTACATCAAGCAGGTATTAGCCAGCCTGAAAATGAGTCTCCCAGCCAACTCTCCGCTGCCGATCATCGCATCCCAAGATTTTGGCCACACCTGGCCGATGGCGCCGCTGCTGATCGGCCGTAAAATTGAATTTCGCCGAACGGCAGGAACTCGCAGCGCCAAAGGGGTTGAATTGGTGATTCCGTGGAATCGCTTGGCCACGAATAGGCCTACATAATCGCAGCGCACCTCTTGTGGGCAATCGGGGTTTCCTCGATGATCCCAATCAGTGAATCACCTGTGCTTTTGCATTACCTAGAATTGGAACAGTAAGCCATGGCTTTGCCCGTAGTCGCTATTGTAGGTCGCCCCAATGTGGGCAAGAGTTCGCTCCTAGCCTTCCTCTCGCGGCAGATGGTCAGCATCATCGAGCCAACGGCTGGGGTGACCCGCGATCGTGTCAGCACGATCTGCTCAATCGATGATCAGTACTTCGAGCTGGTGGATACGGGTGGTTTTGGCATTGTCGATCACGACGACTTGGGTGATCACGTCGAGCGCCAGATCCACTACGCCATCGAACAAGCCAGCTTGATTCTCTTTGTGTGCGACGCCCGCGATGGGATCATGCCGTTGGATCACGAGGTGGCTCGCCTGCTGAGGAGACGCACCGAGCGGACCATCCTGTTGGTTAACAAAGTCGACGAACCAATGCTCGAGCCCGAAGCGGCTGTGTTCGTGCGCCTTGGCTACGGTCAACCCATTGAAATAAGCGCCTTGCACTATCGGGGCCGAGCGGCACTGGAAGAAGCCATCGTAGATCGCCTTGGTGAGAGTATGGGAGAGAAGCCCACTGAGCCAGTGATGAAGGTGGCTATAGTGGGTCGGCGCAACGTGGGCAAGAGCACGTTCATCAACTCATTGGCGGGCGAAGAGCGGGTGATCGTCAGCGAGATCGCAGGCACCACGCGCGACGCGGTTGACGTTCGCTTCGATTGGGACGGGCGGACGTTCGTCGCCATCGATACGGCCGGCGTGCGAAAAAAGAGTCGAATGGCTGACTCGATTGAGTTTTTCGGCTACACGCGGGTTGAGCGGTCGATCCGCCGGGCGGACGTCGTGCTGTTCATGGTTGATGCGATCTCCCCAATCTCTGATGTGGATAAGAAACTCTGCTCACTGATCACCGAGGAATACAAGCCCTGTGTTATCGTGGTCAACAAATGGGACCTAGCCAAGTCGCAGGCCAGCACAGAAGATTTCGGCGACTATTTCGACGAGGCGCTCCATCAACTTGACTACGCGCCGATCGTGTTCACCACGGCCATTGACGCCCACAACGTGACCGCAGCCATCGACACCGCTTCTTCGCTGTTCAAACAGACCCGCGAGCGGGTCACCACAAGCAAGCTCAACGCCGCACTGTCCGACGTCCTCGCCCTTCGAGGCCCGTCGGCCAAGCGTGGTCGAAAATCGCCCAAGATCTACTATGCCACGCAAATATCAGCAGCCCCGCCTAGCATCGTTCTGTTCGTCAATAGCCCAGGCTTGATCCGCAGTGATTACGAGCGGTTTCTACTGAGTCGATTGCGCGAACGCTTGCCTTTCGAAGAGATACCCATACGATTGATTTACCGTGCGAGACGAAGCGAGGACTGATCAGAGGGACCCCTTGACTAGTTAGGAAGCGCCATGGGCATCGAATTCCATTGCGATCATTGTGGCAAGCTGATTCGTGCACCGCGAGACGCGGGAGGCCGACACGGCAAGTGCCCGGGCTGCAAGAATGAAGTCTACGTACCGTTGGCTGAGGAAGACCTGGAAACCCTCGGCATAGCCCCGCTGGATGAAGCAGAAGAGAAGCGGCAGCGCGAGATGGACGTCCAAGCCCGCAAGGCCGCGGCCCAACTCCTCCGCGAACGTACCCCGGCCAATGACTCTGGAAAACGACAACCCGAAAAACCAATGCCTGACAGCAGTCCCGGCCAGTCGGCAGAAGACGTTGATGTCACAGGGCTGGTGATCAAGTTCGTGACCGCCATGGCCGCCTCGAAACTGGAAGTCACTGACGTCATCGCGTCGAAGCTTAAACCGCGCGCGGTCGAAGCCAAGAATGAAGTCGCCAGGCTAATGATGGATGATCTTCCGCCGGCAGGCCTCGAATCGTTGCCGCCGGCACTCTATAAGGGCTTCCTCAAGTCGCTGCTTGATCGACTTTGAATCGACGGGTTTGTGATGCGCGGAGTTTGGATCCTGGACGCCGTGACTGAGCGTTGAGCAAGAACGGTGGGCAATGGGATTGGAAATTGAGGCCAAGCTGCGGGTCGAGTCGCACGACGCGATTCGGCAGAAGCTGGCTGAGTTGGGGGCCAAGCCGTTGGGCGCGGTCATGGAAACCAATCATATCCTAGACTCGGCAGATGCCAGCCTGCGATCGGCCGGAACAGGTCTGCGCGTGCGAACAAGTAAGCCCATCAACGGTGATGCAGCAACCACGACGCTGACCTACAAAGGGCCTGTTGAAGATGGCCGTTTCAAGAGACGTCGGGAATTGGAGTTGGAAATTAGCAGCTCTGCCGAGTGTCTCGAGCTTCTTGCGGCGCTGGGCTTCACATCACTGATGGTGTTCAAGAAGCGACGCGAGTCCTACGCCCTCGGCTCAGCCCGAATCGAACTGGATGAGCTGCCCTCTCTGGGGCGCTTCGTCGAAATCGAGGCACCGAACGAGGGCACGATCAGTTCAGTCCAAACAGAGCTCGGATTAGCGGCTTTGATTCACATGGACCAATCCTATGTGGCTCTCATCGCCGCGCAACATGGCCAGTCCGGCTGTGATTCGTTTAGCGATTCCTCCCCAACCTATTGACATTCAAGCAGATACATTAGGGCAAGATTTGCGCCTTGACGATTGGGTGCTTCGGGTTCATGCTCTGCGGCTGGTCAGATTTGATTGCAAGGGATGCTCTGGGTTTCGGGGAGGTTGTAACAATGTTTCGTAGGACTGCGCTGACGGTAGGTTTGGCGGCTTCGTGCCTGTGGGGTCTGATTCTCGTAGCTGGAGCTGCAAACGCGGAAGACAATCAGGCCGTCGCGTCCAAGGGCTATAAGATCGTCGCGCCCGTTGAAGCGCTGATGGACGCCCAAGCCCAACACTTCGACCAACTCAAAGAACTTATCCTGGACGACGAAGCGGAAGACCGGTTCCGCCGCATTCGCACCGAGGCCTTCATTCTTGCTGAGCTGTGCAACATCAATGCCTATCGGGCTGAGAAGGACGACTACCGCGGCTGGGCTGAGCAAGCCCGTGACTCTTCGCTGAAGATGGTCGAAGGGGCCGCCAAGAAGGACATCGGCGCCGTCAAGAAGCTGACCCGCGAGATTCAAGACAGCTGCAAAGCTTGTCACAATATCTATAAGTGATCGCCGATTCTAAGGGGGAATGGGCAGACGCTAGCGCGAACTCCGCCTCTTTGAGAGCCTTGGCTCGCCGCGAAGAGAGGATAAGTACTGCACCGCCCAGCTAGAATCCAACCAACTGCACCATGTACTCGTGCAGCTCTGTTTCCAGCCGATCAATATCATCAGTGATGTAAGCCCGCAGCACGGCTTCGCCGAAACTCGTCTTGGCGGGTGCGTTGCTTCCCAATCGGGCAGCTTGGGCGCGCGTCCCCAGTTCACCTGAGGCAATCCCAGCCAAGAGCTCTTCGAAACCAGCCCTATACTGCCCCTCGGATCCGTGCCTCAGAAAGACGACCAGCGCCCAGGCTTGTGCGTAGAACGCTTGCGTCTGGCGTCCATGCGATTCGAGAATTACCGATCCTGCGTTTGCGGCCAGCAACTCCCCCATCGGCATCAGCGCGTTGGATGATAGGATGGTACGGAGGGCATTACGCCGGGTGGCGTTCTGCGTTGGCTTGAACAGCGGAGTCGATAAAGCCAAGTCAAATCCTTCGCAATAACAGGCAAGCCCCTCGTTGAGCCACGCGGGTATGCGCCCCTCAAAACGGGAGGCGAGATACTGGTGCATTCCTTCATGGGCGATGACCGAGAGTGTGTAAGTTCTTGGCCTGATGTAGTAAACCACGCACAGGTTGTGGTGGGCATAGCCGGCCACCTGCACGCGGGAGTAGAGGTCGTAACGCTCAGGAAAAGTGCGCTTGGTGAAGGACAGCCATTCGAACTTGTGACTGAATAGATAGGTTTGCAGCCGCTCGGCGTTCTCGCTGGCGGCCGGGACCAATTCGGCATAGAGGCGGTAGGTCGCCTCCAAGAACGAGGGCAGGTAATCTCGTAGCTGGGCATCTTCGATGGTGGTGTAGAGATCAAAATGATCGGTCGTGATGCGAGCGCCCGGTTTCCCCTGGTTCGACCACGGTTCCTGAACAGCTACGATGTCCGGGGTGATGTCTTTGGGCGTGCAACCAGCCCCTAGGCTCAGCATTGCTGCCACAGCCATCAGCGCGCGCCGAGCGATGAGAGCCATTAGATTCCAAAGCCGCATTGAGTGGTGGGTCTTCATGGAGGGAGAGTACGTCTGGGCTATTCGATGGTCAATCTGCCGGTTTCCATCTGCTTGGACGGCCAATGCAATGGGGTCTATGATGCCTGGAGAAATTGGTTTGCGCGGAATTTGAATCGAACCAGATCTGTGCCTAAGGTAACGAGCGAACAGAACAACAACATCGTCAGCTGAGCACAAAAGGAAGGCCTTACAAGTATGTCCTCAAGCAATCAGGTCGAAAAAGTGATCATCGTCGGTTCAGGCCCTGCTGGATGGACCGCAGCTATCTACGCCGCCCGGGCCAACCTCAATCCACTGGTGTTCGAGGGCGCCCCCTCCTCAAAGAACGAGATGATCCCTGGCGGGCAGTTGATGTATACCACCGAGGTCGAGAACTACCCGGGCTTTCCCAATGGCATCGACGGGCCAGAGATGATGCAGGCCTTCCGGGAACAAGCCCTGCGCTTCGATGTTCGGGTGGTCAGCGAAAACGTGACCGAGATCGATCTTAAAAACCGGCCCTTTAGCCTCGCCGGCGACGAAGGCACAACAGCTTCTGCCAATGCGATCATCATCTCCACCGGCGCCTCAGCCAATTGGCTAGGATTAGAGAGCGAGAAACACTTCCGCATGGGAGGCTTGGGAGTGACTGCCTGTGCCACTTGCGACGGCGCTTTCCCGAGATTCCGCGACAAGCCGGTCGCAGTAGTGGGTGGCGGCGACAGCGCCGTCGAGGAAGCGATGTTCATGACCAAATTCGCCAGCAGTGTGCACATCATCCACCGGCGGGATAAGCTGCGGGCATCAAAGATCATGGCCCAGCGGGCGTTAGACAATGACAAGATCGTCATGGAGTGGAACTCGACACTAGAAGAAGTGCTGGGCGACGACAAAGCCGGCGTGACCGGCCTGCGTCTGAGGGACACCAAATCCCGTGAGACGCGCGAGCTACCCGTAACTGGCATGTTCCTAGCCATAGGCCACACGCCGAATACGGCCTTTCTGAATGGCCAGCTGGACACCGACGAGAAAGGGTATTTAGAGCTGGAAGACCCCTACCGTTCCACAACCAAGATTGAAGGCGTTTTCGCAGCCGGTGACGTAGTTGACAGCGTATACCGCCAGGCAATCACAGCAGCAGGTATGGGCTGCAAAGCAGCAATAGATGCCGAGCGATGGTTAGCCGACCAGGGTATCGAGTAGAGACAAATTAAGAAGTGTCAGAGCCCAAAGAGGCAGGTGAACTGCCTGCAGCACGCCGACGCGTTAAGTAATTCTTCCTGACACCTTTTTCTCCTCGCCGACGCGTTAAGTAATTCTTCCTGACACCTTTTTCTCCTTTTTTGTCACCCTTTCTTGTTTCATCCTTCTTGTTGCTCGCAGCCGGCGCCTCGCAGTGATCGAGGTTCGAGTGTACGATGTAACCCACTGAGCAGCGGGATTGATCTCAGGGAATCTGCGGATGAACGCCCTTGTCAAGCTCGAATAAGCGCCAGCAGAAGAAACGTGAGCAGCTTCGCCGGGTTAAGGCAAGCCGCACTAACCCTGATGAGCAACCCCGCCCTCCCCGATTGAACAAGATGCTGCAAGAAGCTGGGCGTGAGGCAGAGCAAATCGCCGCGAAGCTTCTGAAGCGCAGTGATCGAGCCGAACTGGTCGAGCAGATCGCCAACAGCACGAGAACGCTTGCGCTCAAAGTGATTCGCTCATCCCCGATGGATGGCAAGCACGCGTGCCAGGCCGGCTGCTCCTTCTGCTGCCATACCGCCGTGACCGTGGCCCCGCCCGAAGCGTTCGCCATCGCAGCCTATCTTCAAGACCACTGCTCTTCTGCAGAGCGCGACAAATTACGCCTACGCTTGGACTGCAACGCGGAGCTGGCTTCGTCCATGCCGCGCAATGAATACATCGCTAGTTTGATTCCATGCGGGCTGATGACCGAAGACGGCAACTGTATGGCTCATCCGGTTCGGCCGTTGGCCTGCGCCGGTTTTCTTTCGACCTCTCGCCAGAAATGTGAAGCCGAATTCAAACGCGAGCCCGATCGCGCTGCCGTTCCCATAGACAAATTCGCCAGTGCAGCCGGCCTGTGCGTAGCCATCGGCACGCAGAACGCATGCAATGGAGCGGGGTTGGACGGAACAGCCATCGAGCTTCATCACGCACTGCGTCGGATCATGGATACGCCTGACGCCGCCGCGCGATGGGCCAGCGGCGAAGAAGTGTTTCAGGATTGCCTGAGGTAGTTTGCAGGCCAAGGGGACGAGGGCG
The DNA here is from genome assembly GCA_029260235.1 of Phycisphaerae bacterium. Lineage (GTDB taxonomy): Bacteria > Planctomycetota > Phycisphaerae > UBA1845 > UBA1845 > OFTM209. The sequence continues at coordinate 27,933 of JAJDDP010000127.1, read as the reverse complement.
TCAGGCAAGAAGGTGTCAAAGGGTAAGAGGTGAGAGCAAGAATTATCAGGAAGAATTTTGTAGGATTTGCGGTCGAATATTGCCTCCAAACAGGGCGGACTATCGAGGCCACCCGTGCATCGGGACGGTTGGATTCGGGTTAGATGTCCTCGAAGACCCGCCCAGCTTAGCCACCCCGGCTTCAAGATCCGCCTTCTAGCAGCCTATCGCAAGAGCCCGTGGGATCGACGCTCCACATCGTCGATACGTTGTCGCCTCAAGATTTGCGACGAGTCGGCCACAGAGGCCCGACATACCGCGCGACGACAACGGTTCGCCGGTGGTCGCTACAACCCGCATCGAGTCGATAGCGCGACCTTCTTCTACTGGGATTCGGTGCTGTCGCCATCCGCATCTGATTGCGGCACAACGAGCGAAGTCCCGACGACGTCGGTCACCAGCTCACATGAATCCGGGATCCCGTTGGAGTCCCTATCGCGGGCACCGGCTGCTATGTCGCACTCGTCGGGAACGTCGTTGCTGTTGCAGTCGTGGCTGGCGACCTCGCACTCGTCGGGAACGCTGTTCCCGTTGCAGTCGTCGCGGGTGTTCTCGTGCCAAGCAATCTTGTCATCAGCAAACGACGTCGAGAGCACGTCGGCGTCACCGTCGCCATCCAAGTCTGCGGAGAACACTGAGAATGTATTGTTGGCAGCGGTGGTGATGAGCTTCTGGGGGCCGAAGTTGCCCAGCCCGTCAATGTTCTCGTACCAGGCGACCTTGTTGTCATTCCTCGAAGCCGAGAGCACGTCGATGTCCCCGTCACCGTCCAGATCCGTGGAGAAAACAGACCACGCACCATCGGCGTCGGTAGTTATGACCTGCGGGGCCCCGAAGTTGCCCAGCCCGTCCATGTTCTCATACCAAGCGATCTTGTCGTCATTGTCGGACGCCGAGAGCACATCGGCGTCCCCGTCGCCGTCCAGATCCGCGGCGCAAACGGAGACAGCAACTTCGGCGGTGGTGGTGATAATCTGCTCGGCCCCGAAGGAGCCCAGTCCGTCAGTGTTTTCGTACCAAGCAATTTTGTTATCGAACCGCGACGCCGAGAGCACGTCGGCATCCCCGTCACCGTCAAGATCCGCGGAGAAGACGGAGTGGGCACCATTGGCGGCAGTGGAGATGATCTTCTGGGGACCGAAGGTTCCCAGACCGTCGGTGTTCTCGTACCAGGCGATCGTCTTGTCATCTTTCGATGCCGAGAGCACGTCGGCATCCCCATCACCGTCCAAGTCCGCGGAGAAGACGGAATACGCACCCGCGGCGGCGTTGGTGATGACCTGCTGGGCCCCGAGGTGGCCCAGTCCGTCAGTGTTCTCGTACCAGGCGACCTTGTTGTCAGTTCTTGACGCCGAGAGCACGTCGTTGTCCCCGTCGCCGTCCAGGTCTGCGGAGAAGACGTCGACCGCTCTGTCAGCGGCGGTGGTGATCACCTGCTGAGCCCCGAACGTGCCGATCCCGTCCGTGTTCTCATACCAGACTATCTTGTCATCAAGCCATGATGCCGAGAGCACGTCAGCATCCCCGTCACCATCTAAGTCCGCTGAGAAAACAGAACTCACACCGTTAGCGACGGTGGTGATGACTAGCTGGGCCGAGAAGACCGCCGCCGTATCGCACTCATCAGGAATGCCGTTGGTGTTGCAATCCAGACTGGTGCCGTCGGCGATGTCGGTAGCATCGGGTACGCCGTTGCTATTGCAGTCGACGCCGATCTGGGAGGCACTCTCGTCGCGAGCACCTGCAACACTGACGTTGTCCACCGAATCCACGGCAAGTCCAAGATGGGGCTCCGACTCTCCCCCCGGCTGGAAAATGTCTCCGGGACGACCCAATTGTGCAGCTGAAGCTGGACAGGCCATGAGCAGAATGATGAGTCCGCGGACCACCGGGCTGATGACTACTTCCAACGACGAGGGGGAAGAGGTTTTCACAGGAATCCTCCAAACGGCCGGTTTTCATTGCCGACATCGCACTCTTTGAACAATGCAAGCGGTTCGTCCACCTTTGGAGGCAAATCGACTCGCCTGACCCAGGCAGATGGCCATCACGCATGGCCGATAAAGGAGAATCCTGAGCGTTTCTGTAGTTGAGTCTGACTTGGAGGTAATTTCTTACACGAAATTTTCAGAAATTGAATCGGATTTGCTCTTTGGCCGTTGTGGGGGAGAAAAAGTCCTGTGAGGCGGGAACCTTGGGAGCCTGGTTCCTCTCAAACTCGCCCTCTGGAGACTGGGGTTTGGGCGTATTGTCGAGTTGGCGAGACCCTCATGACCAAGCACAAGTAACCCCGGAAGTGGAGTCCCGCCAAGCAGCTGCAAATCGTATTGGATACCCTCCAGTCGGACGGCGAGCTGTCCAGGATTTGCCGTAGGGAAGTGTGAAGGCGACCTACCACGGCTGGTGACTAAGATCGGGAGTTGATACCCCTACCGCATTCCCCGCACCAACTCGGGCAGCACTTCTCCGCTTGGGCCAAAGAGGCAGACGTCCGCGTGATCTGAGAGTGCGGTCGCCTCAGGATTCACTTCGATGATCGTCGCGCCAGCGTGCGCTGCCATGGTCGCGAGAGCTGCGGCTGGGAAGACTTGACTCGACGTGCCGACCACCAGCATTGCCTCGCACTGACGGACCGCAAATTCAGCTGCCTCAAGAGTATCGACCGGCAGCGTCTCACCAAACCAAACCACGCCGGGCCTCATCATTGAACTACACTTTGGGCAGTGCGGGATCTCGGTGAAACCGTCCTTGGGTGTCGCCCGGATGTCCGGACAAGCGACTTGGTTAGCGAATCGCTTCTCGCGTGTACACTGATTGGTCCACAGGTCGCCGTGCAACTCAAGAACCTTCTCGCTACCCGCCAGATGGTGCAGGCCATCGATGTTCTGGGTGATCAGGGTGAAGGAATCCAGCAATCCAGCCAGCTCTGCCAACGCTAGATGACCTGGGTTGGGCTTGCAGGCAGTATTCGCTTTTCGGCGAGAGAGGTAGAAGTTCCAGACATCGGCTGGGTCGGCTGCGAATGCCTCGGGCGTAGCTACATCTTCGGGCCGGCGTCCTTCCCAGAGGCCGCCAGCGTCGCGGAAAGTGGGCACCCCGCTCTCGGCTGATACGCCCGCTCCGGTCATGCAGCAGACGCGACTCGCCTGGGCCAAAACTGCGGCTGCCTGTCGGATGTTGTCAGCCAAGCGATCCGTCATGGTTACACCCTTATCCCCGTCTTGACACTGCTCGATTGAACGCTCAAGGTGCCTTCCATGATTGACCTGCGGACTCGATGCATCGTCTTAGCCATCGTCCTTTCATCTCTGAGCGGCTGCCAGCAGTGGTTCCTGCGCGATGCAGATCGGGAAGTATACGACTTGATCGAATCTCGCCAAAGGGCAGCCCTGGGCGCAACTCATCCAGCGGACATCGGCACAGAAGACGGGCATCTCGCCAAGAACCAAGACATGTACAGCTTCGCACCGCATCCAGTCAAGAGTGAGGTGCCCGAAGACTTTGCCGCCGCCACCAGTCCAGCCCCCCCGCTTGACCCGACAACCACCGCTCCGGCGGGCGAGGAGGATGCCTTTACAGCAGAGATGCCCGGTTTCAGCTCCGATTTGGTAGAGCTTCCGTTCACGTTGGCAAAGTGCCTATTCTACGCACAAGAACACTCTCGCGAATATCAATCCGCCAAGGAGGATCTCTACCTCTCCGCCTTGGCCCTCTCGCTTGAGCGATTTTTGTGGACACCGCAGCTGTCGAGCTCCCTCAGTCTTGAATTCGCCGACTTTGGTCAAGTCCGCGATTTTGATCGGGCGATGACTGCCACAGCCTCGATCGCAGCAGAGCAGCGTTTACCGCTGGGGGGTACCGTAACCGCTCAGGTGATCGATACCTGGATGCGAGATCTCAAGGTTCACACTACATCCGGCGAAACAGGAGTTGCTATCCTTGGGGCTGACATCCCCTTGCTTCGCGGAGCCGGCTGGGTTGCGTACGAATCGCGGTTTCAGGCTGAGCGCGATTTAATTTACGCGGTTAGGAGTTTCGAGCGCTTTCGCCGAGAATTCTTGGTCGATATCGCCGGCGACTTCTACCAGCTACTATCGCTCCATACGCAGATCCAAAGCGCCGAAGCACAAGTGACAAGCCTTTTGAGTGACTTTCGCCGCGCCCGCGCTCTAGCTGATAAGGAACAGACACTCGCGCTCGAAGCTGACCGGGCGCGGAACGAACTGCTCAATGCCAGAAACCGAGTAGCCGGAGCTCAAGAAAACTATGGCACAGCCCTGGACCGATTCAAGATCAGGCTGGGCATGCCCACCATCGCGTCATTGATGCTCGACGATGAAGACGTCGAGCTGAATGATCCGCATATCACCGAGCAGCAGGCAATCGAGACTGCATTAAAGTACCGGCTTGACCTGCTCAACGTCGCGGACACCATCGACGATGCCCGCCGCAGCGTCTTGGTGGCCAAGAACAACCTGCTGCCTGATTTCAACTTCTCGGGCAGCGTGGCTCTGAATACAGATCCGAACAAACCCAGCACGGTCGAATACAACACGGAGCGGACAACTTGGCGTGGCTCGCTTGATCTGGAGGTGCCGTTGAATCGACAGCGGGAACGGAACGATTATCGATCCTCATTTGTAGATCTACGGCGTGCGGAAAGAGCCCATGATCAATTCTCCGATCAAGTGCGCGCCGAGGTGCGTCGCATCATGAGGCAGATCGTGCTGGCCCGCATATCGATCGACATCCAGCGCGAAAACATCGCCATCAACGAATTCCGCCGAGGCCTCGCCCGTGCTCTCTTTGAAACTAGCCGGTTGGAATCCAACCGCGATGTCATCGAGGCGGAGAACAACCTCCGTGAATCTCGCGACGCTGTCGCAGTCGCCGTAGCGGGTTTCCGTCGATCCATCTTGGATTTCTTGCTGGCTACTGGGACGCTCCGGGTGGACGACAACGGCTACTGGGTAACTCAGCCCTGAGTAGCGGACGGGTTCGCCCGCAATCGCCCACAGCCCTAGCAGAATGTCGTGCAATTCGACGCTGACTTGACAAATATCACAACGCCAGCGACGATGCCCGTTCGCGCAAATCGCCGGCTGAACTTCGGGGTCCGGGCTAGGCTGCCTAGATAATCAAGAGGCTTGATTCCCCTACCGAATGTGCATCGGCAGCGTGCGTGCGACGATGATTGAGGCTGACTCACTGGTTTTTGAACCGTCACTCCAACAATTCTGCGAGGTGTAACCATGGCCACTGCTCCGGCAATATCAGCGCCCAAAGTCAAGCAAACCAGAAACCTGATCAATGGCGAATGGTGCGAAGCTGCTAGCGGAAAATCGTTCGACGTGATCAACCCCGCAACCGGTGAACCCATCGCCCAGGTTTGCCAGAGCGATAAAGCCGACATCGATCAGGCTGTTAGCGCCGCCCGCAAGGCATTTGAAACCGGTCCTTGGTCTAAGATGAGCGCCCGCGACCGCGGCAAGCTCATGTTCAAACTGGCTGAGCTGATCGAGCAAAACACCGAAGAACTCGCTGGCCTAGAAGTACTCAATAACGGCAAGCCCATCGGCGAGGTCTTGGCAGCCGATGTCCCCCTGGTCGTAGAGACCTTCCGCTACTATGGCGGCTGGGCTGACAAGGTTCACGGCGACACCATCCCGGTCGATGACAAGATGGGGCAGTTCTTCTGCTACACCCGGCGCGAGCCGGTCGGTGTTTGCGGGCAGATCATACCCTGGAACTTCCCCATGCTAATGCTCGCCTGGAAGTGGGGTCCTGCCCTAGCCATGGGCAACACGGTGATCCTCAAGCCGGCAGAGCAGACGCCGCTAACCGCCCTTCGCATCGGAGAGCTAGCTACCGAAGCTGGCTTCCCACCGGGCGTCATTAACATCGTCAATGGGTTTGGTGAGACGGCCGGCGACGCCTTGGTGAAGCACGCCGACGTAGACAAGATTGCTTTTACGGGCGAATACAAGACGGCCCAACTCATCATGGCCAATGCCGCCCCCACGCTCAAGCGTCTCACCTTTGAACTTGGCGGAAAGAGCCCCAACGTCATCTTCGCCGATGCAAACGTCAGGCATGCCGTCAACGGAGCAATGGCTGGTATCTTCTTCAACCAGGGCGAGGTTTGCTGTGCCGGTTCCCGCGTCTTCGTCGAACGCAGTGTTCACGATGAATTCGTCGATTCCTTCGCCAAGAAAGCCAAGGCCCGCAAGCTCGGCGACCCCTTCGACCCTACAACCGAACAGGGCGCTCAGGTCTCCAAGGATCAATATGATCGCATCATGGGTTACATCGAGGTGGGCAAGAAAGAGGGAGCCACCTGCGTTGCCGGCGGTGAGGCTGCCTTTGAGAAGGGCTACTTCATTCAGCCGACCATCTTCACCGATGTGGACAACGACATGAGAATCGCCCAGGAAGAAATCTTCGGCCCCGTTGCCAGCGTGATTCCTTTTGACAGCATCGAGCAGGTAGCCACCCAGGCAAACAAGAGTATGTTCGGCTTGGCTGCTGCCGTGTGGACGCGAGACATCGCCAAAGCGCACAACTTCGCCCACCTGCTCAGGGCTGGAACCGTCTGGGTGAACTGCTACAACACCTTCGATGCAGGTGCCCCGTTCGGCGGTTACAAGTTCTCAGGCCATGGTCGCGAGAATGGCAAAGCGGGCTTGGATGCCTACAGCGAAACCAAGACCATCTGGATCAGCCTCAAGTAGATTCTCAAGTGAATTGGCCGTTCGAGCGGTCTTGCTTTAGTTCAAGCACAAAAGCCACAAGCCTCAGGAGACGTTCCTGGGGCTTGTGGCTTTGCCGATGGTTGAATCGCCGCCCGCTTAGACCTGATCGGCTACTCTTGAACTTTATCGACGATCAGCATATCAATCAGCCGACGTTCCTTGGTGAGCTTCAGGCCTAGGTCTTTCTCGATGGATCGGATGATCGATTCGGGGTTGCCCACTTCGTATGAGAATCGCCAATCATAGCGCCCGGTCAGCCCAGTCTCGTCAACGACGGGTATGTCCAGAATGCTCTCCACTTGGGAACAGAGCGTGTCCACGGTCCCTCCTACCACCTCGAAGCCACCGTCAGTAGACCGGAAGAAGCTTCCTGTCGAAGCGGCTTCTAGAAGTTTCAACGCTTGGCGATCAGGCATGGTCACGACCAGCGCATCTTTCTGTTGCTGTTCGACGCGGCCAGCCAGGCCAAAAGAGGAATGAATAGCAAATTGGAACAATCGATTCAGGTCGTGAGGCCCATCGCCTCGTGACTCGATCACAAAGGTGTACCTGCCTTCGGGCAAGGGTGTGGTCGGGGCAATCCGTCCTCCTTCAAAGTCATAAGCACTCGCCAGAGCCTGCAAGACCGACCATGATTCAGCCATCAATTCGTGATCGGAACGGCGCGAACTGCCGTTCCTGTTCTCGGTGGAGCGAATCAGAATCTGTAAGAGCGGCTTTGCTGTGGCCTCCGCGTCCGAACCAATATCCATTGGGTTTGCCAGGGGGCGACCCAAGTCCGGCACTTGAAGAGGCTTGCCAGCGAGAAGATCGTCCAGCACAGCCTCCGTCAAGAAATCCGGATATGTAATCCCCGCGATCTTGCCTTCTTGATCGACTAGGACCGTGTGAGGAATACCTTTTACCTCATACGATTTGAATGTCGATCGGTCGGTATCCAGCGCCAACCAAGTGTGAATGGCTCGCTTCTTGATGAACGGTTCAATGATCGCTTTGCTTTCATCGGTCACTGAGATGAATTGCACGCCTCGGTCCTTGAACTTGTCAGCCAACTCATTGAGATGAGGAATGGCGGCAACGCATGGGCCACACCAAGTCGCCCAGAACTCGAGCACCACGGCCTTGCCCTTGAGGCTCTTGAAGGTTGCCTGATCACCGGCGGACGCTTGGAGGAGCGTTTCGATAGCTATTTCCGGAGCAGCATCGCCTACCTTTGGTGTGGCCGCATTGGTGTGGAGAGAATTGCAAACCAACATGAGACTAACAATTGCGATGATCCGTTTCATCTCAGATTCCTCGTAGAACTACATGGCTAAGAGCGCGGTTGACGCGCAAACGGACGCCGACACACGTTCGCGCCGTTGACTATCTACGCACAGAGGTTCAATACCAACTCGCGGATTCGGGCGAGATGATAATCGTCGTGCTCGCTGTCGAAATAGACAAGGTCGGCGACGCGCATGGGCAGACTAAGCCTCGGATGCATGGCGACCTTTGCCCAGTCAGCTTCACCCAGGCGTTCTAGTCTTGATGTCAGATCGAACCGCTCTGTTCGGAATGTCAATAGGAGTTCCTCGAGCGGCACGCCATTGTGATTCGCTTCGGCGGTCTTTTGGTTGCCCATATCCGCCCCCACCAGGGTCGGCTCGCCGGCGATGAGTTGCTCAAGTCGGCGAGCGGTCATCGGGCAGAGATCGATCAGGTGGCCTATGTTCTCTTTGATCGACCACCCTTGGCCGTCACTCGCTCGTGTGATCTCATCAGCGAGGCCAGCCGTCAGCGCGTCCAAGCGGACGGGGGTGCCGCGATGACGCTCCAGCAGGTCGGGAAACTTGTTGGCCGGGAAATCGAAGTTGAAGTCGCGTTCTATCCAAAGCCATTTCGGCATAGCGTGATTTCCTCGAACCGGGTCTCGGGTGATTGTAGCTGTCTTGTTTGTGATTTCCACGTCGGGATATTCCTGGGTATGATGCTGAAAAGTTCGACCCTCTGAAGGAGCATTAGAATGACCGACCGTTGCCGCTTCGTCCTTTCGTGTCTACCAATGTCCGTTGTGCTCGCCGCGTCTGGATGCTTGCCCAATAGTCTACTGCTGACGCCGGTAGATAGTAGCCGGGCACTCACCGAGACGATTATTTACCGTGAAGCAGCGTTCACCTCGGAGAAGATTGCGATCATCGATGTTTCCGGCATGCTGCTGAATGCACACACGCCTCAATTCATCGGGCAAGGTGAGCACTCAGTCGCCCTGCTGACCGAACAGCTCAACAAAGCCAGGCGCGATCCGAAGGTTAAAGGCGTTGTGTTGCGAATCAACTCGCCAGGAGGCACGGTGACCGCCAGCGAGATCATGCACGACGAAATCATCCGCTTCCGGCGAGAGACGGGCAAACCAGTCATCGCCTCACTCCAAGACCTAGCCGCTTCTGGCGGATACTACATCGCCTGTGCCTGCGATGAGATAATCGCCCAACGCTCCACCGTCACCGGCAGCATCGGCGTGATCATGCAGTTGATCGACTTCACCGGAACCATGGCCAAGTTCGGCGTAGCCAGCAATGCCATCACTAGCGGTCCCAACAAAGCGGCTGGCTCACCATTCGAGAAATTGTCTGACGATCAACGGGCCATCTTCCAAGGGCTAGTCGATAACTTCTACAGCCAATTTGTGGCCGTTGTCGCCGAGGGCCGTCCCAGCCTGGACGAAGAAAAAGTTCGCGCCATCGCCGACGGCCGGGTATACACCGCCAGCCAAGCACTGGAGCACGGGCTAATCGACCGCCTCGGAACCGTCCGCGATGCAGTGGACAGCGCCAAATCCAAGACTGGCTGCTGCAAGGTCGTAGCCGTGCGCTATCACAGGCCGACCGACTACGTAGCCAATGTCCATGCCTCATCACCCAGGACGCCAGCAGCCATGAACATCGTCAACATCGACATGTCAAAGATTTATGACCTAGCCACGCCGCGGTTCATGTATCTCTGGGCGCCATAGGCCATCGCCTTTGGCGCTGTCCCTTCCCCAACCTGAGAGGGCAGCGAGCGTCGATCCTGTTTGTGCTCTGTCGCGTACACCGGCGCCGATTCCCCGCCAGACTGTGGTCAAGCCTTCCCCGCCGGACTGCACGATCGCCGGCTAGAGATTTCTCCGGGCGAAACCGCATGCATCTCAATCATCGAGAGTTCAGCCAACATGCCTTGCGCCGCTTCAACCGCCACCGCACCTTCGTCGGACGATTGCAGTTTTTCGCATGATTTACAGAGCGCCACATAAAGATGCCCCGTATTGACATTCGGATGTGAACCCCTGCGCACCAAGCCAATCGCCTCTTCGACGCATTGGCGCAGCACCTTCTTGGCTTTGCGGCCAGAACAAGCACCTGCGTAGTCAGACAAATGTGCAGTGCAAGACGGAATTCGTTGAGCGATCATCGAAGCGGCATGCTCCGGCGATCGAAGAAGCTCATCGAGTAATATGAGTAGACTGGTCTTGTTGCCTGCTCTCCGATAAGTCTCCTCAAAAATCCAGAGCGCCTGGCGCGCTTGCCGACTCAGTCTTTCGTACATTTCAGTGATCGACTCCACATCTCAGCAGGCGGACAGAATCTTGCAAATACAACACACGACACCGATCCCTACGGATCATACCACCTGCTTTAAGGGTTTTCAGTGATATAGCCGGATTTCGCGGGCAACCCCGTGGGAAGGGCTTGGCCAAGTGCCCGCCCTACCGCTGTGGGCCGGTGGCGAATTCACGGACCGTCGCGGGCAGTCCAGAAGAGGGACCGCGGCTTGACAACCTTCAGATTGATGGTACAATTGCCATATCGCCATGAAAGCAAAGCCACGACAACTGTACGAAGCCCGTGCCAAGGTCGCCAAAGCCCTGGCCCATCCCAGCCGGTTGCTCATGCTGGACGCCCTGGCTGAAAAGGAGATGTGCGTTTGCGATTTGACCGACATTGTCGGTGCGGATCAGTCCACCGTGTCCAAGCACTTGGCTGTCTTGAAGAACGCAGGCATTGTGGCCGATCGCAAGGAGGGCGTCATGATCTTCTACAGCTTAAAGGTCGCGTGCCTTCGCGGCTTCTGGAGTTGTGTCGAGGGTGTGCTAATGCAGAACCTGAAGGAACAGCAAGCGGTGATGAGGTCCTCGTGAGCGCGGCTCCTAATGCCTTTCGTTTTTGTTTTGTCGCATCCATGGCTATATGGCCATAGCGGCATGCATATTGCTGGGAGTCCTGAGTCCGCTGGTGGACTAGGGAGTTGAATCAATGGCGGCAAAGCAGTGGAAGATATTCGCCGCATTCGTGATCATTTTCGTCGTATCCTATGGCCTCCCGCTGTCGAACCCGAAGGTAACGGCGGCAATCCTCGAAGCCTTCAAGATGCTTCAGTGGTACGCCCGGAACCATACGCTCGCCTGTGTGGTGCCTGCGCTCTTCATCGCCGGGGGGATCATCACGTTTCTGTCGAAGGAAGCCGTGCTGCGGCACCTCGGACCGAGAGCCAACAAGGTCGAGGCTTACTCCGTGGCTTCGGTTTCAGGGACGGTGCTTGCGGTCTGCTCTTGCAGCGTGCTGCCGATGTTCGCCGGAATCTACCGAGTGGGCGCGGGGCTTGGACCGGCCTCGGCATTCCTTTACTCAGGCCCGGCCTTAAACATCCTTGCAATTTTCCTGACTGCCCGCGTGCTCGGTTTTGAGATCGGGCTCTGGCGCGCGGTGGGCGCGATTGTCTTCGGCATTGTCATCGGCTTGATCATGGCCGTCATCTTTCGGAAAGACGAGCAGGTGCGCGGCGAAGCCATGGCTGACTTACCCGAACCTCCCCCTGCTCGGCGATCCCCCTGGCAGACCGTTCTCTACTTTGCCTGCATGATGGCTTTTCTGGTTTTCAGCGACTGGTACAACCCCGGCAACGTGGTTGTGCATAGAGCCGACGGTGTTGAGATTCCCGCGGTACTCATGCAGGAAACAAAGGACGAGGTCGTCGTACAGGTGGACCGGCCCGTCGCGGGCATGAAGGTAGGCGACAAGATTACGCTCGCGAAAACAGAGATCGAACACATTGAAGAAGCGCAGGGCTTAGTCATCACGATCTTCCACATGAAGTGGTATTTGGCTGGGGTGATGGGCTTAGCCGTGCTCTTGATGGTCTGGCGCTGGTTCGAGCGGGACGAAGTCAAGGAATGGATGCTCAACACCTGGGACTTTGCCAAGCTCTTGGTGCCGCTCTTGTTCGGCGGGGTGTTCATCGTGGGATTCCTTGGCGCCCTCTTGCCGGATAAGCAAGTGGCCGCACTCGTCGGTGATAACAGCCTCCAATCAAACGTGATTGCCTCGATTGTCGGATGCCTGTTCTATTTTGCCACCTTGACGGAGATCCCGATTCTGCAAGCGCTCTTCGAGCACGGAATGCACAAGGGGCCGGCCCTGGCCTTGCTGCTGGCTGGCCCGGCATTGTCGCTGCCGAGTCTGCTGGTAATTCGGTCAGTCGTTGGACTTAAGAAGACCGCGGTGTTCACCGCGCTGGTCGTGGTAATGGCAACGATCATCGGAATGATCTACGGGTCATTCGCATAAGGAGATTCGAGATGGCTAACGGTTGTTGTACTAGCGATTCGAATGAGACGCTCATTTTCGCGTGTGCAGGTGCGGCGCACTCTGGGCAGGTGTCCAGTCGGGCCGGGATTGGGCTGGCGAAAGAGGGCGCGGGGAACTTGTTCTGCATCGCGGCCATGGGGGCCGAGATTCCAGACAAGATGAATCGAGCCCACATCGCTGGGAAGCGAGTGGTGATCGACGGCTGCGAGGATCACTGCGCACGGAAGATCATGGAGAAGGCGAGCCTACCGGTCGAGGTCCACGTAGACGTGACACGGTTCGGCATCGAGAAAAAGCCTGAGAAACCTCAACTCATCAACGACGCGCGGTGCGTGGTGGATGAGGTGTGGACATTGTTGACTGCGGCCAGTTGATCGTGAATGCGATGGGTACGAGTCCGTGATTCGCAAGATACACTGCGGCCTCGAGGACTGAGCCCATGCGCGCGGGATGAGCCTCGTGATCAGTCGGCAGTTGGCGAATACACAGGAGCTATCATGAAAATCGAAGTGTTAGGACCGGGGTGCCCAAAGTGCTCTGCGCTGGCGGCTAGCGTTCAAGCTGCGGCCGACCGAATTGGGCTCCAGTACGAGCTTGAGAAGATTTCGGACATCATGGAGATTACCAATCACGGGGTGATGGCAACACCGGCGCTGGTGATTGACGGAAAAGTGACCGCCAGCGGCAAGGTTCCAAACGAGGCGGAGATCACCACCATGTTGACGTCGGCAATTGCGAGCAGGGAGTCCGCCTGAGTCGCTCGCGAGCCGGTTTCTTGAGAACGAGAGATGCCATGAAGAGTCTTGCAACGATAGTCCTGCTCGTCTTTGCCGCCATAACCGTTGTCTATCTTGTGGTCGGCGGACCCGGTACTGCTTCGACGGCCCCGCGCAAAACGGCGACGTCCGACGTACCGCCGACGATGGCCGGATCGGATACCTCCAACGAGGACGTTCTTACGCCCCGGGGTCAAGCTGCCGGCGACCCCTCCGCCGACGATTCTGCCGCCCTGAATCCAGTCTCCGTTACTAAGTTGCCCGAGGCCGAGCAGCTTGAAACGCGCCAAGCCAAACCGGTGGTGGCGCAGGAGGAGGCGATGCCCGGCCGCAAAGTCATCGCGTTTTATTTCCATCGCACGCAGCGATGCCACACCTGCTTGACTATGGAGGCATACGCCGAGCAGGCTCTGAAGGATGGGTTCTCCGAGGCGCTGGAGTCGGGAGTAGTGGAGTGGCGCGCCGTTAACGTGGAAGAGCCGGAGCACGAACACTTTGTCAAGGAATACGAGCTGTACTCCAGCGAACTCGTGATGGTGGAAACCGAGGGCGGACAGGTGACGCGATCGAAGAAACTCAAGCAGATCTGGGATCTGGTGGGCGATGAACGGAAATTCAAGACATTCGTCCGTGATGAAGCGCAGGTATACCTGGAGGCCAGCCCGTAATGGACGACACGGTACTTGCGATCGGTTCGGCCATTTGGCTTGGCATCCTGACTGCGATCAGCCCGTGTCCGCTCGCAACCAACATCGCAGCAGTGTCGTTTATCGCGCGGCGCGTAGACAACCCAAGGGCGGCCGTCGCAACCGGTGTGCTCTATGCGATCGGTAGAAGCCTAGTGTACGTTACGCTCGGAGCGCTGCTCGTCGCGAGCGTGATGGCTGCGCCTTCCGTTTCACACTGGCTTCAAAAATACATGAATAAGATTCTGGGCCCCGTGCTGATCCTGGTCGGCATGATCCTACTCGACTTGATTAGCGTCGGGTCGTTCGGCGGCGGCCTTGGCGAGCGCGTTGGCAAGCGCGTAGAGGGCTGGGGCATTTGGTCGGGGTTGGCGCTGGGCGTTGCGTTCGCACTCTCGTTCTGCCCATCATCCGCCGCGCTGTTTTTTGGTAGCCTTGTTCCACTATCAATCAAGTACGAATCGTCTTTCTTGCTTCCCTCGATGTACGGGGCCAGCACCGCTCTTCCTGTCATCGTTTTCGCCGTTTTGATCGCCGTGGGAGCCAAGGCAGTCGGCAAGGCATTCGACAGGGTGGCCTCGTTTGAGCGATGGGCGCGCCTGGTCACCGGGATCATTTTCATCGCCGTAGGTGTCTACTTCGCGCTGAGGTTCGTCTTTGGAATCGTGTAAGGCGCGCGGTGGGCTTGTTAAGCGTGAAAGCTGATTTCGGACCGCGTCGCGAGATACGAGTGGCCAATCCGGAACGCTTGGTGCGCGCTCAGCTTGCCAAAAGGAAAGCAGCACAGCACTCGGATTGCCCTACTGCGACGTTGAATGTTCGCGGGCGGGAGCGGTCCAGTCGTGCCGTCATTATCGTTCCCTATCCCTATCACCGCTGCATTGTATTTTTTCGGTCCCAGCCGACAATTGAAGACATCGGGGCCGCCTTGACTGATCGCAACGCTTGTATATGCTTATCCGTATATGACGGCGACCCTGACAATAACAAAGGATGTCTTTCGTGCATTCGCGGACCCGACTCGACTGCGGATTCTGAACCTGCTGGCCGAGCGCGAGGTGTGCGTGTGCGACCTCTGCAGTGTTTTGGACGAAGTCCAGCCGAAGGTCTCTCGCCACCTGGCCTACCTGCGACGGGCGGGCTTGGTTGATGTCCGGCAAGAAGGTAAGTGGAAGCATTATCGAATCAAACGAAACACGCAGGGCCTGGAGCGCACGCTGATTAACTGCGTGAAGTCTTGTCTTCGCGAGATCGACGTGTTGCAGGAGGACCTTGACCGCCTACGTAGCGGCCAAGGCACGTGCTGTGAATAGCAATTGCATCGCGAAGGCGACGCTTACGGAGCAGCGATGATGGAACGTGTATGTGCGGTGAACGCGACCCGGGAACGCAAGAAGCTTTCGTTTCTTGACCGCTTCTTAACGCTTTGGATCTTCCTTGCGATGGCGGTCGGTGTTGGCGGCGGCTATTTGTTTCCTGGCGTCGAAGGCGTCATCAATCGGTTTCAGGTTGGGACGACCAATATCCCGATCGCCATTGGGCTGATCCTGATGATGTACCCGCCGCTGGCGAAGGTGAGATACGAGGAACTCGGCGACGTGTTTCGGGACTTCAAGATTCTGGGCCTTTCGCTGGTGCAAAACTGGATCATCGGGCCGGTCCTAATGTTCGCGTTGGCAGTGCTCTTCCTAAGCGGGTACCCGGAGTACATGGTTGGGCTGATCATGATCGGGCTTGCACGCTGTATCGCCATGGTCATCGTTTGGAATGACCTGGCTGAAGGCGACACGGAGTACGCTGCCGGCTTGGTGGCGTTCAATTCGATCTTTCAGGTCCTGTTTTTCTCCGTGTACGCTTGGCTGTTTATCACGGTTCTTCCGCCGCTATTCGGACTCAAGGGCGCGGTCGTCGCGATCACGATCGGACAGATCGCCAAGAGCGTGTTCATTTATCTGGGTATTCCGTTTTTGGCAGGGATGTTCACGCGTCTTGTGATGCTCAAAGCCAAGGGTCGGGAGTGGTACGAGTCTAAGTTCATCCCCAAGATTTCGCCGATCACGCTGATCGCGCTGCTGTTCACCATTCTGGTGATGTTCTCGCTCAAAGGCGAGTACATCGTGCAGCTACCGATGGACGTCGTGCGGATCGCGATTCCGCTGTGCATCTACTTCGTCATCATGTTTCTGGTTTCGTTTTGGATGGGCAGGAAGATTGGCGCCGGTTATGCAAAAACAACCACCATCGCATTCACGGCCGCAAGCAACAACTTCGAGTTGGCTATAGCAGTGGCGGTAGCCGTGTTCGGGATCAACTCAGGTGTGGCGTTTGCCGCGGTCATCGGGCCGCTGGTCGAAGTACCGGTGCTGATCGGGTTGGTGAACGTGGCGTTTTGGTTCAGGCGCAAGTACTTCGTGACTGGTACTCAAGCTACGGCAGCCCTCGTGGGCTGACCTGGATGAGCAATTACGGTTTAGATTAATCGTCGGCTCTTTTGGGATGAGGACGATTGTAATGGGGAACAACTTGACTCTTTGTGCAGTCATCGGAGTTGTGCTGGCAACGAAAGATGTGTCTGCGCTCGCAGCCGACAGAAGCAAGCCTGAAGCTACGCCGCCGGTCGCCAAGATGGAGAAACTAACAGGCGAGGTGGCCCTGGAGAACGCGGGCAAGGAAAAGCCTTGTTGCCCTCCCGGCAAGAAAGGTGACTGCGCAGCGAAGAAGAAGAGCAAATAGGAGGGAATGGAATGAAGCTGAAGACACTTGCGTGGCGCGAGATATTCGAGCGCAAGAATCTGCTCGCGACGAGTCTTCTCTCGATCTCCCTGGGCATCGCGGCCATCAAGAACATCACCTTCTACTCAGAGAAGGCGGTCGCGCGCGAGCTGGATGCGCTCGGCGCGAACATCCTGGTTCTGCCAAATTCCGCGACGGTGCAGGACTACTACAGCGCCGACATGCAGAACGAAACGCTTCCCGAGGCATACGTTACGCAGCTCTCGACGTCTGATCTTCAACGGCTGGACAACCTGTCCCCGAAGCTCTCCGTGCCCGTTGAGCTGAGTGGTAGGCGGCTGACGCGTACCGGCATATTGCAGAAGAGCGAATTCCAGGCGAAATCCATGTGGGAGGGCGCCAGACTCTTCGCCCGACCGGACGAAGGTTGTGGTGAGATCGCAGACGTGCCAGATGTCTTCAAGCCTCCAGTCAAGGAGACGCTTGTCCGTAAACGCGTCATCGACGACTTCTGACCTCAAAAGGCACTGGTCGGCGCCGACGTTGGTGAGCTGCTCAAGGTTGCAGCGGGCGAATCGCTCAGCCTGCTCGGCCGGACATGCAAGACCTCAGCCGTGTTGCCCCAGACCGGCACGGTTGACGACTCACGTGTGTTCGCCCACCTTCATGCGGGATGCCATTCTCTCGCCGTGTTGCTCGTTCAAGTAGTCGAGGAAATCGGTGATGTGTTTCTTGCGGTCCTTGCAGACCGCTTTGGCGTTGGTGCCTTGCCGTCGCGGTTCGTCGGCATTCCTGACGCGAGCTTCGAGGGAGGTCAGAAAACCAGAGGCGACGTGCATGATGCTGCCGGGAATGACCTTTCGATTTGGTTCGAGCCTTGACACACGCGGCCCGGAGCGTGCGTCCTTACGGCTACGTTTCGGCTGAGGCTTGGCCGGTCCGTTCTCCAGGTACTCGGCGAGCCAACAGTGGTAGGCCACGTGGACTTCTGGCTCGCGGCTCTTCGCGAGGATGCCGAAACGGTGACGAGTAGGTGAGCCAGTGGCTGAGTCTCGAAACGAAACGTGCCACCCGATTCCCTGGGTCTCCGTGAAGGAAAGCTTCGGAACTCGCTTTCGCCTGTTTGGCCCAGCCTTGGGCATGTGGTATACTCCGCCGACGCAGCATCAGCATGCCATGCGGGTCCGTGCAATATTTCTGGCGCGCCAGATCCGTAAGATCGAGCAATGCTCTGAGGGTGAAGAAGCGGATCGGTTGTTTGGCGATTTGATGAACAGGGTAGGTCTAATCGACGACGGCCCTGCATGGTTCGTCATTGAGAAGCAGGGTCAAAAGACCAAGCAGGCGAAATCATGATCCTCTACCCCTGCCCCACTCAGGTGCAAGTGCGACTGATCCTGGCCCATACAGCGCCGAGAATGACGGCGACAGGCGAAAAGGCGCTCAATGGCGGTGAGCTTGGTCGCCCCGTCGCGAAGATGTATCTCAAACTATCGCCGTCTGCCTTGCATCGGCCGCCTGCGTGCTATTCTGGAAACGCAATCTGAAGCTCCCCGAAGTCGGCCAAGTCTACATCTGTATCAACTTCCATATCTGCCAAGTCAAACTCGTCGGGCGCGCAGCCCACCGGGGGCACAGCAACGTCTGGGCCGTTCATGCAGTCGGTGAATATCAAGTGGTCGTCAAGGTTCGCGATACCGTCCCCGTCGATGTCCCCGGGAATGGTGACTCCAACAAATAGGTTGTCCACGATATTGCCATCGGTTGAGTTTGCGGTGAAACCCTCTGGGAGGGTAAATACTGGACCACTGGTCGGGAAGCTCATGGAATTAAGAAAATCGACCGTCGCGCTGGCTGAGCCTGGCCCAAAATTGTCACTGGCAACCACCGTCCCCTCCAAAAACATTTCAACCATGAGGTTGGTGTTGGTCGGTAGCGTGACTGCGGAGGTCGTGAGAGTGGTGTTGATCACCGTGTCGAGTTGTGCACCGGAAGAAAAGGAAAACTGCGCCAACGGGCTGGCGGCACCGAGCGGCTGACTGATCTTTAGCTTTGCTGTCACACTTCCAAAGGCGTCGGTCCCATTCAGGCCAGAAAGGTTCATCAACCCGTCCAGATCCACGGTAACCTGGATGCTCGCCTCGGAGTCCGGGCCGGTGATGATGAGGTCATCGATGATTGCTTTGGCACCGAAAATGGCGCTGTTGGTGTTGGAAGCACTGCTGGTCCCGGTAGAGGTTGCCAACGCACTTCCGCCCAGGATGCCGCCAGTTGCAGACGCCGACGCGCTGGAAGATCCGGTGCCGGTGGTATTGTTACTAAAGGTGCCAGAGGCAGGCGATGGACCAAGGACACACGTCACCGTCCCTTGGGAGACACACGCGGTGAACGAACTCGCAATGGCCTGTGTTCCGAGCCCTGACAGGCCACCAGCAATCACCAGCATGCCCAGTAGGGTACAACATGTTCTATTTCTCATTGGATCTGCCTCCTGATCTCTTAGGCGGGATTTACCGTTTGGATGTACCTGAAATTGATCAAGCCTCGGATTGCGGCCCACGAGCAACGACTCGGTGCAGAGCATTGCGAAATCCTCCTCTACAGGCACAATTCGATGGGATGGGCAACGCACGCCCAGCACTTCCGCGACATTTGAGTACGCCTGAAATGAGGTTCTCGCGGCGCAGAAAAAATCCCACAAATTGGGAAAATGCTGAGCCGGAGCCTGCCCAACTGATCTTTGGATTACTGGCGGTTTACTGGCGGTTCGAAGCGACAAAGAGTGACCAATAAGGACTTATGGCGACAAGGAGTGACCAGCGAGGTACTTGACCAGGAAGCGCAACCCTTGATAATGGCATCAGATAGGCGTTTTTCGCCTATGCGGGCGTAATTCAGTGGTAGAATGCCAGCTTCCCAAGACCGTGCAGCTCTACTTAAGCACCCAGTAAACCAATCTGGCGCTATCAAAAAAGCGGTTTCCGCAGTCCTATCGGGTAGATCAATCGACCTGAGTAGAGCTGAATCGACCGCTTAAGTAGAGCAGCATTCCGTGACCCAATTCGCAACATCTTGACGATAAGGTTCACCGTTCGGCGATCGCCGGCAGGCGCCTCATTCAGTTCAGGCCAATCGTCTCTGTCGGGTGCGAACCCCACCCCGCCCAGGAGCGCAACAAAAAAACGAGAAACTGTTTGACACACCCCACACAATGTTGTATATACAACATAGGAGTAAACTGATGAAGAACGGCAGACTGACAAACACTGTAGAAACAATCGCAAGCGAATGCCTCGCCGTGCGGATTCGCCTGCTGAATCGAACGGTGACCAACATCTTCGACGATGCCCTTCGCCCTCTCGGAGTCAAGGTGAGCCAGCTCAATGTGCTGATGGTTGTTGCCAAACTCGGGCCGATCACACCGGGCGACGTTTGCCGCAAGCTGAACATTGAGAAATCCACCCTAAGCCGAAACGTGGACCGCATGCGGACTCACAATTGGCTTAAGGTGTCTGAAGGCGACTCAGGCCGCAAGCAGATCCTGGAACTCGCTCCGGCGGGGCGCCGGCTGATTGAGAAAGCGTTTCCGCTTTGGACGAAGGCCCAAACCGAAACTGAATCGCTTTTAGGACAGCAAGGAGCGAAGTCGATTCATCGTGCAGCAAACACCGTCTGGGCCCAGCTCGGGCGGGAATAGTTTCGTTTTTTGGATACACAGTTGTATATACAACCTAAGAAGAAGGAGAATGAGATGTCGAAGCCAATGATTCTTGTTACCGGAGCCACTGGAAAGACCGGCGCGAATGTCGTCGAGCAGCTGATCGAGCGAGGGTTTCCCGTACGTGCCCTGACGCGTGGCCATGACCAAAGGTCGAAGCGATTGGAAAGACTCGGTGCGGATATCGTCATCGGAGATTTCCTCGATCTTCAATCGGTTCGCCGTGCGATGAAGGACGTCAGCCGCGTTTACTTCTGTTACCCACCGGAAGGCGATCGCCTTGTGGATGCAACAACAAACGTGGCCGTCGCGGCCAGAGATGAAGGAGTCGAGGCGCTGGTGAACATGTCCCAAATCTCAGCGCGAGAGGACTCCGAGAGCCCCTTGGCTCGCCATCACTGGCTTTCGGAGAATATCTTTGACTGGGCGGACGTCGGCGCCGTGCACATCCGTCCAACGTTCTTCGCGGAGTTGCTTTACATCCTCGGTGGTCAAAGCATAGCGCAGGATGGCAAGCTCTACCTTCCGTACGGACAAGAGCGTCACGCTCCAGTGGCAGCGGCGGACATTGCCCGCGTTGTGGTTGGCATACTCGCCGATCCCACGCTACACATCGGCGAACGATACGTTGTCACCGGACCCAGAAATATGACAATTGCCGAGATGGCGAAGGTACTCAGCAGCGAACTCGGCCGACCGGTTGAATACGTTGACCTTCCGAACGAGGCGTGGGGGAAAGTCCTCAGCGAGCGAGTCGGCCTGCCGGAGTTCCTGGTCAGGCACCTTACGGCCGTTGCGGAGGACCACAAGAACGGTGTGTTCTCCGCGCAAACGGATGTGGTCAAGCGCATTGGTGGTCAGGATCCGCAATCGTTAGAGGACTTCGCGCGCGAACATCGCGCATCATTCACCGGCATGGTTGAAGCAAGAGCCACCGCTCAGGTTTAGACAGGAGAACAGACCGATGGACACTCTTTCAGTTTTTGGACTTCAGTTTTTCTTGAGTATCGTACTTTGCGGTCTGCTGGCGAAGTGGTTCTTAGTCCCTTGGTTACGGGGCAAGACGCAACGCGAGAGCCTGTTCTATCTGACGCTTCCCCATGCGACGCGCCATGTCGGCCTGGTGTTCCTTGTGCCGGGAGTCGTGTCGCAATCGCTGCCAAGCTCCTTCGCCGTTCAGGCCGGCTACGGCGACCTTGCCGCGGGCGTGCTTGCCTTGCTCTTGGTCATCGCTCTGCGGAGTCGCTGGAGCGGAGCAACCGCGCTGGCCTGGGTCTTCAACATCGTCGGAACGGTAGACCTCGTCAATGCATTGAGTCATGCCGCGGTTGTGCCGCACCTTGGCGCAGCCTGGTACATCCCGACGTTCTGGGTTCCGGTGTTGTTGGTGACGCATTTCCTGATATTTGTTCGCCTGTTCAAGAAGAAGACTTGCAGCGAGGAAGCTCGAATTGCCACATGAGCGAAAATCGCCGCATAATCAGACTGAGATTCGAACTACGGAGTTTTCCAAAACAAGGAACGAGTTATGACGGAAGTTAAGGAACACTATGCTGCTCCCAATCTGATCGAGCGCATTGATCAAGCTCTGGTGGCCGCGGGAAAGTCGCCCGATTCGCTTCAACTGGCGGACTTGACGCCGATCGACGAGTTTCACCTTCGTGGCGCGATGGCCACCAATGAACTCATCGAGCTCCTCGACGTAAGCCAAGGCAATCGTGTGCTGGATGTCGGCTCAGGCCTTGGTGGGCCGGCGCGACGGTTGGCAGCCGCAACCGGATGTCATGTGACCGGAGTTGACCTTAGCGAGGACTTCTGCCTGGCGGGAAATGAACTGAGCCGTCGTGTCGGATTGGCCGAACAAGTCAACCTAGAGCCTGGTAACGCGATGCAACTCGAACTCTTTGAGTCTTCGCCGTTCGACGCAGCATGGTCGATCCATGTCGGCATGAACGTCGAGCAAAAAGACTCCTTCTACTCCGGAATAGCAAGAGTCCTCTCCAGCGGCGCGCGATTCTTGGTTTTCGACATCCTGTCAGCTGGTTCAGACGACATACTTTTTCCCGTCCCCTGGGCCGATGAGCCTGCGCACAGTTTTCTTGCGACGGTCGACGAAATGTCAGCGCTGCTCAAAGCGGCCGGATTCACGATTGAACGTACGGTTGATCAATCCGCTCAGTGCTTGGCGTTCCTCGACGAACTTTTCGAACGCATGAAGCAAGAAGGCAGTCCACCTGCTCTTGGGCTTCACGTGGTCACCGGGCCTTCGTTCGGGGAAGCCATCAGAACTGTCCGACGGAACCTCGTCGAAGGGTTGGTCGTCCCTACCGTCATTCATGCTCGAAAGAGTGAACGGTCCTCGGTACGATGAGAGCAACTGAGCTTCCCGGCTGCTTTCCGCCCGACGACGGAGGCAAAACTGCCCATGGTGGCCCCGTACGGGCGAGGTTCGTGGCGGTACGGTGGGTCGGCACCTGCCCAGAAGAGGCGTTTCGTGTCGAGCGCAAAAAAGTTTCAGAATGTTCTTGACCGAGCGTTCCAGATGTAGTATATTAAGAGCATGAAGCTGGGACGCCCAAGAGAATTCGACCGTCAGGAGGCCCTGGAGAAGGCCATGGGAGCGTTTTGGGCCAAGGGTTACGAAGGAACGAGTGTGAGCGATCTGCTGAAGGCGATGGGCATCAACCGTGGCAGCCTGTACGACACGTTTGGTGACAAGCGGTCGCTGTTTCTTGAAGCGGTCGGGCACTATCGCCAAACAGTGGCGGGCCCGCTGGTCGAAACGCTTAGCCGATCTGGTTCTCCGCTGGAGAACATTCGAAAGACATTGCACGCGTTCGCCGACCTTGCGGCTTCGGATGGCTGCCGGGGCTGCCTTGTGACCAACACAACGGTTGGGCTGGCGCCAAGAGACTCAGATGTGGCGAAGGCGATGAAATCAGCCTTGGTTGCAGTCGAAGAAGCGTTCCGCAGGACTCTGAATCGCGCAGTGGACTGTGGAGAACTTGGCCCACGAACGGATACACGATGTTTGGCACGCTTCGTAGCAAACACGCTACAGGGATTGGTCGTGCTAAGTAAGGGAAAGCTCGGACGACAAACTCGAAATGACGTCATTAACGTGACGATGTCGGCGCTCGCCGCCTAATATGTTTTTTTGGTCACTTTTGGAACGAACAGTCTAAAACAAGGAGAAGTTGTGATGACGAGAATCAAACCCATCGATGTTGACCAAGCGGAAGGCAAGACCAAGAGCATGCTGGAAAACGTGAACAAAGCCGTGGGCATGGTGCCTAATCTCATGCGGACGCTGGCTCATTCGCCGGCGGCGTTGGATGCCTATCTAGGATTCGGTAAGGCGCTCGGCGGAGGCAGTCTCAGTGCAAAACTGAGAGAGCAGATCGCGTTAACCGCCGCGAATGTGAATGCGTGCGAGTACTGCGCGTCGGCCCACACCGCTTTGGGCAAGAAGTTCGGGATTGACGCAACAGAGCTGCAGAGAAATCTCCAGGCGTCATCCCGCGACCCCAAGGTCGAGGCGGCACTGCGGTTCGCGAAAGCCGTCGTGGTGCGACAGGGCTGGGTAACCGACGAGGAGCTCGAGCACGTACGGGAAGCGGGTTACAGCGACGGGGAGATCAACGAGATCATCGCCACAACGGCCATCTCGATCTTCACCAACTACTTCAACCACGTTGCTGGAACGGAAGTGGACTTTCCCGTTGTAGAGGTTGGTGTACCTGCCACCGTGTAGGTATCGCGTGAACAGAAGAAAGCATTCACCGAGCGTTCGGTGAAGACCTGAAAACCTTTTTGGAAAGGAACGAACGATGTCATCTACTTGTGCAGTTTCGCAAACGGAAACAGGTGCCGAGAGTTGTGTCGCGACAAAGGCAGCGATTCTGGTTCTGTCGGACCCGAAATCAGGCTCCGAAGAGGCGTTGGGCCGCGTGTTCAACGCTTTGGCTGCCGCATACGACTTCAAGAGTCACGGCCAGGAGGTCACCATTCTCTTCAACGGCGCCGGTACACGATGGATCGGAGAACTCAGCAAGGAGGATCATCCCGCCCATGGGCTGTTCCAAGAAGTGAAGGACAAAGTGGCCGGTGTTTCTTGTGGCTGCGCCGATGTCTTTGGTGGATCAGAAGAGGCCAAGCAATCCGGATTCGAGCTGATCACAGACAACCCGGTGCCGGGCACTAGCGGTCTGCCCAGTATACACAAATTGACGGCGGATGGGTACACCGTGCTGACGTTCTGAAAAGAATTGAATGCTCGTCCCGTGGCCGGAACGAGCTCGAGTCCAATGGTGAACGGATCAGTGTTTTGTGGAAACAACGCGATGCCGGACGGTCCGGCATGCGAACTCGAAGGTCTGCAGGTTAGAGTCAAGAAGGAGATTATCATGAAGCGTTCAATGATAGCCACAGCCGTATTGATGGGCACGTTTGGATTGATTGGAGTGGTAGCGTTCGCAGCGGGACCGTCAAAGAACTCAATAATCGAATCACGCGCGTATCTGCACAGTTTCAATCTGCCGAGCAGCGGTTTGGCGCTTGAAGGGTACTGCCCCGTCGCGTACTTCGCGGTCAACAAACCGGTCAAGGGCAAGGCTGAATACGCGTCCACCCATAACGGCGTGACGTACCTCCTCGTGTCCGCGGACGCAAAGAGGGCTTTTGACGCCGATCCCGAAAAGTACATCCCGGCATTCGGAGGCTGGTGTGCCTTCGGGATGGCGGTCAAGGACAAGTTCCCGGTCGACCCGACGAACTTCAAGATCGTAGACGGTCGGCTGATGTTGTTTCTGAAGAACAAGAATGTGGATGCTAGAGGCTTGTGGAACGACGGCAACGAAGATGGATTCGTCGCCCAGGCCGACGCGCATTGGAAAAAGGTGAGCGGGTGACGCAGGGTGGCGCCGCGAGGATTCGGCGGTCGTAGGGCGTGTTCAATCTCGTCCTACGGCTGCCTTGTCCCGCCGGCTGTTCGCTCGTGACCACGCACGATGGCGAGAGCATCCGTTTGTCGCGTGCGAAGCGGGTACGACCGCGAGAATAGTGATCCGAATCGGCCTCTTGGCCAAAGGGAATACAACTATGTCAAAATCATTCAAAATAGCCGAACGCTTCGCTGGAAAGAATGCTCTGATCACCGGCGGATCTGGTGGAATCGGCAGAGCGACGGCTGAGCGAATTGTCGCCGAAGGCGGGCGTGTGCTGATTACCGGGACGAACCGCGAAAAGCTGGCCAGCGTGAAGGCGCAATTACCCGATGTTGTGACGCTCGTGAATGATGCGGGCGACCCGGCCGCGGCAGAGCGACTCGGTGAGGTCCTGAAGTCGGAGTTCGGTGAGCTCGACGCGGCGTTCCTCAATGCGGGTTATGGAAGATTTGTTCCACACTCCGGAGTGACAGCAGACGACTTCGATCGTCAGTACGCGGTGAACGTCCGGGGGCCAATTCTTCAAGCAAAGGCAATTTCGTCGCTGATGCGAGAAGGCGGCTCGATCGTCGTCAACGCTTCTGTTGCGCGCAATCTCGGGCTACCTGGTGGCGTGATTTACAACTCAACGAAGGGCGCGATGAGAACTGTAACTCGAGTCTTGGCACATGAACTGGCGGGTCGCAAGATTCGAGTCAATGCGGTCAGTCCTGGACCGATCGGTTCGGATTTCTTTGATCGAACCGGCATGCCGCAGGAGCAACTTCAGCAGTTTAGCGACGAGATTCTCTCCGCCGTACCGCTGGGTCGATTCGGTGAACCGAGGGAGGTCGCCGCCGTGGCAGCGTTCCTTTTGTCGGACGACGCCTCTTACGTTACCGGAAGCGAATACGTCGTCGATGGTGGCATGACCCAGGTGTGATGAGTGGGGAGCGTTTTGGATGTTCGGCGCATTGATTTGCAAAGCCGTTCGTCCATCAAGAAGAAAATTATCAAGGAATAGACAAGGAGTGACCCATGAATACCGCATCAACAAAACTGAGCGAATATGATGCGATCGCTCGCATCGTCCAGCGCTACATCGATGGCGCCATGTCCGGCAAGGGCGACGACATGAAACCGGCCTTCCACAAGGACGCAACGATCTTCGGATACGTCGGAGACGACCTGTTCGCCGGCCCGATCCAGCAACTCTTTGCTTGGAATGACGACACCGGCCCAGCGACGGAGCTCCAAGCCCGGATCGCCAGCATCGACTTGGTCGGCACAGTTGCAACCGTTAGGCTTGAACTCGACAATTGGACCGGTCATCGATTCACCGACATGTTCACGCTGCTGAAAGTCGACGGAGAGTGGAAGATCATGAACAAGGTCTTTCATCTTCACACCGAGTCAGGTTGCGAGGATACTGAGTGCTGTTCTTCCGCTGAGGCGGGTCGCACATAAACGAATGGGGTCGCTTCGGAGTTTCGAAGAAAGACTCAAGGGAGTCGCAAGCGAAGGGTACCGCGAAACGGGCCCTCAGCGCAAAGGAGACTGGCTATGAATCGCCCCGTCAGTGACATCGCGTTCACGCCCTCAGTCAAAACGGTTCAGGAACGGCTCGGTTCACGCAAGGGCTACGCGTCGATGGAGCAACGCGGCGGGTGGAACGACGTCGTCACGGCGGACCTTGCCGCGTTCATCGCCGAGCGCGACACGTTGTTCCTCTCAACCGCAAATGCCGAAGGGCAACCGTATATCCAGCATCGCGGAGGGCCTCCCGGATTCCTGAAAGTCTTGGATGAGCACACGCTTGGGTTCGCCGACTTTAGCGGGAACCGGCAGTACATCTCGGTCGGAAATCTCGACGATAATCCCAAGGCGTTTATCTTCCTAATGGACTTTGCGAATCGGCGCCGCATCAAAATCTGGGGTCGCGCTGAGGTCGTCGAGAACGATGCGGCGCTACGAGAGAAGCTCCACGATCCTGACTACGGGAGTGAGCCAGAGCGGATGTTTGTATTCCACATAGACGCTTGGGATGTGAACTGCCCGCAGCACATCAAGCCGCGTTTCACTGAAGAAGAGGTCGGAGAATCGATGCAGGCTCTTCGCGACCGGATCGCAAAGCTGGAGGCGGACTGCTGTACCTGCGAACCGAAGGAGTGATGAACGGCGAAACGAGGACTTAGAATGAATGGGGGTGATGCGACGACAACACCTGGATCGCGACGCGCGGCCATTCTCTAGAAATTCTCGAGAGAATCGAGATTGGGGTTTAACGGGAAGGTCATGCCGATCTACAACGCTATCCTTGATCGTCTGCGTCTGAAGAGGCCAATTGGACACCCAGCTTTTCGAGCTGTATTCTTAGGAGCAAGTGCTGTTGTGATGTTGAACATGGCTATAATGGCGGCTCATTTGGCTTAAGTAGAGCCTTATGCTCTACTTAAGGTTTCCTGTTGAGATTGGCGTAAGTTGTTTTGTACAAAAGACTTGCGGGCGTAATTCAGTGGTAGAATGCCAGCTTCCCAAGAGGCTCCCCCACTACATGGTCGTCCCTGAAGAATCCCATAAGTTCTTTTGCGATAGGGGTTGAACGGCCTCCGGCGTGGGCGGATAATTGCAAGGTAATCACGGATGCCCCTTCAAAACCTTGCAATATGTGAACGGATTCATGAAGCCCAAAACCCAA
>JAJDDP010000126.1 GCA_029260235.1 Phycisphaerae bacterium | reverse complement strand
ACCCTGACCCCAGGCCAACAATCACCACCGGCGTGCGCTGCATGACGTCGCTTGCACTTTCGCTCTTAGGCAAAGAATAGCCGGCCGGGCTGCCATGCCCACCGAATTGCTTAGCTAGTCGCTACAGGCGCATCACATCAGTCGCTACTGACTTTGGCGGGAATTAGCTCTCGCGCGGACATGAACAGGCAGCCAAGCGCCAATGCAAATATAACGATTCCGCCCAGTGTTTCGATGCCGGCGTGATTGACCATGAACGATTCATCCAACATCTCGGTTACGTTTTCGTAGAGGGAATTCAGTTCTGGGATCTTCTTGAAGAAGGCTGAGCGGACTTGATGTGCGATGCTATAAACCCGAATGCCAAGGGGCAAGTTTGCCAGGAACATCTCGACAATCACCAGGTATAGGATCGACGTGATTAGCGTCCGGGCCGCGACTAGGCCGATGAGCACAAACACACTCAGGTAAGCTGCGATCGCAAATGGCGTGACGTACAGATAGGTCAGGAATTCTGCAAATGGATGCCACGTTTCGTCGTACGGATTTCCGAGCGTTGTGAAATCGACGCCGCCCAGGGCAACTAGATACTGGATGATCAGCGCAGACCAAGCGAGCGCGCTAAGCAGGCAGAGATTGGCAAAGAACTTCACCAGCAATACGGTTGAACGGCGCAGTTTTCGGGTCAACAAATAGGCCAGCGTGCCGCTCTCAGCGTCCGCACCGATCAAGGCGCCACCATGGAGCATGCAGATTAGTGGAACAACGAGCATGAAGAAGAAGAAATTGACCGGGATGTGATAGAGTTCCCAAGCAACCTTGGCTGGGTTCTCGCCAGGTTGTGGCACGTGAACGCTCTCAACCAACGCAGTTAACCCGATCGGAACCGCCAAAAGGAATAAAGTAAACCAGATTTTCTTCTGGCAAAAAGCCTGACGCACCGTGAAGCCAAAGAGGGCGAACATGGCTTGCGGCTGAGACGTGCGAATTGGATTGATCGATGCAATCGTCAAGTGGGTTAGTTCCTATCGGTTAGGTATCCAAAGACCGCCTCAAGGTCATCGTCTGCCAGGGCAATTTCTCGGACGTTCATGTCGCCTTCGAGAAGCAGTTCCAAGATGCGGTCATAGACTTCGTCTGGGCTGGTGGTCTCGACGACCAACGTATCGCCTTCCGGCATGCGCAGCCCAGTCACAGCCTCGATCCGAGAAACTTGCGCAGCCAATGCTCGCGGTTGATCAAGTCGGATGCGAATGGCGTGAGGCCTGTGGTGCATTCGCCGCCGAAGATTGTGCAGATCGCCTTCGGCAACCAATCGTCCCCGGGCGATCATAAGAATCTTTCGGGTCATGGCTTCGACTTCGTGAAGCACATGCGTGGAGATGAGAATATCCACTTCGTCGGCCAAGCGGCGGAATAGTGTGGCTAGTTCGTGCCGGGCAACAGGATCAGCCCCGGTAAAGGGTTCGTCTAGAATGAGCAGTTTGGGATGATGGACCAACGCCTGCGATATTTTGATACGTTGGCGCATTCCTTTCGAATAGGTTCCGATAGGACGATTCATCTCGCCGGTCATCGCCGTCCGATCAATCGCTTCATCAGCCGCGAGGCGGGCGGCGCGTCGGCTCAACCCGGAAAGCCGAGCTAGGAAGCGGACGAACTGGCGACCCGTGACATTCATCCAGAAGGGATCGCCTTCGGGGCAATAGCCGATTCGGCTAAGAACATGCGGGTTATTCCAAGGTCGCTGGCCCAAGACTTGAATGTCGCCCTTGCTCGGCTTGATCTGACCCATGATGAGACCCATCAGCGTGCTCTTGCCCGCACCGTTAGGGCCAACCAGTGCGGTAATGCCATGTCCTATGGACACGGTCAGATTATTCAGGCCGATGACCTCACCGTACCACTTGGAAACAGAATCTAGCTCAATGACGGACATCGAATTCAGCAATCAATTCAAGTTCGAGGCGGCGGCAGCCGCTTGAGAGAATTTCACGATTCGACGATAGCACAGCGTTCCAGCAATCAAGGTGATGCTCCCCAGGACCATGGCTGGATAGAAAGGCTCGATGGGAGAGCTCAGCGCTTTGGCGAAAGCATCGTGTGGCAACCCCGATGCCTGCCAGCCGCTTTTGAGATCGAACAAATGCTCGGTCAACACCGCGGCATTCCCCATTAGGGAAATACTGCCCAGCCAACCGGTGATGTTTTCGGAGGGAATGTTCTCGCGGATGATACCTTGGGCCATTGCTGGCATCAGGCAGACTGCCAACCACCCAACGGTCACATAGCGCGAATCGGAGGTCATGGACGACAAAGCCAGCATGACCAAGCCGCTGAACAACATCACACCCAGGCCGGCCAAAGCGATGTTCAGGGCCAGCGTCAATATCGGGCCGACACCGGGCAGGCCGCCCGTGATCATGCTGCCGATAGTCAGGGCGAGGAGGTTCGGAATTACCGTCACCGAGGCTATGAACGTCGCTGCTACGATCCATTTCCCTAGCAGATAAGATTTAGGGTTCACAGGATGCGCGAAGTAAATGGACAATGCCCGAACCTTGGTGTCGTCGGAAATCAAGCCCGGGCCAATGCGAGCGACGAGGACCATGACCGCGAACAGTTGAATTCTGATCACCAAGGCAAACGTCGCCCGCCAGATTACCCCGCGCAGTTCGCCGATTTGAGACACGGCAGAGAGATCCACGCCCAGGAAGCCGCTGGCAAACTGGTAGAGACCGTTCGCCTCAGGACTGCCTGCCAACACCTCAAGCATCGAAAGCAAATAGAGCGTAACGCAAATGCCAATGACCGCGATTGGTCCAGCTAACAACAACGGTCTCACGAACCGCCGGTTGTATTGTAAGCGGATGCCGGTAACCACTATGGCCGACAACCCACTCAGGGTCGATGGCTTGCGATGGCGGCCTGGCCAGCGTTGGTATCGATGAGTGTCTTGGCTCATTTGGAGCGGACCTCAGGGGAACTCCCGTTTTCCTGTCTGCGGATGGCGGCCATGAATTTCTGCTCGAGTGAACTGCGCTGCGGCCGAAGTCCGCGGATTTTCGTTCCGGCGAGTTGGGCTGAGCTAAGGATTAGGTTTTGTTGATTGGCGCGGGACAGTTCGACATCCAACGTGCCGTTGGACTGGGCATGGATCGAGATGCCTTGCTGCCGAAGTTTATGGCAGAATGTTTCAGTATTGCCAACATAATCAACGCTGTAGAGCGTATCGTGCGGGCGGCGCATGTCAGAGATGTTCCCGCTAGTCAAGACCTGCCCGCCGCCCATGATCACCACGCGATCACAAACCTTCTCAACGTCGGGTAACAGATGGCTGCACATCAGCACGCTGATGCCAGCCTTTCCCAAATCTATGATTAGCGAGAGCATGACCCGGCGCCCGTCGGGATCCATGCCGTTGGTCGGTTCGTCCAGCAGCAGCAAATCCGGATCGTGGACCAATGCTTGGGCCAACTTAAGTCGCTGCTTCATGCCGGCAGAATACTGCTGGGCAGGGCGGTAGCGGGCTTCATCCAGTTGAACGTAATCCAACACTTCGTGGGTCCGCTGCATGGCATCGACAAAGCTCATGCCAGCCAACCGCCCGGCATAGCAAACATAACCAGTGCCAGTTAAGCCGGGGATGAGGCAATCGTTTTCTGGCATGTAACCGACGCGGCTTCGGATGCGGGGCTGCTCAGCACCTACGTCAAAGCCAAGAACCGAGCCCTCCCCGGAGGTGATCGGTGTTTGACCCAGCAGAACGCTAATCAACGTGCTCTTGCCGGCGCCGTTTGGTCCCAACAACCCGACAACCCCGGGTTCGATGGCTAGATCAACGCCGTCCAACGCCCGAATACGGCCATAGCGCTTGATCAAGCTTTTAGTCGATAGGACAGGATCCATCTAGGCAGCATTCCTCCAACTCAAAGACGCCTCAAGGGATCCGATGTATACCTTCAAGATCGACATAGTGTTCTATTCGAGGCAAATCTGTGAATATTTCATCTGCAGTTTGGGCCACTGGCCATGACACAGCCACTCGCGATCAGGACTTGACCAACTTGCACTCGCAAGAATGCATGGCTGTTCGATCGGTGAGGCGGCAGTTCCTCGCCGGCTTCCTTATCCACCATAGAGCTTGGGCAGGAGCTGAACTTTCTTCGCACCAGGCGGTGGGCTAAACACAAAGCGCCCTTGGGGAAATTTCGGCGAAAGATCCCAGTCCCGGAGCGTCACGATGTAGTCGGGACGCTTTGGATCGCCATTGTAGGAAATCTGCAATTTCTGCGGGAGTGGCCGATCTCCAACCTCGATCCAGATGTTCCAAGTTGTGGTTGAACTCTCAAAGGCGAGTTGATGACATTCTACGTCACCTAGCTTCGCCCTTGAAACATACCGAGCGACATTTGTCCCTGTGTCGGTGATGAGGGCTTTGTAAACATCGCTGTAGAGCAAGTCTGCCAGAGGAACATGCACGGTGAATTGTTCTGCCAGCTCATCGAGCATCTTGTCAATCGTGCCCGGCAAGTCATGCACAGCGTACTCGTGTTCTTTGCGCTCCCAGATGACGATGCTGCGACCATCGTACCAAGTACTCCGGTCGATGTGCTCGCCTCGTGAGTCGATGCGCATCGTATTGGGTCGTCGCACCGACAGCTTCCTATGGGTCACGAACTTCTTCTTTTGACCAGAATCTGACACCTGCTCCACCGAATCAGTCGTATCAACGTCAAACTGTTGCATGCCAGCCAAGCAGTCACTCATCTGTCGAAGAAGCTGCATGGGTATCGGAGCTGATACGATAGTGGGTCGCTCGGCGACTACGTATTGGCTGCGGCCGTCCCTCTCTTCGGATACAAAATAGGTGTCGCTGCCGAAGTAGTAGGTCCGCCCATCGACGACCAAGGATTCGTGATTTGGCGGAAGGTCTGCGATAACCGTGCCATAGGGTGCAGGTGTTTCCGCGTAAACATCGTGGCCTGCGTACTTCCGTTGCTCGTAGAACGTCCAGCCCGCACGGTAATAGGTGTGTCCTTCAATTCGAAACTGGCTGTGCCCGCCGGGAAGTTCGGTGATCATAGCCGACCGGTGCGATCCGCGTATGCCAGCCAAGTTTGACGCGAAGGCTACGCGTTTGGGTGCCCGAAAGCGGGCTGGCGAATCAGCAGCCTTGGTTTCCTTGGCTCCGAAGGGTTCCAGGCCCACCGGAATCTGCCTTCCTTGGGGCGTCCCGCTATTGCGGATGCTTCCACTGGGGCGGAATCGAGATGTTTGAAGGCTGCTGCGGCTCTGAGGGCCTGCTCGGAGGAGGGTCGCCGGTGCGACCCGGTATCCCGTTGTCAAAGGTCGTTGCGTCATCAACAAGTTCGGGTGGCGAATTGTGCCGCTACCGCGTCCAAACGAGGTGCTAGCCATCGGTTTATCAAAGCGCTCTACCGGCATTCCTCCGGCGCGTGGACGACGGGGTTTGTACAATTGCTTCACGGATGGGGATGCGCCATACACCGCACCGTACTCTCGACTGTGCCGAATGGTGCCTGGCGCGCGCATGGTAACTCGCGCTGCTGCTCCTTTGAATAGGTTTCCGCCTTCGGCAAGGGCAGCCCCTCTGATTTCGGAGCGCATCATCCCGGAGATTCTGGCATTGTATCTGGCCTCGGAAGGCAGCGACCGAGAAGCTGCTCGGATGTGTAGGTCGCCTGCTCTCCCTCCATACCGGACAGAGCCCCAACCACCGACAGGAGCCCGCGGCAGAGATGAGACGCCGCGTCGCCCGGAGGACATGGTGCGTAATTGGCCAAGCGCGGCTCGATCGGCAATGGCGAGCATGAGCAGAGCGCCAATCGCTAGCTGACCAAGCTGTGGCCATCCTGGCCCTCGCCCTTGGCAGGATGAGCACTTTTCGACGAGCACGACAGCTTGTGCAAACGCGATCTTCATCCTCGACCTGAGGCTGCCGGGAGTTGTTTTCCAGGCGGCGATTCAACCGGCATGTCGCTCGCAACAATTTCCTGCAAATCAATGCGTTTGAATCCTTCCGGAATCTTAGCGACAAATGCAGAATCGGGTAAATCTGCAGCAACATTCCACTTATGGAAATGGGCTATGTACTGAGGCTGACCGGGCACAGCCTTGTAAGTAATGACGAGCTTTCGGGGAAGGGGCTTGTCGCCCGCATCGATCCAGATTTGCCAATCAATCGCGTTTTGCCTAAAGGCCAAGTGGTGGCACTTGGTACCAAGCACATCGTGAAGTCCGATGTACTGACCAAGTCGCGGGTCACCATCCATTGCAGAGAAAGGTTCGCTAAAGAGCAAGTCCGCGAGTGGCATGGTTATCCCGAAACGTTCTGCCACGAAATCCAGGGTCTCATCGATATTGTCCGGGACTTGGATCTGGCCATAAACCTTTTCCCTAAAATCCAAGACCGTCAGCGAACTGCCATCGTATCGCACCCGCTCCTTGATCAAGTCGCCCTCGATTTCGCTAGCGACTTTGTTGGGACGGCGGACAGTCACCCGCCGGGCACTAGAAAACTGAATCTTTTGGCCAGAGTCAGCAAGCTCATCGACCATGTCCCGGGCTTCGAAACCAAATGCCTC
>JAJDDP010000125.1 GCA_029260235.1 Phycisphaerae bacterium | reverse complement strand
CAGCCGTGGCGAGTTCAGCTGTACCGGCCGCATCGAACCAGCCGGCCCATCCGCTATCGCTCTCATTGCCGAGATAAGCACTCCATTGGACGACTTGGCCAGCCTTTGCCCAGGGATGGCTGACCATAGGGGCTGGTGGTTCCACGACGAAAATGAAATGGTCGTTGCCCGAGCGGGCATCGGGGGCTGCGAGGTAGAGCTTGTTGCCTAGCACGCCGGCAAAGAGGTCGAAGCCATTATTCGAGGCGACTTGGACAGCCTGAGCATCCAATGCGCCATCCATCACCCACTCGGCGCCAGGAGGCGCACCACCCTTGACAGGGAAGGCCCAGTCTTGGCCGCTGTTGCTGTCCCATGTGCCGGCGCCGTCGTTGAACACAACATCGAATTGGGAGGCTGATACGTCAACGACCACAGAAACTTGCCATGTTGAATTGCCTGAATCCCAGATCATGGCCACGTCGGGTGCGATCACGGTACTCCATCCATCGAATCCGTAATGCAGGTACACCTGGGCGGCACCATCCAAAACACGGCCGGTTGGATCGTAGGTCACTGTGGCCAGCTCGCCTGCTATGGCAGGGTCGGGCGAGATGGTGACCTCATTTCCGCCGCCTCCGCTGCCGGAACCATCGCCAACATAGACATGTTGAATGGAGCTCTTGCGCACGTTGCCTTTGGAATCTACGGCTTCGACGTAGTAGTCCACCAGAACTTCGCTCAAGCCGCTCAGTTGAATGTAATACTCGTCGGCGATGTAGGTGGGCATTTCAAAGAAGTCGATTCCCGGGTCGTTGTGGACATTTCCAGCTGGAAAGGAGCGTTGTGTCATGGCCAATGTTTGCCAAGCGCCCACCCCCGGCCCGCCGGCGTAGGTTTCGTTTTCCGTGCTGCTCAGAGGGTTCGTGCCGTCGTTATCGGTGCGGTATCGCAAATTGACGCTCGTGGTTCCCGAGACGTCATGAACAAACGTCCATATCCAAAAATCGGTGCCGGCATTGAAAGACGTGTAGCCATACTGCGGTCCAAAATTGAGCGAACCTGGATTCCAAGGGTGCCGTTGCGGGATCCAGATGGTTGGGCCGGTCGCGTCGGCAGATGCGTCGCCGATCACCACGTCGGCATGCTGCACGGCTTCGTTGCAAGCGATGGTCGGCTTGACCTCCATATCGAGCACGGTTCCGTAATACATGTAGCCCGAATTCAAGGCTCCAAGGAAGTAGTGCCACGCCTTTTCGGATTCGGTGCTCGTCGCATCGGGATAGAGGATCTTTTGCAAGTCGGCGCCGCCGGCGATCTGCTCGGCAGTATCCACGTGGTTTTGAGCGGCAGTGATCACCGCCCAATTTCGCTCGTCTTCAGCCCAACCATTGGGGATGTCGACCTGCCCAGAGCCATTCACCAGCGGCCAATTCCAGTTGAGCATGATCGGGGAGCCGAAGTCTCCATCAGCGTTGACCCAGGCGCCGTCCTCGACATGGATAATGTCATTAACTGGCACCGGATGGTCAGCCAAGTATTCTTCGACCACTGTGGCTACGTATCCAGCCGACTGCGCCGAGGAGACCAGATTGGGCACTGCCTCCATGTAATAAGAGAATCCACCTCCCCAGGCATTGTCGCCATCGTGGGCGAGCACGACGAGCATAGGGCGGGCTGGGTCGTTGAGTGCTTCGAGGGTGTTGAAGTGGCCCAGTCCGATGGCGCCGAATCCATCTTCCCACCCAATTCCCTGGGCACAGGGCACTACAATGGTCTGATGGATAATGCCTGTCTGGGGGTTCACATACTGCGCTCGGTGGGGCTGGTAGGCGAAGGGGTAGGCCTCTGCCGGTCCGCAACCGCGCGAGATCGACAGTTGATAATAGTTGCCCTGGGCTGGGTTGATTTGGTCAGCCAAGTTTGGCGGATCGCAGTTGATTCCGCCACTCCCTAGGACCAGGGGGAAATCAGTGCATGCCCTTGAGACATGCTCGCTGCTGACCAACACCCAACCAATGCCTTCCTCGTCCAGTATTTGAATGATCCGTTCGCTAAAGGCCATCTCTGGAGGAAACAAACCTTGCGAAGCAGTGGGTGAAGCTCCCCAGGCGTCAGGATAGATTAGTTTGTGGAGCTGGATTTCCTTGCGCACCGTGCTCTCGTCGCAGAGCGGTAGTAGGGGATGATGAAACGGAAAAATAACCAGATCGCAGCGAGGCTTGTTTTGCCCGGCGGTGGTCCAGGAGCGTGCTTCGCGATACGAGGAGTACCACGACGGCGAATAGCCGAGTTGATTGGTACCGCCGAGGCTCTCAATGTTCTCGATCAAGCCGCCCGAATAGCTCACTTGAGCACCGGCTTCGGCGAAGGCAGCGATCGAGGCGATGGAATCTCGCACGCGGTACTGATAGGCAGCGACTCGGTCCGCCTTGGAAAAAATTGTCCGCAGGTCGTTCTCAGGGTGAGCGGCTCCATCGTCTGTGCGCTGAATGGACTCCCAAGCCCGTTCATAGCGATCCACGCCAGCGGCCTGTTGGCCAGGCCAATAGATGGGCTGTTCCATGTGCCATAGATAGGTGAAATGGAGTTGCTCGGCGCGGCAAATCTGCCCGCAGAAACTGGTCGAAATTGCCATTGCCGCGAT
Source organism: Phycisphaerae bacterium (assembly GCA_029260235.1). Lineage (GTDB taxonomy): Bacteria > Planctomycetota > Phycisphaerae > UBA1845 > UBA1845 > OFTM209. Next base: position 15,798 of record JAJDDP010000125.1, on the reverse strand, counting down.
CAGACTAAGCGGAGTCAGGTTCCGGGCGACTGCTTGAACTAGGTGTCTTGCTATGTGTTTCATTGACTGATGCATATGACCCAGCATAGATAACCGGGCCGTGGAAGTCTACGTGTTTCGACGCTGCTGCGGTCATCGCCTGAGGTCGAGTTTTCCAGCGCCTTGCCGGAGGATCAAGACTTGATTCGACGGCTGCGGGCCGAATTGCTCGACCGAACCACCCAGCCAGCGGACCGAAACCGAGTGAACCTTCTTGGCGTCGCCCAACCCGAAGTGAATGCGCGGATCATTGGAAGCCAGGTAGCTGTAGGCGATCTGGACGAATCGAGTCTGCTGCTGACCGCCGGACTTGATCGTGACTAGTGCGCCAATAGCATCCTGGCCATGGTTGTTCAGGACGCGAAGTTGGATCCAATGGCGGTCGTCTGCGGCCTGGTTCAGCAACAGATACGGGGGGGCATCCTTGTTGATTACGATCACGTCGATGTCGCCATCGTTGTCCAGATCCCCAAAGGCGGCTGCCCGACTCGCGGCGATGAGCGGTTCGCTGGTACCGCCACGGGGTAGGATTTCCTCGAAGCGGTTATTCCCCTTCCCCCGAAAGAGCAGGTTCGGTTCGGCATACGGATCCTCCGAGTCATGAGTTTGGCCGGTGCGGTTAACCTTGCCGTTAACTACCAGGAGATCCTGATGGCCGTCGTGATCAAAATCGGCGAACCCCAAACCGAATCCGGTGAAGCCCAGGCTTGGCTTAGCCAGGCCGACGCGGGTGGTCACGTCTGCGAATGTGCCCTTGGCATTTTCGTAGAACGTGTTGCTCTCCTCGCGAATATGGGACATGAATAGATCAGGGTCGCCGTCAGCGCTTGCATCCAGAACAGCCACGCCCATCCCAGCCTCGGCAACGCCCAGCTGGTTCACGGCACTGCCCGACATCAGTGCTTCGTCGAGGAACCGTCCTTGGCCATCATTGATCCAGAGCTGGTTGGGCACTTGATCATTGGCGATGTAGAAATCGAGCCAGCCATCCATGTTGAAGTCGGCTACAGCGACGCCCAATCCGTTGCCAAAAGCGCGGTCTAACCCAGCCTCTGTGCTCACGTCGCTGAATGTCCCGTCGCCGTCGTTGCGATACAGCGTGTCGCGTGCAGGGGCCTTGTACTCGTTGGGCGAGCAGTAATCCTGCTTCCCCGGCGATGACCAACACTGGAGTTCTCCAGCCAATGACCAGGCTACATAGTTGGTGATGAACAAGTCGGTCGCGCCATCGCCGTCATAGTCGGCAAAGACGCAGCTGGCACCCAAGACCGGTTCGCCCACTCCGGCTTGGCTAGTGACGTCGTTGAAGGTGCCGTCGCCGACATTGCGGTAGAGCACGTTCGCACCTTGGTTGGTCACATAGAGATCGGGGTCGCCGTCGCTGTCGAAATCACCGCTGGTACAGCCAATGCCGTAGCCTTGGTGTCCCACGCCAGCGTGCCTTGTCACGTCCTCGAAGGTCGCATCGCCTCGATTGCGATAAAGTCGGTTGCCAGACCGAGAAGCGGGCAGAGCATCAATAATGCCGGCCTGGACCATGTACACATCGAGGAATCCGTCATCGTCGAAGTCCAGCAGGCAGACTCCGCCGCACATCCCGGCCGGTAGGATGTACCGATCATCCTGGCCTGACTCGTGCTTCATGGTCAAGCCCGCAGATCGACCCACTTCTTGAAACCAAGCGGCGTTCCCTGGCGGGTCCGTTGGGGCAGCCGGTTCCTCCTGCCGCTCACAAGAGGACGACGACAGCAGCGCCACCAGCGACATCGTCAGTAGGATCGCACAATCGGTACTGGCTTTCATGGGTTCTTAGTCCTAGCCTGCAGACGTCCTCGCGCCGCGGCGACCTTCGGATGTCCAGGCACCGCAGCCTCGGCCGCATCAAGCGCTGATCGAGCGTCCTGCCACTGTCCGAGGCGGGCCGATGCTTCGCACACACCGAGGTAGGGAATCACTCTTGAAGGGTCGCGGCGGATGGCCAACTCGTAGCTGCTCTTGGCAGCTGCCATGTTGTTGAGCATGAGGAAGTGATTGGCTAGCAGGAGCGGCCACTCGGCGTTTGTGTCGTCCAGTCGAACAGCTTCGCCCAGAGCTTGCAGTGCGTCCTCTGCCTGGCCCATTTTCTGCAGCACGCGGTACTTGGCGAAGCGTGCCGCCGATGATCGCGGAGCTGATGCGACAGCCCGATTTGTATATCCAAGTGCGTCTGCTGTTTGCTCTTTGCGCAAGGAGCAAGAGGCGAGATTCAATAACACCGATTCGTCGGCCTCATCCAACTGCTCTGCCCGTTGCAGCAATTCAATGGCTTCATTGATTGACCCGAGCCGTACATAGATCGCAGCCAGGTTGCTCATTGTCTTGACGCTATCGGGTGACCACTTCAGGCACTCTTTGAGGATTGCTTCCGCAGCTGAAAGCTGTCCCGCCTCCATGAGCGTCCGGGCCTGTTTCACTTGGTCGGCCAAGTTGACGGCGTGCCTGGCTAGGTCATCGGTCCAGGCGTCCGGAGGTAACTGTTTCCAGGCTCCCAAGCCCAGACGCAGTTCTCGCTGTGCTTCATCCAATTGCCCTTGATCCCGCAAAGCTGTGCCAAGCAGATAGTGGGCCATGCGATGCGCAGGGTCTAGCTCGACTGCCCTGCGCAGATGTTCGACCGCTCTTGGAAGATCCCCAACCACGATTGCGGCCCGGCCCAACCCCGCGTGGGCTTCGGTAGATTGAGGAGATAATTCCACCGCGCGGGCGAACAATTTGATCCCTTGGGATGTGTCGTCTCGGTCGAGCAACACGTCACCCAGACGATACACGGCTGGCATACAATCGGGATCATCAACCGCAAGTTGCCTAAGGATCGCGAGCGCTTCATCGTGTCGATCTAGTTCTTGCAGGCAGATGGCCAAGTGGAGCCGCGCAGGCGTGTCGGTTCCGTCGAGTGCGAGCACGTTCCGATAGCAGTCTGCCGCCGCTCGCCAGATGCGGTTCGCTTCGTAGGCCAACCCGAGTTTCGCATGCGTAGCTGCTTCGCCCGGAGACGAGCGAACAGCATCGATGATCGCGCGCAAATGTGCGGTTACTTGTGGTTCGAACGATTGGATGTCAGGTACAACTACAACCTCGGGAAAAGCAACTTGTTGCCGTGTGGAGAAGGCCACCCAGGCCAGCACCGAAGCGCCTACCACAGCAAGCCCCAGCGCCCATTCTCGGAATGTGCGGACGTGCCGGGTGGTGTGATCTTGATTGGCCAAGGCTCAATGCGTCTCGAAGGAGAGATCGTACAGTAACTTGGTGGTCGTTCCTCTGAATTACAATTGTAGGTATCTCCTTGCAGTTGGACAAGCAGGGCACTGCTGGCGCTGCGGACTGGGTTGACGCAGGGTAGGGTCCGGCGAGAATGCGGCATCGATTCTCAGGTGAGGTGAATGATGGTGTCGAATTCCAAGCGTCAGCCTACCCGGCCGACGACGTTAATGATCGTAGCCGCTATGACGGCTTGGTTGATTGTTGGCGGCGTCGCTCCCGCAGAGGTGCCCGAATCCATGCTCAGCGATAAAGAGGAACTGGCTCGGAATAGCGTCATGGCTGTCCGCGAGGCTGATTGGCGCATCGGGGCGGTGGTCTATCAAGTGCTGGTTGATCGATTCGTGCCCAGCCTCAATCTCGATGCCAAGGCTCATCTCTATGATGCCCCGAGACGGCTTCGAGATTGGACCCAGAAGCCCACGCGTGGCAAGTTCCTCCAGGATGTCAAGCTGTGGAGTCATGAGCTCGACTTCTGGGGCGGCGATTTAGCAAGCCTGATGACCAAGCTCGATCACGTCGAGTCGTTAGGCGTGGATGCCCTCTATCTGAATCCCATTCACGAAGCCTTGACCAATCACAAATACGATGCCCACGATTATTCCGTGGTGTCGGCTGAGTATGGGACGCGTGAGGACGTTGTCCAACTCGCTGACGACTTGCACCAGCGCGGCATGAAACTTGTGCTAGATGGCGTCTTCAATCACATGGGGCGCAAGTCGCCAAAGTTTCAAGACGCCCTGGTCAATCCTGATAGTCCGACGCGAGATTGGTTCGACTTCGATGATCGGTTTGATGGGGGATACCGGGCCTGGATGAATGTAGCCAATCTCCCCGCTCTTCGACTCGATAATTCAGCAGTGCAAGGTCACATCTTCACTGAGCAAGATTCGGTGGTCCGCGGGTTTCTTCGCGACGGCGTCGATGGCTGGCGATTGGACGTTGCGGCCGAGATGGGCACCGCGTTCTTGCGCGGACTGACCTTGGCTGCCCATGAGACCAAGCCCGACTCGCTGGTTGTGGGTGAGAACTGGACGTACCCTGGTGCCTGGAACTCGTCGCTCGACGGGGTGATGAATTTTCACTATTGGCAGATCTTCACCCAGTTGGTGCAGAACAAAATCGGCGGTGCCCACGCAGGCCGAATGTTTGCCCAAGCCGTGGAAGATTCCGGGCTGGAATTCCTACTTAGGTCGTGGATTATCTTGGATAACCACGATTTGCCGCGATTGAAATCCCAACTCAAACAGCCCTGGCAGCAGCGGATGGCCCAGGTTCTGCAATTCACCCTTCCGGGGTGCCCCTGCATTTACTATGGAGTCGAGGTGGGCATGACCGGCGGCGACGACCCAGCCCAGCGAGGCCCGATGCGTTGGGAGATGCTCAGGGAAAGTAACGCTGATCTTCAGTGGATGAAGAAACTGACCAAGATCAGAAGCAGCAGCCGGGCTCTGCGGATTGGGGATTTTCAGGTTTGTGAATCGGACAAGTTGTTGGCCTACATGCGAACGACCGATCGCGTTGACGAAACCATGCTGGTGGTGGTCAACCCTTCGGCTAAGAAGGTTGAAGAGTGGATCCAAATGCCAGACGCAAGAATCCTCTCGATGACTGCCTTGCGAGATCAACTGTCGGATGCGAAGGTGACCACCTCGTGCGGTCTAGCCAGAGTTGAAATCCCTGCGCGAACCGCGTGGGTGCTCAAGCTCGACGTGGGGCTGGATCGAGAAGCAGGGCCTTACCGATATGCCCGCTGACGCAAACATCGACTGACGCTGGCGCATAGCAGCAGGGCGGGCGAATCCTGACCCTATGCGCCCCACACCAGCTGGCTGAACAACACCCACATCACCAGCACGACGGCGATCAACACGACGGTTGCAATAATCAGGCCTTTGTGGCTGGTCGCCGCGGGTGCCCCTCCAGGTTTGGCTGGGGCGAAGACTTCCAGGTTGCCCGTCGATGGTTTGGCGGTGCATAGGCTGACCAGGAACAGGATTCCGATAGAAAGACCAAAAAGTAAGATCGCAAAGTGCAGGAAGTTGATGGAAGCGTACCAAGTCAACGGGCCGCCGATTGCCCAATCTGCTTTCATGCCAAGCTCGGATACAAAACGAAGGGCGCCCAGCACGAATCCGGTACCGAGCACAGCCAAGGCGCCCGCACCGTTCGCCCGCCGCCAAAGTAGGCCAACTAGAAACACGGCTGCGATGGGGGGAGAGATATAGGCCTGTACTGCCTGCAAGTATTGAAACAGTTGGTCGCTAAGCATCCCGATGAATGGCAGCCAGGCTAACCCAGCCACGACCAGAAAGCAGGTGGCGATCTGTCCGGCACGAACCAGCTGCTTTTCAGACGCTGCTGGCTTGTACTTCTTGTAGAAATCCATGACCACCAGCGTGGAGCTGCTGTTGAACACACTCGAAAGCGAGCTCATCAAAGCAGCGAGCAACGCTGCAAACACCAGCCCTTTCACACCGGCGGGCAAGAGCTGGTTGATCATGGTCGGGTACATGTAGTTTGAATCGGTTTCCAGGTTCAACTGCGGAAAGAGCAGTCGGCCCGCTATGCCGGGCAGGACCAGGATGAAGACCGGCAGGATTTTCAAATATCCGGCAAAGATGGTCGCTTTGCGGGCACAGGCTACGTCTTTGGCAGCCAAGGTGCGCTGCACGATCATCTGGTCGGTACACCAATACCAAATGCCCAAAATCGGCGCGCCGAGTAGGATGCCCGTCCACGGAAACTCTGGATGATGCACGCCCTTCCACAAATTGAAGAACTCCGGCTCGACCTGTTCGACGAAGCTGTCTAGCCCTCCAAGTTGGGAAATGGCTGCTATGGTTAGAAAGATGCTACCGCCAATGAGCACAAACGCTTGAAAGAAGTCGGTGTAGATGACCGCCCGAAGCCCGCCAAAGATGGTGTACGCGCCGGTTGCTAGCAGAAGCACGATGGCGGCCATCCAGATGTTCCAGCCCAGCACAGCCTCTAGCACGAGAGCGCCTGCAAAGAGTGAGACGCTGATTTTGGTGAACACATAGGCGATCAGCGAGATCACCGACAGGTAGGTCCGGCAATGCCGGTTATAGCGACGCTCCAGAAATTCGGGCATGGTGAATACGCCGGAACGCACGTAGAAGGGCACAAATAGCCAGCCGAGCAATAGGAGCATGATGCAGGCCAACCACTCGTATTGCCCCACGGCTAGGCCGCTCTTTGCCCCGGTGCCGGTCAGGCCGATGAAATGCTCTGCGGAGATGTTGCTGGCAAATAGACTTGCCCCGATCGCCATCCAGCCGATCGATCGCCCGCCTAGAAAATAGCTGCTGCTGTTTGTGAGGCTTTTCCTGCTGGAATAGTACGCGATGGCTGCGATGCTGAAGAAATAGCCTGCAACCACGACATAATCAAAGGTGCCTAAACCCGTCACTCGCACGCCTCCTCGATCAGGTCTTGCTCACCTGAGCTTGATTGCTGAGTTACTAACGTCTTGCGATTCCAACCGGGAACTCGAAGCATGCGGCTGACTGCAATCGATCACGATACTTCATCGAATGGTTCATACCACAACGATCACTCCCGCGTGCCGTAGAGCCTAACCTGGACAGGGTGGAGTGTCATCAGTCTACCCAAGACCTGCCCGAATTGACCGGCGATGGAAGTCCTGAACCTTGAGCAACATCTTAGCCCGGATTTCCCAGATGAAGTTTTCGTAATGGCATGATTCGTGCATGTTCGCCCTGTGATTCAAGTGTTTCCGGCCATCTTGACAGGAGCACCCAATGGGTGACAGGCGAAAACAAGCACTTCGTGTTCAGTTTGATGGCAAACTCAAGCTCGAATTCCACGGAACGAAGATCACCAGCGACGCTGGCTTGCTTGCGTTTCCTGAACTGGACGCGGCTGTCGTGCCGAAACTTCAGAGACAACCAGGTGCGGCTTCAGCTTCTCGCCCTGGCTTACAACCTGGAAAACTTCTTGCGGCGGTTGGCGCTGCCAAGGTCCGTGAAACACTGGTCGTTGATCACGCTACGGGAGAAGCTGATTAAGATCGGAGCCAAAGATGTACGCCACTCCAAATACGCAGTGTTTCAGATGGCCGAAGTGGCCGTGCCACGCGAATTGTTCGCCGCGATACTGGACCGCATCCAGCGGTTCGGTGTGCCGCAGCCGCTGGTACAGCGTGGGTGAGGCTTGTGACCGAGAGAAACGCAAATGATTCGAGTGGAGGCCAAAGGTTCATGCTGCGCGCAACCGGGACGGAACGGTCGTCACGAAGGCATCGAGGGGAAGAATGCCGCCACGGAGCGAACAAGCAGGTGCGAATCACGGCGACAGACGCCGCGTTCGATTGAATCGGGTAGTTCGTTTGGGTACGATAGCGGCGTGAGGAGTGGCAAATGGGAAATGTCAGCTTATACATCCAGGCAGATCGGGCTGGGCGTCTTGCTGGCGCATGTCCATTGGGAAGTGGGTCAAGGCGTGAGGAAAGCCATGAAGATCAGACTTGAAAGTGTTTTCATCTCAGACATCGACAAGGCGCTCGCATTCTATACGGATGTGTTGGGATTCGTTAAGAAAGCGGACATCCCAATGGGCGATACACGTTACGTGACCGTAGTTTCGCCAGACGAGCCGGACGCTGCGGAATTGATGCTTGAGCCATGCGGTGAGCATCCAGCCACGAAGGTCTTCAAAAAAGCAATCTACGACGAGGGGCTTCCTCTAACTGCCTTCCTAGTCGAGGACATTGCGAAGGAGTATCAGAGATTGACGGAGCTCGGTGTTGAGTTCCGTTCCGCTCCCGAACGACATGGAACGGAATCGATGGCCACTTTCGACGACACCTGTGGCAATCTGATCATGATTTACCAGACGCATTCCGACGCTAGCGGATAGACGAACACTGAACGAGGAACCAGAATTGGCCCCACGTTGTCTATGGGCTACGCACGCGTCATGCTCGGCTTGATGCCGTAGGACTTCGGTCTTCTGGGTTACCAGTCGTATCGCCCCTTCGCTCACTTCTGCGTTGTCTGGATTCTCCGCTTGCGCGTTTTCCCAACCAATTGTAGTGTCCTCGTGTAGCGATCTGAGTTAATTGGTCTTAGAACTCGTTGTCCAGGTTTGCGGTGCTGTGCATCATGGGCATCTGAAGAGCATCATTCACCAACGCCGTCGCCCCTATCACACTATTCTGCCAGAATATCGCTTGTCGCCGACTCGACCTCTCCTACCATTCAGGTGAGTGGCAACCGCGTCGTGACATGCTTCGAATAGCCGTCGGAGTTTCTTGGCGAATTTGGTAGCGAAGGGATGGTCCGTGAGAGCAGCAATCCTATGCTTGATAGTCGCGCTAGTCGCATCCACCGCATGCAATCAGGGCTTGCCCCTGGCACGACAAGCCGCGGGTCCGGAACCACCGGCTGGGCTGACTCCTGGTGACTGCGCACCCGGCGGAGAATGCCCCGACGATCCATCTCCGCCCTCTGGTAGCGATGATGTCGATCCCGGGCCAGTCGACCCCGGATCTACGGACCCCGGCCTGATCGTGCCTGGGGCTGTGTCGGCATTCACGTTCCCCTCTACAGTCCTGGGCGAACAACACACGGTCAACATCTGGCTGCCGAGCGGCTATGCAGGCGGGGAAGACCCGTATCCGGTGTTCGTCTGGATGCACGGATCGCAAGGAGGAGGATTCGATGATTTCTGGGGAGCCCTCAGTTCACAGGGAGTGCAAGCTCTCGCCATTGAACCGGTAGGGACATTCGGAGGAGTCCCCAGCCTGTGGGTTGACTGGAGGGACGAGTCGATCTTAGCGTCGAGCCTGCTCCTGGAAACGATCAGCGCAGTCAAGTCATCCTACAACGTCAGGGCGGACAGAGGGGGCTGGGGTGTTGTTGGCTTTAGCATGGGAGGATTCGGCGCAGCCCACCACGCGTTCAAGTTCCCGGAGATGTTTGGCACGATTGTTCCAATGGCTGGAGCATTTCTGACGTTCGACACGAATGATGGCAGGCTCATTGCAGCCCTGGCGAAGGGGCCGGTCTTTGGCGACGAAGCCTGGTTCGAGACCATCGATCCGTTCGTTCTTCTGGATAGCGCCGCCGCCTCTCTTTCTGGAAGGACAAGGATGCTCGTGGCCTATGGAGATAACGACAGGGCCTCCACCCAAGAGCGGTCCGCTGAACTCTTCGATAAGCTAAATGACCTCGGTGTCCAGAGTGAGCTCATCGTTGTTCCAGGCGTCGGCCATTCGAGCCGTGGACTTTTTGGCCATCAAGAGGTGGCTGAGTGGTTTAGGGATGCATTCCAGCCCGAGGGAACTCAGTAGGGGGGGGGCGTGACTAGCCTCCCAAGACCTACAAGAGCTGCGCAAGAGAAATGGCGCCTCCAGGGAGGCGCCATTCTTGCACGAAATCTTCCGGCAATCCAAGCTAGAGTCCCAACTCAGCGCCAATCAATCGTCCCTATAGCGTGCTCAAGAACGCCAGCATCGCGTCTCGGTCGCTTGCGCTCAAAGCTTCATAGGCCGTGCGGATGGCGGTTGCCTCACCATCATGCATGCGGATGGCCTGGTCGATTGTGTCGGCTGCTCCGTCGTGGAAATAGGGAGCCGAAGTACTAAGGCCCCACAAGGGAGCGGTTCTAAATTCAGTTTGTCCTGCGTCGCCGTCTTCGATCCCCGCCGTACCTTCAGCCAGGATTTCATGCAGCAGCAAGTCCGAATACAAATCCGCGTCACCGAGCTCTCCAGCAAGTGTCGGAATATGGCACTTGGTGCAGCCCACTGAATCAAACAACGCTTCGCCCTGATCAACGGTGGCTGCATCTGCAGCGGAGACTGCCTGTCGCGGCGGTGGAGCCAACATAGTCATGAAGAAAGTTAGGTCTTCAGCCTCAACCACAGATAGTTCTGGATCCGGCACGCCGTCGTCATCGACGGTTGTCCCAAAACTGAGGCCTTCTTGGGCGGCAACGGTCAGACCAATTTCTGCGGCCATGCCGTCGCGAACGAATTCTCCGAGGTTAGGCACCTGAGCCTTCCAGCCGAGGCGGCCAACGCGGCCATCACCCAATACGTGTACTCTACCGCTAATGCCATCGGCGTCGTCATCATCAGGATCCTCGTTGGATCGGATGGTCGCTTCGGGAATCGCATCGACAAGGCCCAGACCCAGTGCACCCGGGGTCTGCCTCTGCTCGAAGACGTTGATCTCGCTCGTTGGCTCTGCCGGACCTGCCCCTACACGGATGTGCGAATGCAGAATCGTGTTGGGCGTGGTTGAAGGGGCGGAGAAAACGCCGTCGCCGTCGATCGAGCCATGACGCATCACATTCACGCCTCTTGGGCCTGCGCCGCCGATGACGGGATCAAAATGGCAGGCACGGCAGCTATCGCCGTTGAATCGACCGACGCCGTCTTCGCCGGTCAGCGCTCCCACGCCGCTCTCCTGGTTGAACTCATGGTCAAAGAGTTCGCGTCCTCGGATGAATCGGGCAAGTTCATCGTCGGTCAACTCGCGGAACGGGCCGCCGTATTCACCAGCGGCCAATACTGGAGCATCTGGCTCGAGCAGCCCAGTGGTCGCTTGGTTGCGTCCACCCAATGAGAGCAGGAACTCCACAACATCGCCCTGTTGTTCGTCGGTGAATGCAGCGAACGAATCGCGAGAAGCCTCAGCCTCGCCGCCATGGGCCAATATGGCATCTTCGAGTGTTTCCGACCGACCGTCGTGGAGGTACGGGCCAACTGCGGCTAAGCCCCACAGCGGTTGGGTGCGAAACTCCGAGCCACTTGCGTCCTTCATGACGACGCCATCAGCCAACCCTTCGCCCATGTCGTGCAGAAGCAGGTCGGAGTAGACCCCGAGCGGGCCGCGAGGCCCTTCGAGGCGCGGTGTGTGGCAGGCTGAGCAGTTTGCTTCATGGAAGAGCAACCGGCCATTGTATGTCTGGGCAGTCAACTCCTCGAACTCGGGAGCGGCGAGGAGCATCGAAAAGCTAATCAAATCGAAGAGATCGTCGCTGGACATTTCGGGATCTGGCGTGCCGTCATTGTCCGTTGTCGGGCCATCTGGGGCTGCCGCTTGCATGTGAGGTCCGAGCTTCTGGTCATCTGGAAGGGGGATCTTGGCCACAGCCTTCATCACGTCAGCCGTGGAACTATCCACTGGCAGTTGGGACCGTTGTTCGTCGCTCAGCGGCGCAGTGGTGACCCCTAGGTGGTTGAACAGGGGACCACGAATGAATCCTTCGATTGATACGGTCTGAGATTTTCGGCCAAAACGGCCGACAAAGCCGCGATCGAAGTTGGCCCGTCCACTGATGCCGTCGCCGTCCGCGTCGTTGGGGTCGGCTCGCGAGAGCAGCTCGTCATCACTGAGTTCAGCGATAAGGCCGACACCGAACATGGGAATGGCATTGCGTTGGGCGAAGATCGTGGTCGAGTCAGGAACCTCTGGCTTGGCTGTATCGTCATCGCTGTAGGAGAAGATCCGTAGAACACCGCCCGCGTCGCCAGCAGATTCACTGAATAGAAACGCCCCGTCGATGGTAGTTCGGCCGCCGAGGAAGAAATTGCGGTACAGGCCTGAGCTGCCGCCGGGAGTGGGCTTCTCGTGACACCCGCCACAGAAGGTAATGTTAAATGCCGGGCCCAGGCCGTCGGCCAGGTCGAACCGGCGCTGAATCACGGCGAGGCCACGATCAAACGTCTCGCGTTGCTCGGCGGTGGCGTTTGGAATCACCTTGCCAAGTGCAGCGGACACGCCTTCGGCGATCGGCCCGTCGTCTTCGAACGGGCCTCCGTCGCCTCCGCCACTCGCTTCGCAGAGGTCACTCACGCAGGTCAGGTCGCCGCTGCAGGTGTCGCCGTCGAGACAGGCGCCGCCCAACTCACCTGCCGCGGGATCTCCGCCGCCGCTGCTCGCTTCGCACACGTCGTTCACGCAGGCGAGATCGCCACTACAGGTGTCGCCGTCGAGGCAATCGCCACCCATTGAGCCGGGAACAGGCCCATCATCGGTACCGCCGCCTCCCCCCGTTGGCTGCGTGCAACCTGAAAGAAGAATTACCGTCAACGCCGCAATGAACGCTGTTTGGAAGCTGCTGTTCACCATGTCGCAATCCTTTTTGACAGTTCTACATTGGGTCAATTTTTGATCACAAATCCCCGAGCATCATCAAAGGCCCGCCGCATTCACTATGACCACGCGTTGTTGTATGGTCACAGAAATCGCAGGGTTGGTCTCGTCAGTGATGGTCAATACGATATCGGCCTCTCTGCCGAAGAGGTTCACTGGATTTAGGAGTATAAACCAGAAGTCGTTGAGCTGTTCATTGACTCCGGCAGACACTTCGCTGAACTGATTCCCCGCAACAGCGAATGGGCTCAAGATCACCGTGCCATCATCCACCATAACCAGCGAGAGGGTGATTGCTGCGGTTCCGTTTGGCGTGAAGCCAAGCGTCCGGTAACTCAGATACAGCTCGCCAAAACCTTGGAAGCCAGCCACCACCGGCAGGTCTCCACCCTCTGGAACCCGGACATAAGGACTTCCGTACCCCATTTCAATGTCCGTGGTTACCACTTCACAGAATCCGGCAGTGCAAGATTCGCCGAATACGCAATCAGGATCAGCCACACAACATCCATCTGGCACGCCATTACCGTCACTGTCCACGGCGTCGTCGAACCCCTCGCAGAGGTCGCAACCGTCTGGGACGCCGTCGATGTCGTTGTCTAGGTTATCGTCGAAGCCCGAACAGACGTCGCAGCCCTCAGGCACGCCGTCCGCATCGGAGTCCACGTTGTCATCCGACCCTGGACAAACGTCGCAAGCATTGGGCACGCCGTCCGAATCGGCATCAAGGCCGTCGTCGAATCCGGGGCAAGCGTCGCAGAAGTCGGGCACATCATCATTGTCGGCGTCGAGGGCGTCATCACCGCCGGGACAGGTGTCGCAGCCATCGGGCACGCTGTCGGCATCCGCATCGATGGCGTCGTCGAAACCAGCGCAGATGTCGCAGCCGTTGGGTACGCCGTCTACGTCTGAGTCCACGTTGTCGTCAAACCCTGCGCAGATGTCGCAGCCGTCGGGCACGCCATCGGTGTCAGCATCGAGCGTGTCATCTTCACCGGCGCAGATGTCACATCCGTCTGGCACGCCATCACCATCGGCGTCATCCAAGTCGTTGGCGCCGGGGCAGAGGTCGCAGCCGTCCGGGATGCCATCGGTATCGGCGTCGGCGTTATCGTCGAATCCCGTACAGACATCACACGCGTCGGGCACCCCGTCGGTGTCGGCGTCATTCGGATCGCTGTTGTCGCAATCGTCACAGCCATTGGGCACGCCATCGGTGTCTGCATCGTCGCTATCATCGAATCCCGGGCAGATGTCGCATGCGTTGGGCACATTGTCGTTGTCCGAATCGAGCGTGTCGTCCCCGCCTGGACATGCGTCGCACAGATCGGGAACGCCGTCGGTATCTGCGTCGATCGCATCGTCGAAGTTAGCACAAGCGTCGCACGCATCGGGCACGCCGTCAGTGTCGGCGTCGAGGTTGTCGTCCCCGCTGCCGCAGATATCGCAAGCATTGGGCACGCCGTCGTTATCCATATCGACGTTGTCGTCACCGCTGGAACAGATGTCGCAATCATCAGGCACACCGTCGTTGTCGGCGTCATTGTTGTCATTGCCGTTGGAACAGACGTCGCACGCATCGGGCACACCGTCGGCATCGGCGTCCAGGGCGTCGTCTCCGGCGATACAGATATCGCATCCGTTGGGCACGCCGTCGGCGTCATCGTCGGCGGCGTCATTACCGCCGGGGCAGATGTCGCAGTCATTGGGTACGCCATCGGCATCTGTATCAAGTGCGTCGTCAAAGCCGGGGCAAACGTCACATCCATCGGGCACGCCGTCAGCATCGGCATCGACCGCGTCGTCGAAACCGGCACAAGCGTCGCAAGCATTGCCCACTCCGTCCGAATCAGAGTCAACTTGGTCGGGGTTGGCATCGCCTGCGCAGTTATCGCAGGAGTTGAGCCACCCGTCAGCGTCGTCATCAGCGCCAGAGCAGCCCGGAGCGAAACCGCATTCGCTGTTTTGGCAGGTGCTCCCAGCTGGGCAATCGGTGTCGATGACGCACTCGGGTGGAATACCCAAGGGAGCTTCTGGGCTAAAACCAGGATCGCCAAAGGTGCGCACCAAAGCTACACCGGCGTAAGGCGCAGCGAAGCGTCCGCCCACGGCATAATAGTTCCCAGTGCCGTCGGCCCATGCCCCATGAACGGCCAGACCTGTGCTGGCTTCTTCTGTGGTCAGCACTTTGGTTCTAGGATTGTAGCTGCCGACGTAGCCTTCGACTCCGCCGATGATCGCTTCGTCGGGTTCAATGATGCAGACTGCGTTGAGGCCGGGAATGCCGGTGTGCTTGGAGGTGGTCCAGCCCGTTCCATCATAAACGGCGGTGCGGGCACCGGCTCTGCCGCCAACCGCAACGATGTTATCCTCACTGGTTCCCCAGAGCGAGACAAAATCTTCGTCCGCATCAGCCCCGGCTGGCACTTGAAACCACTCGCCATCTTCGTATTGGATAATGAGGCCTCGCTCACCCACCGCGAAGGTTTTTGACCCGATGCCCCATACTTTAAAGAGTGAAGTCGCATCGCGATCATTAGCGGGCGCAGTCACTCTAGTAAAGCTGTTTCCGTCGTAGTGGAGAATGACCGGATCGCCTTGGCCGACGTTGCCGCCAACGACCCAAACATCATCCGAAGCAGAACCCCAGACACCCCATAGATCTTCGGTGGTTCCGCTCGACATTTCCGTCCAGGTTTGACCATCGTAGTGGACTGCACCGCCACCGGTGCCCACGGCGAATACGTCGTCGGGACCAAAGCCGTACACCCAGACCAACAACGGAACTTTGGGGACCTCCATAGCCTGCCAAGCTTGGCCATCGAAATGATAAACCTCACCTTGCTCCGGCGTACCGCCAACGACCCAGACATCGTCCGGAGAACTCCCCCATACCGCAGAGAGCGCCCCAGCCGAAGAAGCATCGAATGCATGGCTCCAAACCGCGGGCTCTAACGCGGTGGAATCATCAGCGGGATCATCGGAATCATCACTGTCGTCCGGCTCATCACCCGAATCGTCGGGGGGCGGAGTAGTTTCATCTGGATTGTCGTCGGGGCTTTGAGAGTCAGAGTCATCTTGGGCTGAATCGCCTGGAGCGTCCGTATTGGACCCATCATCTCCGGGCAGTTCTGGCACAGGGGCACCCGTGCCGTCACCAGCTGTACTCGCCTGGCCTCCACCAGTCCGGGGGCTTGTTTGGCAGCCCGCAAGACCCACCAATAGAGCGCACAGACCAATGCTAAGCATCGTCCTGATCATCTGCTTCTCCTCCTCAATTCCCCATCCGTCAGACGTGGGCCGCATGCACCGG
>JAJDDP010000124.1 GCA_029260235.1 Phycisphaerae bacterium | reverse complement strand
AACTTCAGGCGCTGGCACCGTGCCCTGCTGCATACGGCATGGTATACCAGAGCATAATCCAGGGCGCAAATCTACCTATCTTAACATGCTGCGGGAGAGACGCTGCACATGGCTGAAGAGTTACGGCTGGTCTAGCCTCATTCGAACTGATTTTTCGCCGCACAGCGCATTGGCATGCCAAGGTGATGAATGGACTTTGCAATCCGGATTGTTCGGCAGGGCTGGTTGTTTAATGACAGCGGGCGGGATCTCTGCTCTCACGGGGAAATTGACCTGCGGATTGGTGGTCAGCAAATATCGGCCGATGGCCAAATTGGCGAGTCCCAGGGGAGCTACGGCATGAGTGAGGCTGCCCTGGGCCTTCTGCGGACGCTAAGGTATCGACATTCAGCCCTCGACAGGGTCGCGGATCGACTGATTCCCCACGGCTGCGGGACGATCCTTATGCTGGGATGTGATATGGGCATTGACTGGAGTGTTCGGCATTATGGAGGAGTCGTTTGCATCGAAGACGTGGTGCGATACGACTGCAATAACATGACGGCTGCTGTAGAGTTTCCTGAAATTGAAGTTCGGATTCCCTGGAAGGCATACGCCGAGCAGATAGTGGGCTTTGCCTTGGAGGCGAAGGCACTCTTCAATGGAATTGAGAAGGACAAGTCCGGCGAAGTCATCGAAGGAGAGTATGACGCGTTTTGGTCCGAGTTTGACCATATTCTGGACAGCTGGGAGGCGCCCTGCGAGCGCGATCTGATTCGCGGGGATCTTGGCTCCTACATAGATTTCCGGCCGTAGCTTGAGTTCCAGCCAATCTCCTCGGTATGACGTTCCCGCTTAGGCGCTCGATGTGGCAGGGAACGACACGTCGAACAATCACGAAGACGCTCGAAATAGAGGCGTCGCAGCTTTGTTAGCTAAAGGGGATGACGGGGGCTAGGCTCATTGAAATCGGTAGATCAGCATCTGCTGAGTTCCCAGCCCAATCTGCGTTTGCGGCGCCCATCGCGACTGTTGCTAGATCGTGAGCATCAATCGTGACCATGGAAAGGAACGCCACTCCTGGATAGTCCGGGGCAGCGCTGGCCTCGGGCGAAGGTGTCACCGACTCCGATGCGTGAACCGGTTGACGCGCTCAACCTAGGTGGCAGAATGTTTAGTCGAGCATTGGCTACGGTCGTTGGTGCAAACCATATGCCGGTCGCATACACCGGGCTCAAGTGAAGAATGAGGTAACGATGCACATGGATGCAGCAATTCAAGAAGCGGTCGATGCGTGGCTGAGTGAGCCGGCCATCGCTGATGCTCTCAAAGAGGAAATCCGCAGGCTGGTTTCTGCCGGAGCGGACAATGAGCTTACTGACCGCTTCTATCAACCGCTGGCATTTGGCACGGGCGGGCTTCGGGCGCTGCTTGGAGCTGGGTTGAATCGGGTCAATGTTTACACGGTCGGGCTGGCTGCTCAGGGCTTGGCGAACTATGTCGCCCGGCAGGGTGACGCCGCAAAAGCGGGTGGGGTCGCCATCGCTTACGACTGCCGCCGTATGAGTGAGGAGTTGGCGCTGCGTACTGCGTTGGTGATGGCTGGGAATGGCATCAAAGCCTACCTCTTCGAGAAACTAAGGCCCACGCCGGAACTGTCCTTTGCGATCCGGCATCTGGGTTGCACAGCAGGCGTCGTCGTGACGGCCAGCCACAACCCACCGGAATACAATGGGTTCAAGGCATATTGGAGCGATGGCGGCCAGATTGTGCCACCCCATGACACTGCCATTATTGAAGAGGTTGACAAGGTGGGTGGTTTCGGAAACGTGAAGGCGCTAGAAGTGGAGGAAGCCCGTCAAGCTGGCCTCCTCCAGGACATCGGAGTAGCTGCGGACGAAGCTTTTTTGGAGGAAGTGGACGCCTCTTGCCTGAATCCGCAGATCTGTCGGTCCCACGGGCAGAAGTTGAAGATTGTTTTCACCTCGCTGCACGGCACGGGCGGTCAGTTGATTCCAGAGGCGCTTCGACGGCGTGGATTCGAGCAGGTGCTGGAAGTTCCTGAGCAAGCTGAGCCGGATGGCGAGTTCTCCACGGTCGACTCACCCAATCCCGAAGAGGCGGCTGCTCTGGATCTGGCGATCGTACTGGCCAAGAAGGAGGGGGCTGACGTGGTCATCGGCACCGATCCCGATGCGGACCGCATGGGGATAGCTGTTCGGCGGGGGGACGGCGAATTCGAGTTGGTCACCGGGAACCGCATCGGCAGTCTGATTTGTTACTACATCTGCGAGCAATTGGCCCAGGCTCAGAAGTTTCCCGAGAACGCGGTGGTGCTCAGCACGATTGTGTCGGGCGACATGATGAAGGAAATCGCTCGTTCGTATGGAGCAGAGGTGGTCGAAACGCTAACCG
Organism: Phycisphaerae bacterium; assembly: GCA_029260235.1. GTDB lineage: Bacteria > Planctomycetota > Phycisphaerae > UBA1845 > UBA1845 > OFTM209. The sequence goes on along the minus strand of JAJDDP010000124.1, from coordinate 6,984 downwards.
GGTTCAAGTGGATCGGTGCAAAGATTCGGCAGTATGAGAAAGAAGGTTCGCCCGATAATCCGAGCAAGCGTTTCATCTTTGGCGCAGAAGAAAGCTACGGCTACTTGCCGGGCACCTTCGCCCGCGACAAGGATGCGGTCACTAGTGCAGCCTTCATCGCTGAAGCTGCGGCTTGGGCGGCAAGTAAGGGCAAGAGTTTGCTGGATATGCTGGATGATCTGTTCGCCCGTTTTGGCTACTACCACGAATCTGCCAAGAGCGTTGTCCTCAAAGGAAAGGAAGGGGGGGAGCAAATCAAAGCCATCATGGAACGCTTGCGCCACAACCCGCCCGACCATATCGGCGGCCAGCCGGTTGTGGCCGTAGCTGACATGATGACCGGCGAGAAGCGCGACGCCCAGACGGGCCAAGTCCTTGAGCAGTACGATCTACCAGCTGCTAACGTGGTGCTCTTCACGTTGGCTGAGGGTGGGAAAGTAATCGCCCGCCCCAGCGGCACCGAGCCGAAAATCAAGTTCTACATCTTGCTCAAGACGGCAGGGGATGATCTTGATAGGGCTGCCGAGCAAACAACCGCTCAGCAGAATCTCATCGTCGAGGATGTGGAAAACTGGACGCAGTGCTGAACGGCAGGTCGAGAATCAACAAACGAAACCCGTTGGAGGAGGCAACATGGACGCTTTCATGCAGGCAGCTATCGAAGAAGCCAAGCAGGGTTTGGCTGAGGGCGGTATTCCCATCGGCTCGGTGTTGGTGCTCGATGGCCAAATCGTAGGGCGAGGCCACAACCGGCGGGTCCAGAAGGGTAGCGCCATACTTCATGCAGAGATGGATTGCCTGGAAAATGCGGGCCGGCTGAGTGCAGCTGACTACAAACGCTCGATTCTCTATTCAACGCTCTCGCCATGCGACATGTGTAGCGGGACGGCGCTGCTCTATGGTATCCCCAAAGTGATTGTCGGCGAAAGCAAGACCTTCCAAGGGCCTGAAGAGTACGTCCGATCCCGCGGGATCGAGCTTTCAATTCTCAACCTGCCCGAGTGCATCGAACTGATGGAGGCATTTATCGCTTCTAAGCCCGAACTTTGGAACGAAGACATCGGCGAGTAGTTCGCTACGGGGGTCATCTAGTTCAAAGGATGCTACCTTCCAGCTGCCTTCCCAGCCCTGTCAGTCCCCATCACCCCGCTTCCCAGCATTGGTTCGGTTATAGGACGAATTCCGTGGGCGGTCTCACACCCGCTGGGGGTAGTTTGTTGCCCGATAATTTGCGAAGGTCAGCCTGAAAATCGCTCGATAGTTAAGTGACCGATAAACGTCTCGCGGGACGCCCACCTGGTGAGGGAACCAGATCATACGGCGACGCGGGAGAATCTTGCATTCTTCGGGGAAGCTGTCAGCGATGAACTCAACCCGCGTAGTCCAGTCGAGTCAAACAACGCGATACCCGCGTTCCAACCGTCTTGGTCATCACAGCGAACCGTCTCCATGGCGTGCATACCATTCAAGGAGCATACCGATGTCCCGCAATAAAATTTTCGAGTCTCTCCTGGCACTCTCATGCATGGTCCTTGCAGGTTGTGGCCAACCCACCGAAAAGTTCAATCTACCACCAGGCATCGCGGACCATCCCCAGAAGCTTCAGCCCTTTTTCACCTACATGGTTGACAATGCCATTGTGTCTGACATGTCCATCGCAGACCTTCACTTTGTTCCGCATACGACGGAATTGAATTCCCTGGGCACGCTGCGCTTGGCGCGAATGGCCCAATTGGTCGAGGCCTATGGCGGCTTGGTCCGCTATGCAACAACCATCCAGGATGAAGAGATGGTTAGCGAGCGCATCGCCCATGTTCGTGACTTCCTGGCAGCAGCCGGAGCTGATATGGACCGGATTGATGTCGCTGTGGCTATGCCCGGCAGCCATCACACGAGTGCCCAGGAAGCAGTAGCAGGCAAGCAAAAGGGCTGGGCGACCGAATTCGAGAACACTGCAGAATAATCAATTTACAGAGGCTACATGGGTTGCCTGCGGGCATGTGGTTCTGGACCGCCAGAAGAGTAGGGTGAAACGAAATGAATAAGCGAATCGCTGTCAAAGCATCATCCATCGTGTTGACCCTGTGCATGCTCGGATGTATGCAACCAACGCAACAAATGGTTAGTTCGAGCAAGGATCGGAATTGGTTGAACGCGGATGCAGAAGCGATTGGTACCGCCAAGATCATGGCTGATCCTCAGATTCTACCCCAGACGCACTTTGCGGCGGCCTTGCTGCATGAACAGAATGGGCAGTTTGATGACGCGCTGGTGCAGTACAAAAAATCGGCTGCAACTAACCACAATTATGTTGAAGCCTATGCCCGGATGGGCTTGCTACTGGGTCGCATGGGTCGCCATGCAGAAGCTGAGTCCGCCCTGAGCAAAGCCGTTCAACTTGATCCCGGTTCAGCGCGCCTGCGGAACAACCTGGGCTATGAATACGCATTGCAAGGCAGGTGGATGGACGCCGAAACAGAGCTCCGCAATGCCGTGCAACTCGATCCCCGGTTTGCCCGGTCGTTCGTCAACTTGGGTATGGTCATAGCCAAACAGCATCGCTTTGAAGAAGCACTAGAGGCCTTCAAAACCGCGTTGGCTGAAGAAGACGCATTCTACAACTTAGGCTTGATGTATCACAGCGGCCATCGTTATGCCGAGGCGGCTGAGGCGTACGAGCATGTGCTCAGCCTGAATCCAGAATTCACTGCTGCCCAGCGACAGCTCAACGCCATCGCGCCCAAGTTGGCGCAAGTCGTTGTGATGCAGCCCGAGGCGGAGGTGGAAGCGGAAATTACTGAGGAACCCCCGATCGACAAAACCGAACCTACGCTCGTGAAGAGCACGACCGAACTGGGCATCACCCCAGAGCCGGATATGGTCGTTCCCGTTGAAAACCTCGATGAAGTTGTCGCGACCGAACCCGCCGCGGAAGTTGAGCCAGAAAAGAGTAGCCAGCCTTCGCCACAGGAGGAGGCGCTTGTTCTGCTTGAGGACGAACTGAACCAACTGGATCCCCCGCTGATCGTTTCAACGGGCACCTCAGCCATCGCGGCGGGTCTGAATCGCCTCCAGGAGGCCTACGAGGCGGAGGCACTTTGCTGGGAGGAAGAGGCGACACAAGAGGAGCCTTCATGCGAGGATCCTGCTCCGTTCGAAGCGCAGGTCATCTCGGCGGCCGCAGGACTGCAATCCGACGAGGGCATCATTATTGTCGAAGAAGCTGTCGCCCAAGGAGAAGTGCATGTCGCCGACGAAGAAGTCGACGAAGCATCGATGCTAGCTGCAGCCTACTGGCAGCACGATCCCGCTTCATCGGTTGCTGCACTGCCTGAGCCAATTCAAGTCGAGATGCAGCAATCACCAGTTCTGCTCGACGAAGAGGACAGCACGATTCTGTTGTCATCCGAGCTCTTGGATGAGTCTTCAGAGGTCGATCCAATGGAGGATGAACCCTGCGAGGATTCCATTGATGTTCAGGCTGGCCCGGGACCGGTTCAGTCAATCGTGGAATCTTGGGCGGTGATCACCGAGGAGGCTTTCCTTGCTTCGGGTTGGTCTGTGAACGGTCGGTTTTCGGATTGGTACGAAGATTCGTTTGATGACCTATCGCTTCTTCCGTCGGTAACGCAAGGCGTGACCTCGCTAACTCCGGTAATTGAACATCTATGGATCGCAGAACTGCCTGAACCAGCCGCAGTCACAGTTGATCAGCCGGAGCTTCTCGCGAAGGAAACCGCCCTGGTCGAGCCGGTGGCAGTGAATACAAGCTTGAGCTGTGAGATGCCAGATGCCTATGTCGAAGAAATCTGCCCTGATCAAGATCCGATCGCAGCCTATGCTCAGTTCGCCCAATCCCAAACGGGCAACTGGGAATTCCTTGGCCACTCCGGGCAGTGGGGCCCACATTGGTCCTGGTACGAATCTGCGCTGAACATCGTAGCACAGCCTCTCCCGCTGATGGTGCGGCTGACTGCCGGCGGTCAATAGCGGGAGCCAGCACAGTCCGTTGACGAAACGTTGAACCCGCAAGTTCGCTCAGCCTGGAAGACCGAGACTCGCCACATCTCATTAAACTGACCGGATTGGGCAAGGTGTACGGCCGCAAAGGCCGAGCGACGCCACACACGGCCTTCCGTTTTGTCGAATCACATTCCAATGACGAAGGTGCAACGTGGACCGATGTGCTCGCACTCTCATTCGAGAGAGCGAGATGAGATTGCGCTCGGCAGCCACTTGAACTAGGCCCGATAGTCGATCAACTTTGGTCAACAGTCTCGAGAACGGCAGCAGCCCCATCGGCGTCTTGGCTATATCTCGATTTTTCCCATCATGCGCGGATAGGGGATCGTCTCGCGGATGTGGGGCAGGCCGCATATCCAAGCCAAGGTTCGCTCGACGCCCAAGCCGAAGCCTCCGTGAGGTACGCTGCCGTAGCGGCGCAGGTCTAGATACCATTCGTAGGGTTCGATGGGCAGTTTGTGGTCGTGGATGCGCGACAGCAGAATGTCGTAGTCTTCCTCGCGGGCTGAGCCGCCGATGACCTCGCCAAAACCTTCCGGGGCTAGCATGTCGAAGTTCTCGACCAGCTTATCGTTTTCGCGATCCACACGCATGTAGAACGCTTTGACCTCTTTGGGGTAATGGGTCACAAAGACCGGCTTATCGTGTAGCCGGGAAATGATGGTCTCGTCCGAGCCACCCAAGTCGCTGCCCCATTCAAAATTGGCGGCTAACTCCATGTGGTGGGGGATGTTTCCTACTTGCTCCTCCAACTCGGATCGCTCTGTCCGCGCCGCTTGGATATCTTGGGCCGCCTTTTCCTGCTGCCATTTTTTCCTGGCGGTCTTGGCCGACTCCTCTAGCTCATCGAGTTTCGTGGACAAGTCCGTGATGGCTTGCTTCTTGGTGGTTAGGTCGTCTTCGAGCAACTGCTTGGCCTTGGGGCCGTGGAGGATATCGACGGCGTGCGAATAGGTGATACGGTAGAACGGTTTCTTGATGCACTCCAGGCTGGCTACGTCGCGGCCCAGGAATTCCAAATCTTCCCGGTGATCGTTGAGCACTCTTTCGACGATGCCGCACACGAAATCCTCAGCCACATCGATCACCTCATCGAGGTTTGCGTAGGCGATCTCCGGTTCGACCATCCAGAATTCGGTCAGGTGGCGGCGGGTTTTCGATTTCTCTGCCCGGAAGGTTGGCCCGAAGCAGTAGACCTTTCCGTGGGCCATGCAGGCTGACTCGACATGGAGTTGGCCTGTCTGGGCGAGGTAGGCTTTCTCGTCGAAATAGTCTACGCCAAAGAGAGTCGAATGGCCTTCACCGGCTGTCCCGTTGAAGATCGGCGTGTCGATCAGGATGAAGCCGCTCTTGTTCAGGTGTTGGCGGATGGCATCGACCAGGGTAGCCCGGATGCGCAGGATGACGTGCTGCCGCTGCGAGCGGAACCAGAGGTGGCGATGCTTCATCAGGAAATCGACGCCGTGGGCTTTGGGCGTGATGGGGTAGTCCACAGCCTTCTGAACCAGTTTCAGGCCGGTGATCTCGACCGAAGATTCCTGGGTCAGCTCCTTGGCAGCAGCAAAAACCTCAGCCAGCTCATCGAGCTTCTCGACCACGCACTGGCAAAGCCCCGTGCCGTCCCGAAGGACCACAAAGCCAATTTTCCCCGAAAACCGAGTCTTGTACGTCCACCCACGAAGCGTAACTTCCTGCCCAACGTGGTCGCACAACTGTTCTATGGTGGCGTAAGTTGTCATGGGGCTAATGTAGGCGACGCGCCCAGTCGCCGCAACAGAACGCTGCCCAATCTAAGAGAGCACGACGCTTGTACTCTTGCTGCAACAAATGGCGCGGCGGAGAAATCCCCCCGTGGGCGGACAGCCTAGCAGCCGGAGAAACAAGCCGCGCAATCCTATGCCTACCCCGGCATACCAGCGAAGAACCTCTGTTCTCGAGGCGGTTGTAAGGCGCTAGATTCCGCGGCTGCGACCACACGCCCAGAGGAACCGGGACCGGAGGCTAAGATCTTGGGGAATCCAACCACTGTTCAATCGGTCGCAAGATCCAGTCTGTGATTTGCTGCGGATATGCCTGGCTCAAAGTGAGCGGCCTCGGTTGTCGTTCTTCGAATTCATAGGCCCAGCAGCACAAGAGGTTGTGACCATTGGCGAGGGCCAAGACATGTTCCCGCAGTACTGTCCATTCGTCGTGGCCAAAGACTATCTCAAAGTTCGATTGCGAACATGAATTGGCAGATTCGTGGGCGATGTAGTTCCGGGCATCCTTCGCCGCGGTGAGAGTACGAGCATCCTCATCATTGATCTTGTATTCCCCGACGATCTTCCGCAAAGCTATTCCTAGGAATGACTCCATGAGGCGCTCGGAGTCCTTCGCGGCCGATTCAAGATCGATTCTGTCCCCATCTGAGAGCCTCTTCGCGACGCTCCACCAGCGCAATGTTCGCTTGCAGGTATCTTCAAAACCCTGGCACAACAGCATTGCCCTGCCGATACTTGTTAGGTATCGATCCTGCAAGTCGCCAAATTCATTGTGTCGAATCCACATGGTTGCCATTGCCCTGATGTGCTGGTGACCAACGTCTGGGACCAAAGAACAACGGTATCGCTAGCAGGACTCTTACAGGGTTTAGGGGGTCAGGCTTACTTCATCCTGGATTCCACCTGCGCCGTTGCAGTGATCTAAGTGAGCCTAACGCGCTCCCTATGCCCCTGATCCCCTAACTACGAGTTGATGACCTGACCTACATTCGTATTGCGGCACAATCACCCCCCAAGCCATCATCTCCGACCGAGTTTTTGAAGTATCAACTCGCCCAACTGATGCGGGCGTAGTTTTGTCAGGTCTAAGTAGTGGTGCCTGAAGAATCCCATAAGTTCTTTTGCGAGAGGGGTTGATCGGCCTGCGGGGGGGGCGGATATT
>JAJDDP010000123.1 GCA_029260235.1 Phycisphaerae bacterium | reverse complement strand
GCGGATGCAGTTGGGCACGGGATGGCCGCCAGTCTTCTGACGATGTTCATCAAGAAAGCAATCGTCGCCAAGCGCGTGTTCGAGGGTGGTTATGACCTGCTATCGCCGTCCGAAACGCTACGAGGGTTGAACGATGCGTTGGCATCTCAGTCTCTTCCCAATTGCCAGTTCGTTACAGCTTGCTACTGCCTCATCAATATCGAAACACTAGAGCTTCAGTACGCCAGGGGTGGCCATCCGTATCCATTGCTAGTGTCCACAGAAGGTGCCATCACCGAGCTTCGGTCTACCGGGGGCTTGCTCGGCGTCTTCCCGGGTGAAGATTTTGACGCCGGCAGCGTGCAGCTCCAACCGGGCGAGAAGGTGATCCTCTACAGCGACGGCCTCGAAGTTGCTTACGATGACACTGAGGATGACAAAGGCGAGAAATGGCTCCGTCATCAGCGGATGTTCCAGCAACTTGCAGGCCTGCCCGCAGAAGAACTCGCTTCCAAGATTACCATGATATTGGATGATCAGGAGGGGTCGCTCAGCCCAACCGACGATGTCACGGTCGTCGCCTTGGAAGTCTTGCCCAAGACATCGCCTGTGAGCACACCGACCGCATCGCTTCAGCCAATGGAAACTGAGCCTTGCAGCTAGCCGGCAGCACGCAGTCCTGAAGCTGTCTCATTCGGGCTATCAGAGCATCCACAAGATGATGGCAGCGAGCGTGGCTACGAGCAGAAACAGCCTGCCCGTCCCGAGGCCTGAGCATTTCTCGCAGAGCGGCGCCCCGACCGATCCGGTCACCAGGTCATTGCTGACCCGGTTTGTGGGCGCGTGGCACCTCGAGCAGTGCCGAGTTGAAATTGTGTTCGAGCAAGGTGAATGTGCCATTTTCCCCTCCGATTGAGCGTGCTCAACATTGATCCAGGCGCAGCGACACATCTCTGGTTTTGGCATCACCCAGAGAGTCCCCGCGATACTGTTTTGAAGCTGTTGTGCCCGAATGCTTTGAGGGTCGAGGGTGTCGTCATTCAATTCTTGGCAGGCCGTCACCACGACGCGGTTCAAAAACGTCCCCGGACTTGGTTTCGGTGGGCGCACCCTGATGATGAAACCTACAAAACAGCCAGCTCATCGGCAAGAAAAATATCCGGCTGGCCCTACTGAATGGGGCGCCGCTACAGCCCTTCAAATTCGCTAGCTCCAATTTGTGTTATCGGTTGTCAGCTCTTACTGCCGCGATGCCTCGCGTTGCGGTTGTGTGTGAATTGCAGGAACGATAGAATCGCGCCGCTTGATCGTTAGGAGGAATTGAGTCCTTGGCTATTTTTTCAAAAACCCGGCACTGGGGTAGCTCCATGAATAGTGCGTCTCGCCGCTTGGCTGGCTGCTGGTTGGCTTTGCCGCTCGCGTTGGTCATAGTCGTCCTAGGCGGCTGCGAGCCAGCCGAGAACCAAGAATCTGCGCCCCCCGGGCCAGCTGCAAACTTGGATCCTCCGGTTGATCGACCTACGCCGAACATCATCATGGTGATGATCGACACCCTGCGGGCAGACTGCCTGGGCTGTTACGGGAACACCAGCGGGAACACGCCGAACATCGACGAAATTGCAGCCCAAGGCGTCACCATCCAGCGGGTGATTAGCGCCGCCCCATGGACTCAGCCGTCCATCGCTTCGTTCTTCTCATCGCTATACCCGGGCGTACACAAGGTGGTGAACTACGCTCAGGCTTTTAACGCAACCTTCAGGGGCAAAGCGAAGGTCGTTGTCTTCGACGATTCTTTCGAGACGTTGGCTGAGTCGCTCCAGGTGAGGGGTTATGCGACGGCAGCGTTTGTGGCTAATCCGTTCATCCTAAGTGAATATGGCTTTGCGCAGGGGTTCGATCATTTCGACAGCCGCTTTGCCAACAACACCACGCCAGGCAGGGTGGTCAACGATGCTGCCGTAGAGTGGATTCAACAGCGCGATGTGGATAAGCCTTTCTTCGCTTATCTCCACTACATGGACCCGCATGGCCCGTACGATGCTGAAGCCCAGTTTCTCAATCCGCTGCTTGATGGCATCGAGCAGATGCCCAACAAGACCACGCTCACAGACAAGCAGTTCGAGTCGCTCAAGTACCTGTTGAATCTTCCGAAGGGTTACTTGGCTGACAAGGAGCGGCACGACCGTCTTAACCACTATCGTGAATACTGGATGGCCCGCTATCAGGCGGGCGTTCGCCAGGCAGACCATCACTTGGGTGGACTTGCTGCCAAGTTGAGCGAGCTTGGTCTATGGGAAGATGCCTACATTATCATCACGTCAGACCACGGCGAAGCGCTGTGCGAACATGACCTTTGGGAGCATGGTTGGAGCGTGCATCATACCGACGCCCACATCCCGATGGTGCTGCGCTGGCCCACCGGATTGCCGTCAGGTGTGCGGGTTCAAAAAATGCTCCGCTCGATTGATCTGATGCCCACCATCTTGGATCACTTGGGTCTAACCGGGCCAGCCGGAATGCAGGGTACTACAATGGCACCGTTTTTTGAGAACAGGCCACCATCTACGACGCTGGATGCGTTCATCGAATCGGTCAAGATGGGGCAGGAACAAAAGGGCATCTATGTGGGCAACTTCAAGTTGATGACCACACCGGCTACGCGATGGATGGGGCTGTACGACATCGACGTGGACCCGTATGAGCAGCACAACCTGCTTGGGCAATACCCGCAAAGGGTCAACGAACTCAAGTCGCTGCTTCAACAGCAGTTGACGATCAATCAGAGCAGGGCGCAAGGATTCATTCCAGCGACGGCCAACCTGACCAAAGAACAGCGCGATCGATTGCGATCACTGGGCTACATTGAAGGACCGGAATAGCCAAGCCCCTCGGCCTGACTAACCAGCGACCACCCACAGGGGCAGTGTCCTTCTAGGCTGAGTGGAGTCCTGCGCGGGCCATCCTCGGGCCTTCGAGTCGGCGAACGGCGCGGGCGGTGAGAGTGTGTACCTCGCCGCAGATCTCTTCGATGTCTGTCTTGCTGATTCGGTCAAAATGAATTCCTGCAAGACAGGTTACGGTTCCTTGACTGGCTCGGCAGAGTTTGCGGGCAACGAAGGTGGCGAGTGGCCCTTCCTTGTGTGGGCCGACGGGCAGTGTGTCTACGTGTGAGCACCGGCCGTCCCATTGACCAAGTGCCACCGCACCCACATGCTCAGCCCCTCCGTGGACGCGGCATAGCAGATCGGGGCCTACCCATTTGACATCCATGCAAATATGCCAGGGGGCTCCAGAGTTGAAGCTGAACGCATCGTCATTCAATGGCGCACCTCTCCTAAATCGTGTTTCTGCTCGGTGCGGCACGCGTGAGCAGACTCTGCTTTTCTTGAGTAGAGGGGAGCGTACACGCTGCGGGCCCCAAGGTCAGCAGAGCGATCACCCCTTGATAGGAACCGGGGAGCCCAGCCATCTCCTCCACACCCCAGGATAGGCAAGTCAATCTTCGTTCTCAGAGTACGACCTGCCAAACATCCAAACTCAGATCGAGGAAAGAAAGCCCCAACTGGCTCCCGTTGGGCATGTCCTATTTTGGGGCGCCGGTAGGTTCCGGCTTGCGTCGCATAATAAGCAAGTTGAAGCGCTGGATAACACCGGTACGGGTTGTGGCCCGCAAATCCACGCCCAGTCTCAATTCCAGGCGTAGCCAAATCGTGTCGATGAGAAGCTGGGGGTATGGGTTGGCTATGTCGCAGAACCGCTGCCGTACAGTTCGCGCGTCGCGCGGGCCACGCTCATGCACAAACGGGCCGGCGCAGCGATCCATTCGGCGATGTCTCGCAGTTGCATCAGCCTTGCGCGGGCAACAAGAACGATTCGCAGTCTTTTGGTTCGAGGCCTACGCCGCTGCCAGGGGAGGCGGACACAGCGGAGTTGAATATGGTCGGTCTCATCCAGAAACTGCTGTTTGACCTGATCGAGTCCAGCGCGGGGGAAGAGGCTGGGCGCGAGGTTAGACGAAGGGCAGACGTGCCACAAGACAAGGAATTCCTCATTTATGAGGCTTACGACGACGCTGAGTTTCGGCGAATTTTCGCTTCAATGCTCGATGTGCTGAATCTGGGACAGGAGGAGGCAGAAGAGGCTTTTGCAGCTTTCTTCCTCAAGGATAGCGAGGTGCGATGGCCCATATGGTTCAAGATGGCCAAGAATGCGCGGGAGTTTCTGCTTCGTCAGCCGAGGATTCACAACGGCTTCGCCACGAGCCAGCGGGACCCCGCCTTGCGAGCGGCCATCGACGACAAGTTTGAGGTCGAAGACTGCGATGGCGAAGTGATTGTCCACTACAAGTCGGCCAATCAACTCTGCGGTCTCTACATGGCACTAGCTCGACGTGTGATCATCCATTACGGAGACAACGCCGTCGTAAAGGAAGCGTGTTGCATGAAGAACGGGGCCCCGGAGTGTGAGATTCATATTCTCTAGTCGTAGGGATTGAGGTCGAGATGGCGTTACAGTCTCCATATTCTGCAGACAACCAAAAACTTCACGACCTCGTCGAAGAGCTGGCAGACCAATTATGCCCGGCGGTCGATGGACAGTTTGACTTCTCGGTCAAGGTCTCATCGCACGACGAATCTATCGATAAGCTGCAAATGCTGGTCAACCTGGTACTCGATTCGGCCAGCCGGGCCGTCCAAGAGTTGCGAGGAACGAAGGACTACACCGAGAATATCATCAGATCAATGATCGACATGCTGTTGGTCGTCGCCCCGGATGGAAACATTGTCACTGCAAACGAAGCAACCTGTAAGCTGCTCGGTTACCGACACCAGGAGCTGATCGGGCACCCAGCAAGCATGCTATTCTGCGAAGAAGACATCTCAGGCGCCATCCGACCTCAGGAGGCGATGCTTCACAAGCCGGGCCTGCCCAGTTGCCTTGCAGGCGAAGGCTCCAGCGGTAACGTCGAGACGACACTGCGTGCCAAGAGCGGTGAAGAAATTTCCGTGCTCTTGTCAGATTCCACAATGCTGGATGGCCACGGTCAATTCGGAGGTGTCGTCTGCATTGCGCGCGACACCACCGAATCAAGGCGGTTGCAGGCGGAGCGAGAACGCTTCAATAGAGTGATTCAGCAGTCACTAAACGAGATCTATATCTTCGATTCTGAAACTCTTCATTTCGTCGATGTCAATTACGGCGCCCGAAAGAACCTCGGTTACTCGATGGCAGAACTCCGAGAAATGACGCCCTTGAGCCTCAAACCCGAATTCACGGCGGAGTTGTTTGCGGAGTTGGTCAAACCGCTGCGATCTAGGACCGTGCAGAAGATTCAGTTCGACACAATTCATCAGCGTAAGAATGGGTCACAATACCCTGTCGAAGTCCACCTGCAATTGACGGATGACCATTCTCCGATGTTTGTTGCGATTATTCTCGACATCGCCGAGCGGAAAGCTGCCGAAACGCTGCTCGTTGAAGCGAAAGCTGTGGCCGAGTCCGCAAGTGCTGCCAAGAGCGACTTCCTCGCGAACATGAGCCACGAGATTCGCACGCCCATGACAGCCATTCTCGGGTTCGCAGAGAACATGCTTGACGTCGAGCAGTCTGATTCGGAGAGATTGAACTGCGTCCACACCATACGCCGGAATGGCGAGTATCTGTTGTGTCTAATCAACGACATCCTCGACCTAAGCAAGATAGAGGCTGGTGAGATGGTCGCCGAGTGCCGGGACTGTCATCCCTGCCGGGTTATCGCCGAGGTTGCTTCGCTGATGCGCGTGCCGGCCGCCGCGAAGGGGTTGCTGCTCAATATTGAGTACACCGGCGCCATCCCGGAAACCATCCCAAGCGACTCCACACGCTTGCGCCAGATTCTCATCAACTTGATTGGCAACGCGATCAAGTTCACCGAGACTGGAACCATCCGTCTGGTGACGAGCTTGGTGGGATCTGATGACAAGCCGTATTTGCAATTCGATGTGATTGACACGGGTAGAGGCTTGACCGAGAGCCAGGCCAACAAGCTTTTCCAGCCGTTCATGCAGGCTGACACCTCGACCACAAGGAAGTTCGGTGGCACGGGGCTGGGGCTGACCATCAGCAAGCGGTTCGCCGAATTGCTGGGCGGTGACGTCGTGATATCCGAGACGGAGTTGGGTGTCGGATCGACCTTCCGGGCCACTGTAGCAACGTGCCGGTTGGACGGCATGAGAATGCTCGACGACCCGCTGTCAGCCACCACCGTGCCCGACGCCCCTGTATCTGTTGCGCAGGAATCTCAGTCAGATCTGCAAGGGTTCCGCATTCTGCTGGTCGAGGATAACCGGACCAATCAGGCGCTCATCGTCGGTATGCTGAAGAAGGTGGGCGCAGATGTGAGCGTGGAGGAGAACGGCAGACTCGCATTGGACAGGGTGCTAGCATCCATGCAGCGAACGTCTGGAGGCCACTCACAACCTCCATTCGACCTCATCCTGATGGACATGCAGATGCCTGTAATGGATGGTTACAAGGCGACGGGAGCGCTACGCAAGGAGGGGTACACCGGGCCGATCATCGCCCTCACCGCTAACGCGATGCAGGGTGATGGCGAGGAATGCCTCCAAGCCGGGTGCGATGACTACGCGACCAAGCCCATCGATCGCAAGAAGCTGATAGAACTGATTCGGCGAAACGCGCAACTCTGTCCGTCGCAGCACGGCACTATTTCTACCGGGCGGTGCTAATCGAAGCCGTCCTTGGCACTGGGTCAGTGGCAATGACTCGCCGGCCGTCTGGCCTCGGCAATGCGATCCGAAGATGCTCTGCAGCAAGCCATCAGCGAAGAGCCTTCTGCCCAACCACCATGCCAACCGACATATAGTGCCTTGAGTATTGATCCCGATCGCCAAGCCGCAGCCCGTCGAGGGTCTACGAAGCAGTCGGGGAAGGTCGGGATTTATGCAACATTGACCGTCTATTTGTACGCACCTACAGTGGCTCGTTGAATCGTTCATACAGCGCGATCAAAATGAGCCGAGGAGTTTCCCATGCCAATCCCCACTGCTGCCAAGGTTTCGTCCTTGGTTCTTGGATTGATGCTCAGCTCAATCTGCCTGGGTTGTGCAGCTTCATCCGCCGGGCAGGCCTCCCAAGGTGGATCGGGTGTGGCTGACCAAGACCAAGAAGATTCTGTGGCTGACACTGATGAGCAGGAAGTCGAGTTCATCAGTGTAAATGAGGGAGGAGGTGATCTGGCGGAACGCCTGGCTGGGTCCACATACTCCGGGCAAGCCGAGGGGCCGTTGGCGGACGGAACGCTTGAGCTCACCTTCGATCAATCCGGAGTACTGCTCACCTTGGGCGGGACGGTACTGGGTGAATTCTTCGGGTTTCCAGAGGGCACTGATGTTGTATTTGATTATCAGACGGCCACCGTGGGCGGCACCTACCGGGCTGCCGGCGTTGTGGAGCAGCCGCTGGACGAGTTTCTGCTCGATAGTGATCAGTCAATCACACTCCGTGCTGTCGTGGTCAGCTTGATCGGTGATTCCTTCTTTGTGCTGACGACTTACAGCTCGCAGCTGATCGGCCAACCGCAGGACGCACGAGACATCCGGCTCGAAGGCACCCTTCGTTTTGAGACCAACGCTGATTTGCAAGGTGGATTGGTCTTTCCGGCGTACACCAGTTTCCAAGTCCCCATTTTCTCATTGGATCGCCAATAGGGCGCGACTTAGTCCGCTTGCTTCGCCGTGGGTCATCGCATGTCCCATAACCTGGAGCGTTTGGGCTCGCCTCGCGTCGCGCTTTGTGCCGGACTTGCAGCCTGAATTCCCCGATAAGAACCTTGGACGTGCAGCGCCCAATTGCCTGCGCCCAGCCTCTTAATTGCCGATTCTCGGGGAGTTCACATGGATCGTATCCTGCAGACTTGCCTCTATTGCACCGACATTGACACGGGAACGATGATTCGGCAGGGCATCGACCCCATTCACAAGCTCCGCCTTGCCAAGGAATCAACGGACTTGGCTCAGATCTGCGTTTGTGCGAAGGATGGTTCAATTGACTTGTTGCTGGTTGGCTTTGGCCCTAACGTCGAGAAGGACCTTGAATCGGTCCGTGCCATCTCTCAGGCGGCGCCTGATCTAGGGATCATCGGCCTTAGCCCGGACAACAATCCCCATACAATCATTGCTGCTATGCGTGCAGGCTGCATGCAGTTCGTTTCCCTGCCCATCGAAGAAGCCGACATTGCCGAGGCGATCGATCGAATCGAATCTTCGCTGAATTCCATCGAGCAGTCCTCCAAGCAGATCTGCATCATGGGCTCGACTGGCGGTGTAGGCGGCACCACCATCAGTTGCAACCTCGCCTATGAATTGGCACGTCACTCTACCCGTCCCTGCGCGCTTGTGGACTTGGATCTAGACTTCGGAGACGTAGCTGAGTCTCTCGACGCCCAGACGAAGTACACCTTGGCCGATCTCTGTGTTCCCTCAGTCCACCTCGATGAGGACGTGATCCGCAAGGCCATCCACGAAATGCCGGGCAAGGTTCATCTCTTGGCCCGGCCCAATGATCTGGGCCAGGCACACGCAGTCTGCACTGAAGGCGTGTCTGACATGTTGAGCATGCTCTCGAACATGTATTCCTATGTGGTGGTGGATGTGCCGCGTTCGTTCACCAACCTTAATGTAGCCACGATCCAGAAAGCTGACTTGGTCTTGATTGTCTCACAGCTCAGGGTGGCATCGGTCCGAAACGCCCACCGCGCTTATGAGCTCTTGATGCAGATGGGGGCAGATGAGGATCGCATTCACTTGGTTCTCAACCGGTACAATGCTGACCACGAGCACGTCACCTCAGCCGACGTGGAACGCAACATCGGTCAGGATATTTTTGCCAAGGTGCCCAACGACTATCGCAATGTGAACGCCGCGCTGGATGTGGGGCAACCGATCTACGACAAATCACCCAAAAGCCCAGCCCGCGTAGCTATCCAGCAACTAGCCTGTCGCATCGCTGACGGCGGTATTGGCCCAGTCCAGGATACACACAAATCCCGAGGATTCCTGGGACGGTTGTTGGCCAAGAAATAGCCTGTGCGGTCATGCTACTTCGGTGCACCGATTCGCACTCCGCTACGCAGCGATACGTGGCTAACACCTCCACCGGACTGGGTGGCTCGATCAGCTCTTCAACGCGCAGTAATGCTGTGGAAACGCAGCATAGAATGCAGCACACTTGACCAAGTGGTCGATAGGCACTGAATCATTGACCGTGTGGGCAACTGATTCGGGCGCCGGGCCAAATCCTACACAAGGAATTCCAAACATGCCGGCAATCGATACCGCGTTGGTGCTAAAAGTCCAACGCGAGGGTTTCATTTTCTTGCCGAATAACGCCTTGTAAGTGTGCACAGCCGCCTGAACTTGATCGGCGTTCTCTGGCTCGCACCAGGTGGGGAAGTACTTCTCTGTCTCGTAGACGAGCTTCGTGTAGCTGGGCCTGGCATACCTGAGTACTTCGACCTTGGCACTGACGCCCGCTCGTCGAACTGCATCCTTGACTTCTTTGACGGCTGATGCCTTGGTGTCGCCGACGGTCAATCTTCGATCCAGGTGGATGAAAGCTCCATTGGGCACTGCGCACACGCTCGGCGTTTGACAGTCCACATAGCTAACGGTGATCGTCCCTTTGCCAAGGAATGAATCGTCCTTGAGCCGCGTGTTTAGCTTCTCGACCTCGTTGATGATCTTGGCGATTTTGTAAACTGCATTGTCACCCTTGTGCGGCATAGAGCCATGGCACGACTTTCCTCTGGTGGTGACCCCAATCTCCATGCGGCCACGGTGGCCTCGAAGGATTTTGCAGTCGGTTGAATCGGTGACCACAACGCAATCAGGGCGGATGCCGCCCTCGTTCACGATGTATTGCCAGCAAAGCCCGTCGCAGTCTTCCTCCATGACGGTAAAGCAGACCAACAGGGAATAGTCGTCATTGTGCAGCCCGAGGTCCTTGATGATGCGGCCCGCGTAGACCATCGGACCTATCGCACCCTCCTGGTCGCCGGCACCGCGGCCAAAGACCTTGCCGCCCGAGACCTTGCCCTTGTAGGGATCGTGCTTCCATTCGTCCGGATTGCCGACTCCCACGGTGTCCACATGGGCGTCGATGGCGATCAACGGTTTGGCTTTGCCGATGCGGCCAAACAAGTTCCCCATCTTGTCGGTGTAGATTCGATCCCACCCGCCGGCCTTTTTCATTTCGGCCTTGATCCGCTGGATGACCTTGCGCTCCTCACCGCTCTCGCTGGGAATGGCGATCATGTCTCGCAGGAAGGAGACCATTGCTTTCTCGTGTTTCTTGGCATTTGCCAAGATGCGGCTCTTCATGTTCGTCATATTGCTACCTTTGTTCTGTTCGAGCGGATTGCGCTAACTGTGGACGCGGGTTGATCGACGGCCTGGGCGCGAACGCGGCACCATAACCTCATACCCGGAATTGGGCAAGCAGACTATGTACGAACACCGCATTAGGTAGTCGCGTCGGACCGCGGTTGGCTTCCTCTTGCCGCTATTTCTTCAAGCGGAAGCTAACCTCTTCCGAGCGAGCCAGTCGCACCGGGCGGGATGATGACCTGTCGATGAGCACGACCCGGCACTTGAGTTTCGTGACGCCCCTGGGGACGTGCAGTTGGCGCTCGGGGATAAATATCTTCAAATCAGTGTAGGTCGACTTACGGTGGCGGGGCGTGAAATGGTGTTCAGTTACGACCTCGCCCGCTGGGTTGCAGAATCGGCCGTCCTGGTCCTTGATCGGTTTTCCGGTGGCAGCATCGAAGAATTGGGCGGCGGCGCGGAGCTTGCCCCCCTTGCAGTTGCCCACCTCAACGGCGGCATGGATATTGAATCCTTTCACGTCATGCTGCCCATCCCTGGTTAATCACACTTTGCTGATCTTGGCTTAAGGCCCTTTGATGCTTGGCTCGCGTTTCTTCTTTCCCTTCTTTGCGGAACGTGGGTCGGCGTTGCCGGTACGAACTTGAATCCCGGCCAATGTTGGATCCAATCGCCCAACGACCAAGTTGTCCAACGTACAGCGGGCGGGGCTGCCCTCGTTTCTCAGAAGTGCGCGAATCCCGACTCTGCCGGCGTCGTATCCTGGCTCACTAAAATCATCCAGGCAAACGCCATTGACGAACACGCGGTGCCGCCCGAGCCAAGACTCAACGCGAAGTCGATTGCTTTTTGGGGGGGTGTTGAGGATGGGCCAACCAGTCTTGACGATCAAGCTCGTGGTAGTACCTCCGCCTTGCCTCTGATCGATGCGGGCTTCTTGAGCGCCGTCGAACGCTACGCTCAAGTAATCCCCCGATCCCTTGGCCCCCCAGACGACACCGGCAGCGGCGCCCTCAGGTGCCTCGACCTGGGCGATATCAGCTTGGAGATAGAAGCTAGGTTTGATGTTGGGGATCCAGGCATATTGGTTGCCGACCGCGCTTCGATGGAGGGTGTATTGGCCTTGGCTGATCGAGGCGCCACCCTTGCCCTTAGGGCCGGCACCGAGAGGTAGCGTGGTCTTGTCGCTTTGAAACTTCTCGTTCAGGTAGGGAGGTAGGGCAATGCTGTCTTCGGTGACGGGCTGTTCGCCAATGAGGGCAGCCAGGAGGCGTCCCAATTGTGCGTACTGCTCGACGGAATCGAGGGCGAACTCTTCGGCTTCGGCTGCTTCACCGGTGGTGACATCGATCACGCGGCAAGTAATCGTGATGGTCTCGGTGACGGCTGCGATGGTTCCTAGAACCAGTCGATCCACGCCCGCGATTCGGCCAACCTCGACTGCGGTGTTGGGATTCACCATGTCGGTTAGTTGAAGATCCTGCTCTTTCAGAACGGCAGCCAACTTTGAACGTTCGATCAGGCGCACGCCCTCACCCTTGACGACTGCGGATCGGATGATGCCTGCCAGCGCTTCTCCCATTGATGGATCAACACCTTGGCCAATTACATCGAATTCTAGGATGGCGATGTTGGTGACGCTTGCAGTAGGCTCTTGAGCCTCTTGCCCGAACGTTGGCACCGCGAGAAGGGCATAGGCGGCCGCGCAAGCCGAGAGTTGAACAATAAGTCGTTTGATCTTCATGTCTTGGATTCTTTCCGGGTCAATGGTCGGCGATCATCTTTATTCGTCGCCGCGAGTTCGCTCTTCAAGCAGATGTTCGTGGTCAACTCAAATGCACAGCCAACGTGGTGATGTCGTCGCTCTGTGTGGCTGATCCGCAAAACGCTGCGATGTCTTGACTGACTCGTCGGATCAGCTCAGCCGGTTCGACGTCGCCCGCGGAATGCAGTGCAGCTACAGTTCGCGCCATACCGAAGTGTTCTTCCTCTTCGTTCATGGCTTCGATGACGCCGTCGGTATAGCAAAACAAATTGCACGGCCCAGGGCTTAGCGTGACCGTGTGGTCGAAGTACTCTGCATCCTCGACAACGCCCAAAGGGAAGCCAGGTTCAATTTCGATCTCGAAGCAATCCGCAGCCTCTTTGTGTGCCACATAGGGTGCAAAGTGGCCGGCGCTGGACATGGTCAGTGTCCGTTTCTCGACGTCCAGGATAGCGCACAAGCAGGTTGCGAATTTGGAGGGCTCGGTGTTGTGGTACAGGAGGTCGTTCCAACGGATGAGCAGCGCAGCAGGTGTTGAGTCGTCGGTCAACGTAAGGCGCACCGCAGCCTGTAGGTTCGACATCAGCAGGGCCGCTGCCACGCCTTCGCCAGTCACGTCGGCGATGATGAATGCTAGGCGGTTACCGCTCAACTCGATCACGTCGTAATAATCGCCGCTGACGTGTCGGCCGGGCTCGTTGCTCGCGGCGACCTGGACATCGTCGCGGCAGGGCAGGGAATCGGGAAACAGGCGCTGTTGAATCCTCCGGGCCAAGGCGATTTCCCGTTCCAGGACAAGCATGGCCTTTTGTTCTTCCATCAGCCGAGCGTTGATCATGGCAATGCTGACCTGCTTGGACAAGCCGGCCAAGAAATCCACGTCTTCGTCAGAATAGATCGTGCCTGTCGTCGTGCGATCCCCATAGATGACGCCGGCGACGATCTCGCCCTCAAGAATCGGGACACAAAGAGCCGAGCAAATACCCTGTTGGACCATACTCACCGTCGGGTCGAATTCGGCGCTGCCAGTATCATTGATGACAGCCCGTTCGCCATGATCCAATGCCCTGCCCAGTACTGTGCGAGAAATGCTCAACTCGCCATGCTGCCCGCGGAGATTTCTGACCACAGGCCAATCGACGCCTCTGCCGTCTGCATTGCGTACTGCGATCGCGCCGCGTTCGAACTGAAGCGTCTCGAAGCAAATGTTTAGCACTTCCTCAAGCAATTCATCGCGATGACGAAGGAGGGTCACTCGCTCGGATAGGTCGTACAGCATCCGAAGACGTTGCTGCGGCAAGAGCAATCCGTCGCCATGCCTAGAGTACTTGGCCGAGTTTTGGGATGGTGCCTGATCTGAAAGGACCACCGACGTAGCCAGATTCTCGGCCAGGGTGTTATCTACAAAGATGACTCGGGCTGAGCCAAGCAGCACTTCGTCCCCGTCCTCGAGTCTGGCCGTCGAACAAGAAGCGTTGTTGACTACGGTGCCGTTCTTGCTGCCAAGATCTTGAATGACGTAGCCATCGTCCTGGGCGTGAACATTTGCATGCCGCCTTGATACACCCAGATCATCGAGCACGATTTCGCACTCGATGTCTCGGCCCAGCGTCACCGGTCCAGTCAGTGCATGCCGGCGAGCCCTTCCCGACGCGTCTGTGATGACCAATTCAGGCATGGATCAGCCTCATTGCTTCTCAGTGCATGTGCAGATGTACTTGCGGCATCCGGGGCAGCCTTGGCCGTATTTTGCCTTAATCACCTCCGACAAGTTGATGTCCTGCACGTTGGCCAGGGTAGCTAGCCAGGCTAGCACATCGGCGAATTCTTCCTTCTGGTTCTCCCGATCACCCACGCCGATTGAGGCAGCCAATTCGCCGATTTCCTCGCTTAGCCAGAGAAATGTGCCAGCTGCGCCACGCTGCCGGTCCTTGTGGCTGTACATCTTCTCGATCAATTGCTGAAAATCGTCCAGATCCATGAAATCTCCAAGGCTAAGCCGCGAATCAAGGCGCAGGATACCAGACTCCCTCGATAATCGCATCCCGTCGAGCTATGGCTTGACAGAGACCCGAATGCCGCTACATTCGCGATGCTGAACGGCTGGTTTGCCCGAAAGGGCGATCCAATCGCTTATCCCCGATAGCTCAATTGGTAGAGCGAGCGGCTGTTAACCGCTAGGTCGTAGGTTCGAGTCCTACTCGGGGAGTTAAGAATTCTGGTAGTACGGGCCGGTTTTGAGCAAATCGGCCCTTTTGCTGCGCACCCCCATGAGTTGACATTCGCACCCCCATGGGGGTAATCTCCCAGGCCATGAACGCCACCATCCCCCAACTGAGGGTCAATACTCGGGGCCAGTATCTGGTCAAATGGGGCAGCAAGAACCACTACCTGGGCCGCGACAAGGAGCGTGCCGAGGCCCTCTACATTAGGGAACTGGAGGCCTGGCGAGTCTGGAAGGGGGACAGGAAGAGAAGGATCAAGCAGGCTCTCGATTCCCCCCAGTACCCCACCATCCACGAGATCCACGAGCGGTTCCTGGTATCCCGGGAGAACGAGAAGGGTGATGATTGCACCAAGTTCTATCACAAACACTTGAGACGCTTCTTGGAGTTGTTCGGTGGGTTCTCTACCGAGAAGGTCGCCCCTGCCCACCTCCATGAACTCAAGCAATCCATGCTCACAAAGCGAGTCGTCAAGGGGAAGGGCAAGAAGCAGTGCA
>JAJDDP010000122.1 GCA_029260235.1 Phycisphaerae bacterium | reverse complement strand
ATTGGGGATTAGCGTCCGGGCTATGGTCACCCTCTGCTTCATACCGCGTGACAACTTGGAAATTTTGTAGTCCCGACGATCAGTCAGCCACGTTTGCTCCAACCAATAGTCTAATCGCTCCGCGGTCAAGTCCCATGGCAGACCATAGGCCCGGGCGATAAACATCAGGAATTCCTCGACAGTCAATTCGTCATAGGCCGGGGGTGAATCCGGCGCGAACCCCACCTCTCTGCGGACGTCATCCGCTTTGCCCAAGACGTCGTAACCAAGCACAGTGACGTGTCCGGATGTGGGCACTTGTAGACCAGAGAGCACGCGGAGCAGCGTGGTCTTGCCAGCGCCGTTAGGGCCGATCAAACCTAAGACTTGCCCCCCGGATAACGCAAACCCCACACCTGATACGGCGACAAGCTCGCCAAACTCAACGCGAATGTCTCTAGCGATCAAAAGTGGTGTGGAACTGATTTCGTGGCGATTGTCGTTCATTCAAACAGGGTACAGGGCAAGAAACGTGAGTTCAGAATTCAGTCAGGGTTGTCGGGCTTCTCAAGCTCTATCCCCTCGAACAGAGCTGAGCCAACGCGAACCATAGTTGATCCTCGCTCGATGGCCTGTTCAAAATCCTGACTCATCCCCATGGATAGATGGCGAAAATGAGGTTGAAGAGCGCGGTCCTTGAGCATGTCTTCAAAGATTTCCCGCGTGCGGGCGAAAGTCCACTCCACCTGGTCCGCCTCCCCAGCCAAAGGGGCCATCGCCATCAAACCGCAAACACGCAGATTCTCAAGCGACACAAGCTGTTCCGCCAAATGGGGCACTGCTCCGACCGCCACGCCGAATTTCTGCTTCTCGCCAGCGGCATTGACTTGCAATAATATATCGACAGTCTTGTCGAGCTTGGCAGCTTGGCTATCGATCTCCTCCGCCAACCGAAGACTGTCCACCGAGTGAACCATGCTAACCCATTGCAAGAGAGGCTTGACCTTGTTGCGTTGCAGGTGGCCAACCATGTGCCAGTTTGGGGGAGCCTGACCCTTTGCAGATCCCAGGGCATGCCCCGGGGATCGCTGACCCATCTCCTCCGTCATCGCAGCTCTCTGTGTAAGCTCCTGGACTCTGGCTTCTCCGAGGTCACCGCAGCCCGACTCGACAAGCTGGCGGATCACATCTATTCCGACGTACTTGGTGACCGCGACCAGAGTGACCTCGTCCGGCGACCGATCCACTCGGCCGCAGGCGTTGGCGATGCGGTCCTTGACCCGGCGGAGATTGTCAGAGAGTTTTGATTTCATCACGTCCCAAGAAACGACCAGCCCGACTCTGCCCTGCCCGACCCGTTGTCAAGAACTTCCAAGGCCAAAGGGCTATGAAATACCGACAGCCAATCGTATAGCCTGATCTGGAGTTTGGCCAGTCCCATGCGAAGAGGACGCTCGGGCGGTTGACTCGTTGGCATCGGACCGCGACCATTCAGCCATGCCAACCATTGAAGACATCACCGTTGATCCACCCGACATCGGCGAGCAATTCGATCCGCGCACACTCTTCCCCGATGGCAGACCGGTTGAATTGGAGATTGGCAGTGGGAAGGGAGGATTCCTCCTGCGCCGAGCGCAAGCAGCACCTGATCGAGGATTTGTCGGCATCGAATGGGCTAACAAGTTCTACAAATACACCGCAGATCGAATGGCTCGCTGGGGCCTGAATAATGTCCGCATGATGCGCGCCGACGCAAAGCACCTGTTCATCCACCAAATGGCCAAGAATTGCCTGGACGCCCTGCACATCTACCACCCAGATCCATGGCCCAAGGCGCGCCACCACAAGAGACGGTTGATTGATACTGAGTTCGTGCGGCAAGTCGTGACCATCGTCAAGCCCGGTGCACGCTGGGCCATCCAAACCGATCACGCGGAGTACTTCGAGTGGATCCGCGAACGCACCTCCCCTAGACCCGAGTTGACCGAGATCCCTTACGATGATCCTGAGTTCGGTATCGTCGATGAGGAGGCCGGCACTAACTTCGAGATCAAGTACATCAAGGAGGGCAGACCGATCTACCGAATTGCATTTCGAACGCGGTAAGTACCTTCTGCGAAGCATCTCGCTCAATAGCTGGGCGCTCCCACTCTTGCGCCGGCATCTTGCCGTTGGGCTGCCCCCACCGCCAACAAAACAGACTCCCCAGCCACCTGTTCGGCGCTGGGAAGTCTGCGTAAGAAGGCCAATATCTGTCAGCTAATTCCTGGGCATTAACATTCGCCAGCCGCGGCTAGGATGGGCGAGCGACGACGTCTGCGGCGCTTCTTGGGGGCTCCTGGAATTCTGAGCTGGGGAATTCGCGGCTCTGCCTTTTGTGCCATTTCCAGCGCCTGCTCTGCCGACGGTGCGAAGAGGTCAGCCTGAACTTCTTTCCACAAACCATCTGCACGGTTGAACACGCCACCCGAGATCATCACGTTCATGGTCGGATTCGAGTCCACCCCACGAACCAGATCGATCAGCTGACGTACGTCGGGCACACCTTGTGGTTTGGTACCGAACACGAGCAGGATGTCAGGGCGAAGCTGCCCAACCAAGCTGAGGATTTCATCATTGGGAACCCCCCCACCGAGGAAGTACACATCCCAACCCGACGATTCAAACAAGTCAGCGCACATCTGGGCGCCCAACTCTTCTGATTCACCATCTGCACAGGAAATCAGGATTCGTTTATGAATAGATAAGGACTGGACCAGATTTGATTGTAGTTGGTCTGCCAAGCTGCGGGTGATTCTAGTAGCCATGTGTTCAGCGGCAACGCTGATCTTGTCAGCCCGGTACATCTTCTCGACCTGTTCCATCGCAGGCCACATCACGTCGAAGTACACCCGGCGCGGATCATTGACCTGACTGATTTGGTTCTGAAGGAACTGGCGACTCGAAACGCGGTCGCCGGAAATGAGAGGCTCGACAAACTGACGTACAACATCGGGGTTACGCATGGACGAACTCCTCCTACGGCGGATCGAACCAGAGGCAACTGCTGTGATGGGCCTCCTGCCCGATCCCAGGGGATCCGTCGCAATGAATTGTGTAGCCAAAAGACCAGCACTCCAGCCAGCCCAGCCAAAGGAAAGCCGCCCGACCCAAAACCCCTCCAAGTTTGCCATGATTGGCATGCTGGGTAGTTTAGGACGTGTGGCGAGAATAGTATCGGCCAACGCGCAGAAATCTCTACAGCCCAAGTGCAGCAGGACTGACATTCGCGCAACCAACTGTGGCCCAGGTACTTAGAGGATCACAAGAATTTCCGCATTTTGCCGGGGTAGCGCAAGAATTGCCGATTTGGCGCGTGTCGCCCTCCCCGCCAGTCGGAGCAGCTCTCGCTAGACACGGTGGCATGTAATCAGGCGGCATGCTATACGGATAGAAACTGTTCATTTGTAGGTTGTGTGGATCAATTAATTGTTTGTGGGGCAGCAGAAAACGATGCCAACCGGTTCGACCCCGGAATCCCAGTGGTGTCTCATCGGCAACATAGCTGAGGAACCCCCATCCGGGCCGGGCGGTGAAGACGTCAAGATAGGCACGAAACACTTCTCCCCAGGAACGAAAGTATATTGCTTCCCCGCAGAATGGGGCGATGGCTACGATCAGATAAGAGTCGTTGCAAGACATCGCGGATCAAAGCGTTATGTAACGATGATAATCTCGTCAAGCTGGGTGACCAATTGGCGGGCCAAGGTCGTTTACAGCCCAGAGGTCATTCGTCGGTTGGAAGAAGGAGGCACCCGCAAGTGGGAGTCCGAGCAAGAGGTAAGAGAGTATGTCCAGATGAACAACGATTTCTCCAACGTCTACGACGACGCTGCTCGGGCTGGGGCTTATGCTGGGCTTGAGTTTCCTGGTACTTACTACTTGGCCTGCCGGGATTTACCGGCGATTATTGGCGAGTGTGTTTCTGGCGGCTGTGCTTTGGACTTTGGATGTGGGACGGGACGGTCTACGCGGTTCTTGCTTGGGCTTGGCTTTGATTCGGTGTCGGGTGTTGACATTGCCGAGCACATGGTCGCCCTGGCTAGAGAGCGCGATCCTACGGGCGAGTATCTGGTTGTACCCGATGGCAACCTTAGCCAGCTCACGCCGAACTCCTTTGATCTCGTATTGGCTGCCTTCACCTTCGACAACATCCCCACGATGGAAAAGAAGGTCGCCCTTTTTGAGTCCTTGAAGCATTTGCTCAAAGACGGCGGGCGCATCGTCAGCCTCGTCTCCTCCCCGGACACCTACCTCAACGAATGGACCTCCTTCTCCACCAAGGGCTTTCCGGAAAACCGTGAGGCTAAGAGCGGCGACATGGTGCGGATTGTGATGCTCGACGTCGATGACAAGCGCCCGATCGAGGACATCGTGTGGACCGATGAAGCCTACCACGAGGTTTACGAACGTGCAGGGTTGACGCCGATCAACACGTATCGGCCCTTGGGGAAAGAGGCTGAGCCGTTCGCTTGGGTGAGTGAGACCAGAATCGCTCCGTGGGTGATTTATGTCTTGGAACGCGCAGGCTAATCCTGGCTAAACCGCCTAAGAAGCCTCGAAGTCCGAGGGTTGAAGCCCGTGCGAACGAATCTGCGAGCCGCCGCTTTGCACCTTGGACCCGCCCGGCATACAGTTCACCTTAGTTGCCATAGCCATTTGCCAAGACATTCTTGACTGCTCGGCTAGAGCAGTAGCCCTACACGAGAACCGCCCATGAAGCAGGAACAACTCAAGCGCCGGATACTCAAGCACGTTGGCACTCGGGAATATGAGCCTAAGGAGGTTGACTCTTTGGCTCGGGTGTTGGGGGTCGCCAAGGCTGAGTACGGCGATTACCACGAAGCTGTCAAAGCGCTGATGAAGACGGGACGCTTGGTGATGGGTTCATCAAGCGCCCTTACCCTGCCCGAGCCGTCTGGAACCATAGTCGGTAACTTCCGGTCTAACCCGCGCGGGTTTGGCTTTGTGATCCCTGACCAAGCCAACTCCCACGGCGATCTCTACATCCCCGAGGGTCGAGCCAAAGGTGCGGTCACCGGCGACACCGTCGAAGCTCGGGTCCACAAGAAGGGCAAACGCGGCGGCAAGATGATCTTTGAAGGAAGCATCGTCCGAATCATCGAGCGGGGGCGAAGTCAATTCGTCGGCGCCCTGTGCCTGGAGATGGGCCGATGGTTCGTCCGCCCGGATGGCAACACGCTGCATGTACCCATCTTCATCGCCGACCACAAAGCCAAAGAGGCTGACGAAGGCGACCAAGTCGTCGTAGAAATTGTTCAATATCCAGACGGCGATAAGAGCGCCCGCGGCGTCATCGTCAAAGTTCTGGGCAAAGAAGGAGGCCCAGGCGTCGATACGCTGAGCATCATTCATCAGCACGGATTGCCCGAAGAATTCCCGGCCAAGGTGCTCAGCGATGCCAGGAAGGTGATTGGCGGTTACGATCCAGAACGAGAAGCGGCTGATCGGGATGATCTACGCAAGCTGACCATCATCACCATCGACCCCGACGATGCCCGCGACTTCGACGACGCCATCTCCATTGAAGAGACTAAGGATGGCCTTGAGCTGGGCGTTCACATTGCCGACGTAGCCCACTTCGTCCGCGTTGGCGGCGCTTTGGATGACGAAGCTCGCAAACGGGCGAACAGTGTTTATTTTCCCCGGCATGTCATTCCCATGCTGCCCGAAGTGCTCTCCAACGGCATTTGCAGCCTGCAAGAAGGCGAGCCGCGGCTGACCAAGAGTGCCTTCATCACCTACGATAAGAACGGCAAGCGCAAGTCCACCCGCTTTGCCAACACGGTGATTCGTTCTGCCAAGCGGCTGACCTACGACCAGGCCACCCAAATCATCGAGGGCAAGAAGGGTCGATTCGGGGCTAAGATCGTCGGCTTGGTCAAGCAGATGGAGAACTTGGCCAAGCGAATCCAAAAGCGCCGGATTCGAGACGGCATGTTGGTGCTAGACTTACCCGGAGTCGAATTGCTCTTCGACGAGCAAGGCCTGCCCACCGGTGTCGAGCCGACCGATACGAGTTTTTCGCACACGCTCATCGAGATGTTCATGGTCGAAGCCAACGAGGTGGTGGCTGAGAAACTGACCGAAATCGGCGTGCCGCACTTGCGAAGAGTACACCCAGCCCCAGAGCCGAATGCGGTTGAACCGCTAGGCCGATTCTTGACGGCGCTGGATCTGACACCGATCAAGAGCATGGACCGCAATGCGCTGCAGGGCATCCTCAAGAAGGTGATCGGCACAGACGCATCTTACGCGGTCAACATGGCAATTCTGCGCTCGATGCAACAGGCGAAGTACATGCCCGACTTGGACGGCCACTTCGCCCTGGCCAGTAAACACTACAGCCACTTCACCTCTCCGATCCGGCGGTATCCTGATTTGACCGTCCACCGCCTGTTGGATGCCCACCTCCGAGGCAAGCTGAAGAAGAGAGGCAAGCAGTTCGCCAAGGTGCCAGCGCTGGCAGAGTGTGAGGAGATGGGCCAACACTGCAGCGAAACCGAACGCAAAGCAGAGTCGGCTGAGCGCGAGCTGCGGTTGATCTATGTGCTGAGATTGTTGTCAAAGCATCCCGGCAGCGAGCACGACGGAGTGATCACCGGGGTTACGAATTTTGGGCTGTTCGTGCAGTTGGCTGAGTACTTGGTCGAGGGTTTGATCCGCTTTCAGGACATGGTAGACGACTGGTGGGAAGTGGACGCGGGAGCCGGCTGTGTAGTCGGTGAGCGGACCGGCAAGAAATACAAGATCGGTGACCGCCTCAGAGTAGCGGTAGCCGGGATCGACATTTCCGACCGCAAGCTGGATCTAGTGCCGATAGGTGACGGGCCAACTCGGCGCGGAAAGCGCTCCACCGATCGAAGGGGCAAGCCGGGGCAGGGTAAGTCGCAGCGAAACAGCAAGTCGGCCAAGTCGGCCAAGTCAGCCAAGTCGAGCAAGGGCCAAAAGCCCGGCAAGCGCAGCAAGAAGAGGACGAAAACGAAAGGGTCCAAGTCGGGCAGATCCAAGCGGCCGTGAGCAGCGAACCCGGTAAGGAGCGACTACGCCGGGGGAGTCGAGGAAACCAGCTAAGCCAAGGCGAACGGCTGAACCACTAAGGACATCCGGTCTTAGCATCTTGCCGTTCTTTGTGACCTTAGTGTCTTGGTGGTGCAAGGTTTTCTTGTCTTTGTGGTCTGGGATTTAGTCCGCTCCCTGACGGCCATGGCTCGGAATGGCTGCGGCGCCCTTGCAAAAGCTGCTCCTCAGCCGAGAATATGCCCATGACCGAAACACCCATCCTGACCGAAACAGATGGCCACGTTGGTATCGTTCGGCTGAATCGGCCCAAGCAGCTTAATGCGCTGAACTTGGAGTTGATGAAGCAGTTGGTGGCAGCCTTGGAAGCGTTCGACGGGGATGATGACGTTCATGCCATTGTGTTGGCTGGCAGCGCCCGGGCATTTGCAGCCGGGGCGGACATCAACGACATGGCCAACTCTTCTGTGGTCGAGCAGTACAAGCGAAATCAATTCGCCCGCTGGGAGAAGATCAAACGGATCAGCAAACCCATCGTAGCCGCTGTCTCGGGCTTTGCATTGGGCGGCGGCTGCGAACTGATGATGCACTGCGATGTGATCATCTGTTCGGAGACCGCCAAGATTGGGCAACCGGAAATCAACATCGGCGTCATGCCCGGCGCAGGTGGCACGCAGCGGTTGACCCGCGCCATTGGCAAAGCAGCGGCGATGGACGTCATTCTCAGCGGACGGTTCCTCACTGCGGCTGAAGCGCTGGCCTATGGCCTCGTTAGTCGGGTGGTGCCGGTGGAGCACTTCTTCGACGAAGCGATCAAAGTAGCCCAGACAATGGCGGAGAAACCGCCGCTAGCACTACGCATGGCCAAGGAGGCCGTCCTCAAGGCCCACGAAATGTCCCTCTCTGACGGGTTGGAGTACGAGCGCAAGCTGTTCTACATGCTCTTTGCCACCGAGGACCAAAAGGAAGGCATGCAGGCATTTGTCGAAAAACGCAAGCCGGAGTTCAAGGGGAAGTAAAGGAAAGCCAACGCAAGTGGAAACTATCAAAATCGAAATCACTGACGGTGTTCAACTCATCACCTTGAATCGCCCTGATTCGTTGAACGCGTTCGACGAAGCCATGAAGCGAGAGCTTCTCGCCGCGTTCAAGGCGGCTGAGCGGGATGAAGCGGTTCGCTGTTTGGTCATCACCGGTGCGGGTCGTGCTTTTGGTTCGGGGCAGGACTTGGCAGAGTTGAAGGGCAGCTATCTGAGCGACGAGCCCATTGAATTGGGCGACACCCTTCGCAAAGCGTACAACCCCTTGATTAGCGAGATGCGGTCGATTGACAAGCCGATTATCGCAGCCGTCAACGGTGTCGCAGCTGGGGCGGGGTGTAGCTTGGCGTTGGCCTGCGATCTGCGCATCGCTTCTGAGAAGGCATCGTTCATGGAAGCGTTCGTCCATGTCGGTTTGATCCCCGACTGCGGGAGCACCTTCTTCTTGCCGCGTCTGGTCGGCGTAGGCAAAGCCATGGAATTGTGTTTCACCGGGGAGAAGATCAAGGCAGATCAAGCGTTGGAGTTGGGCATCGTGAATCGGGTCGTCCCCGCAGAAGAGCTAATAACCTCAGCCATGGCCTGGGCCCAGCAGTTGGCGGCAATGCCGACCAAGGCGATTGGCCTAACCAAACGACTGATCAACCAAGCCTATCGCAACGACTTGAACGACCAGCTCGAGGCTGAGGCGTTCGCCCAGGCCACGGCTGGCAAGACCAAGGACCATCGCGAAGGCGTGCTGGCATTTCTAGATAAACGACAAGCAAAATTCGAGGGCAAGTAGCATGCCGACAGTTGGAGTCATCGGATCAGGGATCATGGGAGCGGGGATCGCCCAGATTGCTGCCGCCCATGGGTACGAGGTCCGCCTCATGGACGTCGATCAATCCCTGGCCAACAAGGCCATAGAGGGCATCGCCAAGCGGTTTGACCGCCAGGTCGAAAAAGGCAGGATGACGCCGGCGGAGGCAGGCCAATCCAAGGGACGCCTCCAGGCTGTCACTGAACCCTCCGCCATGGCGGACTGCAAATTGATCGTCGAAGCCGTGGTTGAGAATCTGGAAACCAAGGTCAAGGTTTTCAACGCCCTACTGCCCGAAGTCGCATCCAGCTGCATCCTGGCATCCAACACTTCGTCGCTATCGATCACCCAGATGGGCCAAGCCATCGGCGAAGAGGCCCGCTTCGTCGGCATGCACTTCTTCAACCCTGTTCCGTTGCTGCCGCTGGTCGAAATAGTGTCAGGAAATGGCACTTCTCAAGAATCGGCTGACCGCGTAGCGACTATCGCTAAATCGTGGGGCAAGACAGTCGTGCGATGCAAGGACACGCCTGGCTTCATCGTCAACCGGGTAGCCCGCGGTTATTACCTGGAATCGCTGCGCATCTTGTCCGACGGCATCGCCGGCATTGACGAGATCGACTCCATCATGAAGCGGCTCGGCGGGTTCAGGATGGGCCCCTTCGAATTGATGGATTTGGTGGGGATCGATGTGAACTACACCGTCTCCTGCTCGGTGTACGAGCAGATGGACAAGCCCGCCCGACTAGAGCCGCACTCTCTCCAAGCCAAGCTGTTCGACAAGCAGCATTTCGGCAGAAAGACCGGACAGGGGTTCTACAGCTATGATACCGACACCCCGCTGCCGGCCGTGGATGTCGATCGAAAGAGTTTCGAGTTTCCAGACGCGCTGAAGGATGCGACCTTGGCGTTCTGCTCCAGGGCTAGCGAAGAAACAGGCTCTGCGACTGAGCAATATGTCTTTGCTCGGGTGCTCTCTACGGTGATCAACGAGGCGGCGCTGGCCTTTGATGACGGCATCGCCTCCTCGGATGATATCGACACAGCCATGCGCACGGGCACAAATTACCCGAAAGGTCCGTTGGAATGGGCTGACAAGATTGGGCACGGCGTTTGCAGCGGCTTGCTCGAATCACTGAACGAGGGCACCATGAACGGCCGATTTGCTCCGGCGGCGTTTTTGGCTAAGCACGAACCACAAATCAAGACGTAAGCAACCACAGTCGCCCGCTTGGTGCCGCAAGGGCCAACTGATACGCCCTAACCAGATGAGAAGCTCATGCGAAGAGCAGTCATAGTTCAAGCGGTTCGAACACCCATCGGGCGATATGGCGGTGCCTTGGGGATGGTTCGTCCCGACGACCTAGCCGCCCTGGTCATCAAGGCCGTTGTGGACCGATCTGGCATCGATGCAACTCTAATCGAAGATGTCTATTGGGGTGCTGCCAACCAAGCGGGCGAGGACAATCGCAACGTCGCCCGAATGGCTGCACTACTGGCCGGCCTGCCTGACTCGGTGGCAGGGTGTACGATCAATCGGCTGTGCGCTTCAGGACTAGAGTCGCTCAACATAGCAGCCCGCATGATCGAAGCAGACATGGGCGACGTCTTCATCGCCGGTGGGGCTGAGAGCATGTCCCGAGCACCGTTCGTGTTAGCAAAGGGGCAGACCGCATTCGATCGGCGAGTCGAAGCCCATGACACGACCATCGGATGGCGGTTCACCAACCCCAAGTTGGCCAAGCTACACCATCCATTCGGTATGGGAGAAACGGCTGAGAACGTCGCTCGAAAATTCGACATCAGCAGAGAAGATCAAGACCGCTTCGCCTTTGAAAGCCAGCAAAAAGCCGGCGAAGCTATGGCATCGGGCAGATTCAACGATGAAATCATCCCCGTTGAAATCCCGCAGCGCAGGGGCGATCCGATCATCGTCAGCCGGGACGAACATCCTCGGCCCGACACAACCCTGGAAAAACTCGCGAAGCTTCGGCCTGCATTCGCCAAAGATGACTTGGGCACGGTGACAGCTGGTAATTCATCGGGCATCAATGACGGGGCAGCTGCCATTTTGTTGGTGGAGGAGGAAACGGCAAAGAGACTGGGCTTAGCCGTGCTGGCGGGGGTAGGTCCGTCAGCAGTTGCAGGCGTCGATCCAGCCTGCATGGGCCTGGGACCCGTGCCAGCCACACAAAAAGTGCTCAAACGCTGCGGCCTGGGCGTCGGCGATTTTGGCGTCGTAGAACTCAACGAAGCCTTCGCTGCCCAGTCGCTGGCCTGCATCCGACGATTGGGGCTTGAAGCGGCCAACGTGAACCCGAATGGGGGAGCCATCGCCTTGGGACATCCACTGGGGTGCAGTGGGGCAAGGTTGATCGTCACGCTTCTCCATGAGATGATGAAGATTGATGCAAGCAGGGGCTTGGCGACATTGTGCGTCGGCGTAGGGCAAGGCGTCGCCACTGTCTTGGAGCGAGGCGCCAAGTAACCCGCGATTGGGCTACTCGGCGCAACTGCCCTGTGAGCCGTGCCCTTGGCGGCTAATCGGAAAAATGACTGGTCGGTCACTGCTGACACAGCAGTGACACACTTTGGAGAACTCGATGAGTGCTGGTGTAACCACCGCGGTAGAATTGAAAATGGATTGGGAGATCCAAGAAGATCCCCAACGTACCGCCGATTTCCAAGCCCGAATCGATGCCAAGGGCCTCATCGAAGTCGATGATTGGATGCCGCACAACTACCGCGTGGGCATGCTGCGCATGTGCGAACATCATGCCAATTCAGAAATCGTCGGAGCTTTGCCCGAAGGCGAGTGGATCACCCGTGCACCCAGCCTACTGCGCAAGCTGGCCTTGATTGCCAAGGTGCAAGACGAAGTCGGGCATGGTCAAATGCTGTATCACGTATGCCAAGATCTTGGGAAGCCTCGGGATCAAATGCTGCGTGACTTGTGTACGGGCAAGACCAAATACCACAACGTCTTCAACTACCCGGCCCCGACCTGGGCAGATGTAGCCATGATTCAGTGGCTTGTCGATGGAGCAGCCATCCTCAATCAAAAGAGTTTGGCTGAGGGTAGCT
Organism: Phycisphaerae bacterium; assembly: GCA_029260235.1. Taxonomy (GTDB): domain Bacteria; phylum Planctomycetota; class Phycisphaerae; order UBA1845; family UBA1845; genus OFTM209. The sequence continues at coordinate 18,572 of JAJDDP010000122.1, read as the reverse complement.
ACGGACCCTATGTGCGCACCATGAAGCGGATCAACATGGAAGAAGCGTTCCATTTCAAGAGCGGTGAGGACATGGTGCTCACCCTGATGAGCGGCACGCCAAGGCAAAAGAAGATGGCCCAGGAAGCCTTCGACCGCTGGTGGGCACCTTGCCTGATGTTCTTTGGCCCGCCCGACAGCGACTCCACAAAGACCGGACCATTCATGACCTGGCGGATCAAGACCAAGACCAACGACACGCTCCGTCAGACTTACGTTGATCGCTTCGCGCCAGCCGCCAAGGCCCTGGGCTTGATCATTCACGTTGCCCACAAGGACAAGGACGGAATGGTGGCGATCAAGCCAGACGGGAATCCCGACATGGTCGTTGACGAGCAGATTCAATTCGACGAAGAATCCGGGCATTGGGGCTTTACCCAGCCGGATTGGGACGAATTCTTCCGGGTAATCAAGGGTAATGGCCCATGCAACAAGCAGCGGGTGGCATTGCGTCGCTTCTCGCACGAGCAGGGCCATTGGGTCCGTCAAGCGGTCATGGGTTCTGCCGGCTTGCCGCCCTCAGCTAATTGATGTTGCCGACTCCGGCAGGGACGCGCTGCCCCGTGATGACAAGTGTCACAAGGATGCACTGATGGGACTTTCCAAGATACGACAGATTGAAGCTCATGACGACTCAGAGTTGAGCTTCCCCCCCGAAGGCGACGCCAAGCCATACGAAGTATTTATCCAGCTGAATCGAGGCCAACCCCATGTCCATTCGGGAACGGTCGACGCAGTCGACGGCAAGATGGCCCTCTCCTACGCCAAGAAGCATTTTGGCCGGGACCAGGAATGCGTACACATGTGGGTCGTGCCGCGCGAAGCCATGATCAGCACGAACTACGACGGCGAAATCATTTGGCCGCTGACAGATCAAGGATATCGCCTGGTCCGCGGATATGCCATTGATGTGCGTCGAAAGTGGGAGCGCTTCCGCGACCAGGAAGAATTGGACCGTTATCAAGACGACGACATCAAGGAGATGTTCTGACTCGCGATGCTCTTGCAATCGAGATCGGAATGGCAACGCGGGACGACCAATCGCTCAAGCTGCAGGCTGCTAAGACGAAGGCTACACCAAACCATGGATATGATAACCGACGATTTGAAGACACCGTTTAGCCAACTCCTGTTGAGCATCGCTGATGACAAGCTGATTCAGGGCCATCGAGCGTCAGACTGGACCGGCGTTGCTCCCATCCTGGAAGAGGACATCGCCTTCTCTGCCATCGCCCAAGAGGAAATCGCCCATGCGGCTGAGCTGTACCGCCTCGTGGCTGACTTGACTGGAGGCAACGCCGACGCGTTGGCCTTTGGGCGCGCGGCTGAGGAATATCGCTGCGCCTCCATCGTCGAGTTGGTCGATGAATTTGATTGGGCTACGGCGATTGCCCGCCATTTCTTCTGCGATCATCTGGATGGGTTGCGCTTTGGACGGCTGGCCAACTCCTGCTTCACGCCCGTAGCGGGCTTAGCCGCTCGGATCCAGGCTGAGGAGAGCGTCCACATCGAGCATGTGGATACATGGGTCCAGCACCTGGGCCATGGCGGCGATGATGCCCGCGGACGCATGCAGCAAGCGCTCGATGCCTTGGCCCCCCACGCATCCATGATGTTCGAGGCAACCCAAGGCGGTGAGCTGGTCGAATCTGCCGGGCTGTTTCCCAAAGCTGATGCGGACATGTTTGACCAGTGGCTAACCGGATTGAAGAAGATCACCGGCCAAGCGGGATTGACGCTGAACGTCACCCGCCCAGCGCCCGATGCCGTTGGAGGCAGAAGAGGGCAGCGGAGCGGCGACTTTGCCGAATTGCTGGATGAGATGTCAGAAGTCTACCGGCAGGAGCCAGAAGCGGCATGGTGACCCGCGACGTAGTCTTGGATATCCTCAAGACCATCGACGATCCAGAAATGCCCATCAGCATCGTCGATTTGGGAATGGTCGAGTGCATTCACTTGGCACCACCTGGCGTCTCAGTAGCCGTAGATCTCCTCCCCACATTCGTGGGCTGCCCTGCCCTGCCCATGCTCGAACAGATGATCGCCGACAAGGTGGGTGACATCGAAGGCGTGGAGGAGGTTGCGGTCAACTTTGTCTTTGATCCACCCTGGACAGTGGATCGCATCAGCGAATCTGGCCGGCGTCAACTCAAAGAGATAGGGGTAGGTGTCCCCAGCCAATCGGCAGCATGCCAGAGCGATCTGCTCCAGATCAACCTACCAGTCCCCTGCCCATTTTGCGATTCCACACAAACCCGAATGACTAGCCCGTTCGGTCCCACGCGCTGCCGCAAGATCTACTACTGCGAATCTTGCAAGAATCCCTTCGAGCAACTCAAGCGGTTGTAGCGGCCCTCAAGACAGCTGACGTGAATTGCGGGTAGAACGGGCGTCGGTCGCCGTTCCTTGACGAAAAACTCTTCGGATGTCTTGGCCCCGACTCTCCCGGGCAAGCGGTCGGAACGGCAAGAAAACTGGTCTGCACATGGTTGGCCCTCCCCGCGACGGCATGCCGCGGGGAGGGCCGAACCTCAAGCGTGGATGCCAGGCCAAGCTGCGATTGCGGTCTGGCATCCATCTCTGCGGCTGTGGGGAGCATAGCCCAGAGAAACTCATGGCGGGCGGGTAACAAACGCATGGGCAGCCAGTTGATTGCCGGGTAAGACGGGATCAATCCCTCGTTTGCATGACTTCTCATTGCTCTATTACTTGCTAACCTAAATCCAAGGGCAGCCGGTGGCACATTGCACCAACGGATTGCCCCTGGTTTGAATCGTGTTCGTTGGCACGAGGCTTCATTCAAAGAGCATCTATCTCAGCCCAAAAACGCTTGATGAATACCAGCTGTCGCAGGCGGTTAGCTTCTGTGGACGATAGCTTTGAATTGTCCGACTGCGCTGTATCAAGGGCCATTCTAATGGCAAGGCGAACTTCCGCTGGAATAGAAGTGCCCGCCGCTTGACTCAGCCGTTTGAGGGCAACGCGGGCCTCCTCCACGGTTTGGTTACCAGCCTCGATGATCGCCTTTAGGGAACTCACAGTCTGCTCGGAATCCGCCAACGGACCCACGACTTGGGCCGGGTCTTTGAATTTGCGGAACGCCTCATACAAGGACTGAACATTGGCCTCCTCTCTGCTAAGAACGCGGCGCACTGTACCAATGTTCTCAGACACCTGGTCGAGGTCCGCCTGAATTTCTGCAACAGCTCGCAAGATGTTCGAGGTCGGCCATGGAGTTACCCCAGGGCCGGCCAGGGCAGTCGTGGAAAAGGCGACTACAGCAACCACACTCATTACATATTTGTCAAACACAGTACACATGGTTCTCATCCTATCAGCCTGCTGAATCGAACGCGTTCCTGAACTGACCGCCAGCCATCGACGCACCCGGTTGAACAAACAACGGCAGGGCAAGACGGATGCCATGACGGATCAATAGTGGACGAGCGGGCGTAAGCTGTTGGCTTGATAGGGCTTGCGCCTGACCGTTCGCCGTGTTGCCGACGGGGATTGCCGTGATTGGCGGGCAGGCATTTGACCCGCGCCCGCGACTATTCTCGCAGGTCGGCAAGTTTGCCCAGGCCCGTAGACAGCTCGGTGTCACCAAGCAAATCATCGAGCAAGAGTCGGCCCTGTCCAAAGCAATAGGTATTATTCAGCATGATTGGCCGAGCAGGTAGCCAGATCCTATACAAATCCCGACGCTTGGTGATTTTGCAGAAATGTTCTTAAGACTCATGAAAAAGGAACTCGATTGATCGGTGGAAAAGAGTCCGCACCATTCGCTGAGCCCCAAGGGTGGCGGTGATGGCATCGGTCGCGCAAGAGCTGGAAAGCGCGTCAAAGTTATGATCCTCGTGGAACCTCCGGGATTGCCGATGAGCATCGACACATGTTCGGCCAGCGCGCACGAGAGCAACCTCGTCCAGGCGTTGTTGGCGAACCTAAGGAGTGTGCCGTCGCCGTCCGTGAAGTCGAGAAGATCAACGTCCAAGACTTTGACACCTTCAAACCTTCATCGAAGAATGAGTACAACCCCGACAGGTTTGCTGCGCGCCTCGAAAAGGTAAGCCTTTCCTACGGGTTCTCCCTCGACGACACCTCTTCGCAGGCAATCGCCATCAGTGCTTCGTTTGGATAATTTAGGCACGGTGCAGGGAGTGGCTGATTTAGCCACTATAGCGGGTTTTTGCAGGACCAGTGAGTGCGAGTGCAGCATCGACTCACTTCAAATCCTTTGGCCTGGATGCCAATTGTGAATTGTTTGGGCCTGTCCTCGGGACCGCTTGTTCGACCATTGGTTAGAGCACCCATCAGGTTTTGCCCACAGAAAATCTGCCTGGCCGAGACAAAGTTTCAATTGCGAACAGCGATAGCACCTCTAAAATTGTGGCTTCTCTCTTTGGAGTTAGTGAGCCAAGTACACGCCTTTCGCACAGAGCGTAGACGGCCCACTGGCAGATTCCGACAGGCTGCAACGAGGGCAATAGCGGTCAGGGACGCCCGTTTATTATCGACGCATACAATCTGCGAACGCCCGATTACGCAAGGAGGCAGATCGGCGAGAGCGAAATCCGCGCTGTCGCGAGAAGGAGCTGTGCCATGCTGCTGTGGGAGGCGCTTGCAACGTACACCGAACCCCGATCCAACGAAACGGATGGCCACGACCCTGTGGAGCATGCCACGACGCGTCTTCCGCATGACCGACGATGTGCAGCCACGACCAAGGCGGGACATCGTTGCCGCGCGCGAATCCTCGCGGGCAAAGAGCATTGCACCTTTCACAACCCTGACATAACTGCAGAACGCCGTCGCCAGCATTCTGCCCGTGGCGGCAGAGCACGACATCGCCTCGACCGCATGCCCGACGGTTATCTCCGCAAGCTCAGTGATCGGCGTTCGATCGGAACTGCCATGGACAGGCTTTATCGCGAAGTCCGGCTGGGGATCGTGACACCGGAAATGGGCGGCGTTCTTTCTGGCATACTCACGCGTCTGCTCGACTCAGATCTGTGCAAGGCTGCGGCCGCCAACGGCCGCTCCAAGGCGGAAAAGGTCAGGCCAAAACTGAGCCTCGCGCTTACCCGGGCTGAGCGGACTGCTTGGAAGAAGGCGCTGACCAACTCGACAGTCCAACTGCTCGATCCACCTTCGGCGATCAAGACACAACCACTGACACACAACGTAGCTGCCAGGATTAGCGCCACCGAGGTTATCGCTTCTCCGCACACGCTCGATTTTCCGTTGGCGTCATGATGGGTAGCGATGCAACGTTCTGAGGTGATGTTGCCTAGCTTGGTTGGATGTCGTGGAGTTCTCGCCGATGGGTGCTGTGCTCTATGCCATTCTTGAGGAAAGCGATTCCCCCACCGACTGCTCGGCAAATGGGCAAGCTCTCTCGAGAGCCAGCGATGAACTAGACAACATCGCCCGCGACATCGGCGAGAAACCGTTGACGCTTCCTGGTGTTTAGCCTGACCGCGAACTACTAACTCAGTTTCTTAGGGCGGTGCCAGGCCTACTGACAATCCGAGTTCAGCACCACATTATCCAGACTTCCGGTGTCCGCACCGACTCGGTATTCGCCTCTGATCTGCAGGTCTTCGATATCGGCCAGTACGGCGCGGATGTCGGCCTCTGATGCGAAGGAATCGTCGTCCGCCAGCCAGCCCGCAGCCGCATCCAGAGTGATCATGTACGAGGTCCAATCGGCGCCTGGATTCATGGCGGTGTCGAACCAGATGGTCATGCCTGCACCGGTCAGGAACACATCGCGGTTATCAAATGGACTGCTCACGTCTGATTGTCTGAGATCGAATGTCAGGGTGCGACCGTATGAAGCGCTGAAGTTTCCGTGGTATTTTAGCGGGGCTTGGAAATACCAAGTTCCACCCAGGGCATCGTCGTCGGCCGAGACATAGGCGCCGGGGCTGCCACCGGAGAAGTTGTAATCCGGGTCGCTCCGACCACCTTCGGCATCGCCTACCAGGGTCCAGCCATCGTCGCCAGTTTCAAAATCGCTCCTGGCAGTACACCGCGGCTCGCCCTCCGACACCGTCGTACAGTCCGGGTCAGGCTCTAGATCCGAACAATTTTCGTTACAGAAACCGTCGGCTATGCATACCTCTTCGCAGTCTGGATCGGGCGTGCTGACCGGGCAATTCTCATTGCAAACGCCATCGGCCGAGCAATCCTCGTCAGAGCCACCTCCATCATCCAGGACGCAAGCGAGTTCATCGTTGCACACCTGCCCGGCAGGACAATCCGAATCAAAAATGCATGTATCGCCGCTGGGCAAATTGGTTCCATCGCACGAACCGATCACGCTGGGGCTGCCCGCCGGACCTTCGAAGGTCATGGCTGCGACGTATTGCGATGCCCAGGTAGCGCTAGAAGAGCTTGAGTCTCGAAACGCTGAATAGGTTGAGCCAGATGCGATGGTGAGTTCGATGCAAGAAATCGTCCGGGACAAGTCAGCCGACAGGATTACGTCGTATTCGCGGCCAAGGTATTCAGATCCCGAATCAATGGTCGTTGGAAATGTGTACAATGTTGTGGCTAGGCCGTGCGGGACGGGCGAATTCTCTGGCCGATCATAGGACCACTCAGCCGTGTTGCCGCCGAGCACGAAATCCAGAATCGTCGGCGATCCACCTTCGGTATAGTTGATCTCCAAAGTACCCATATCCACACCGTTTGGCAGATCTGCCACGAACGAGCTGTGCACAGCCATGTAGATGGTTTCCACGTTCGACAACCCCAGCTCCGACAGATCAACACTCATGGAACTTGGAACGGTAGTGAAGAAAGCGGTAAGTGGTGTCTCGTCGTACAGCACACCGACCACTCCGTAGTCGACTCCACCGATGGTGGTCGTTACCGGTGCCGGATCGGAGAACCCTCCATCGTTGAACACCGGAACTTGGATCGTTGTTCCAATGGGTGGCGCGGGATCATCGCCACTGTCGCTGCCGGCATCGTCCTGGGATGCGGTGCAGGTCAAACTGAATCCGTCCCAGTCAGCTACCGCTTGGTAGTTCGCGCCAGTGATGGCTGGACAATCTGCAGTATCCAAGACCGTTCCATTTCGGCCTGCCCGCAAGGACACGACTTCCCCCTCCACAACGTTGGTCAGCGTCGTATTCCGCCTTGAGCCGGGAGTGAGCCGATTGGAGTCGTCGAAGTCTTCGCCAGGCATGAGGATGTGGATGTTCTCCACCGTATCGACATTGCGGAGCGTGAACCGGGCTGAATCTGGCGCGTCGGGTCCAAAGTCGATGTCCACATCGCCGATACTAATGAGGCCATCATAGTCGGCAATGATCTCGACACACACGGTGACTTCTTTGGAGGCCAAGACAGCCAGAGCGGCGCTGCTCAGAGAAAACGTCTCGTCGAGAACCGCGATCGTGCCGGTGGTGAAGACGAGATTGTATTCAGCAAGAAGAACCGCAACGTCGCAAGCCTCAGCCGATATGCCCGAGGCTACGTACAGGCGAATGATCGCCGTGCCGTTCAATGGCAGTGCCTGCGCACGGACACCCAGCTTACCCGACAGCCGGCGGCCTGTGGTGACGTTCGAGGAGGGCAGGCGCGCGGTACCGCTCGTTGGCGTGGTGGCGGAATCCCCGCCTCGCGGGTTATTAAAGCCAAACGGAATCCGCCCAGTAGATTGGTTGGCAATTACCTCGATGGGATCGAAACCGAATCGGAAGGTGATGGTCTCTCCGCCGAAGGTGAAGGTAACCGAGCCTCCTCCCAGCCCGACGCTTCCCTGCCCGCCGCATCCCAAGCCGCTGATCGCGATCGGCGCCAGTAGAACTGCCAAGCCAACGAGACGTTGAGAAGATCGCAACATGGTTCGAATCTCCTGTGATTCAGTAGTAAGCCCGCTGCATGTCCCGGCGCGAGCCATGTAGTCCCCTGAGAATTGTCCGCACCTCTTGTCTCCAACAGCGAAACCTAAGGGCTGCCTGCGGATGGATTACCCTCAAGCTCATTTGTAACATCAATGCGAGCGGGTTTCCAGTATTGCGATGGGCGGGCGGCGCCAGGTGGCGTGACGACCAGCGAGCCGCTAAGTTGGTCGCTGTGTATGAAAAGCGAGTTATCCAAATCTTGGGAATTGGCAGCGCTAGTGTACTTCTGGTCGCGACCTGCTGTGCGCTGACTGGCTGCCAGAACACCATGCCATCATCCCGCTTGCGGAGCGAAGTCAGCCTGCCCGTTCCCCACTCAGCCGCCGTGCCCTCGGACCCCAATCGGTTCGCCGGCAAAGAGACTGGGGAGGAACGTACCATCTCAGCCAAGTCGCTCATCGGCGTCACCTTCGGCCTGCACCCCGAGATCAAGTCGAGCTACCAGCGCTTCAAGTCAGAAGAAGCGCGATACGACTTCTTCTTTACCTCGCGCGACTCGCTGACCCCGCGATTCCTGACATCGAATACCACGGGCGATTCCCGCGCAGACGAGTCTGTGCTGCGTGAACGGGGGCACACGGTCGAACTGTCTGTAGAGAAGCTCTTCTTTGATACCACGGAACTCAATGTTGGGGTTGGGTATCGAACGGAAGCGGTCGACGAAGCCATCGGAAATCACCCGTTCGTCTCAGCCGACCTTCGCTACCCGCTTGGGGCGTCTCGCGAGAAACTTGAGCGAACGAGCGAAGAAATCTTTAGACGCAACGCAATGGACGACACCCTGCTCGACTACATCCAGGAAACTCGCCGTCGCTTGATGCGGGCCTTGTTCCAGTTCTACGAACTCACCGACTTGGGTCGACTTGTGGACTACGCCGAGGCGTGGTTAACGGATCTGGAGAAACTTGCCGATTCATCGGGCGCGATCCTGGGCCGAGACACGACGACGGATCGTAGCCGTATTCAGGCAGAGATTACCAAGGTGCGGGCTGAAGTTCGTAACTTGAAAGGCCGTTATATCATCGAAATGGAGCGGCTGAAGGACGCCTGCGGCCTGCCTTTTCGCACTAAGTGCAACGTCGTCGATGAGCCCTTCAACCCGTTCGCCGGGGCTACGCATGATGAGCTGTTCCGCCTGAGCATCGAGACCGATCCTGAGATCGCTACGCTACGCAACGCCGTTCGCAACGCCGAGGTGCAACTCGATCTGGCACGCCGGGGACAGTGGGATGTCGCTCTACTTCTTGAAGGCGATTCAAGCCTGGAGGGGCGCGGCGAGGATGAGGGGATCTCCGACTGGTCCCTTATGGTCGGCCTGGAAGTCAGCGCCGTCGATAAGCGTGTGACCACCGGTCTGATGCGGCAGGCCCAAGCCAACATTGCTCGGTTCCAACACGCCATCGCCGCACGGGAAAATACGGTGTTCGTCGATACCCTCGAACCGCTCGTTCGCATGGAGACGCTGGGCGCTAGCCGGGAAGAGTTGACCGAAAACCTGCACCGATACGGGGAGGACTACCGCTCTGGGGTGGATGAATACCTGGCTGGGGAGCTCAACATCGACGACCTGCTCAAACGTCGCGAGAATCTTCACGAGCAGCAGGCGGAGATTTCGCGGCTGACGTTCCTGGTTGGCGCTAACGTGGCGGAACTGTGCTCGGCGACGGGGAAGTTCTTCGAGCTTCTAGATTCTGATTCAGGGGCGTAAGCAAGAGGCACTCAAGGTTCCAGCTGAAACTTGGTGGCCATGAACTGATCGCCTTCGATTGTCCCTTCGAATACAGCGTTTCTGGCTGAGTTACACAGGCCATCATCAGCATGGGCATCGCCGTGATCGTCAATATCACTCCCCACCACGAGGTAGGGCTTCCCTTCGATCTTCACAGCCAGCTCGCATCCAGTTACCGTCTTCATGCCGAATACACAGGTGGCACAACCTGCCTCTGCAGATTGCATTCTGGTCGAGCCAGTAACCATCACCGAGCTGCGTTGCGGAGCCTTACAGCCCGCCCAAGAACAACCGGACAGCAGAATGGTCAAGAGCAACGTGCGTTTCATCGGTGATTCCTCCGAATCTGAGCTTGACGTGGCAGTCACTTCTCTCTGACAAGATAAGGGTACTTTGTTGGGCTGTCACGGAATTACGCTGCCCGCGGGCGCCTCGGCAGCGCCTCTCCTTTCATTTCCATCGAGCCATCTGCCACACTTTTGAGGCAGGGACGGGGTTCACGGCAGATATCCGCTGAACGCTGTCAGGAATTCACCGTAGTCTCCCTCGTCTACATCGAGATCGCCGTCGAAGTCAAGAATATCCAAGCATTCTTGCGTGGTGAGCGGTGGAGTGGGGATCGGTGATTGGCTTGGACCACCCATGCAGTCGGCGAAGACGGGATAATCGTCCAGATCGACAACACCATCCCCGTTGGCATCACCAGCAACCGGAGCGCAGTCAGGGTCCGCCTCATCGTAGAGATCGTCCCCGTCGTTATCTAATCCAATGGTGTCTCCGATGCTCCAATTTTCCCAAAATTCTGGAGCTAGGTTGCAGGGATCGTTCGCGTTCGTATCCACCGTTCCGTAGTAGGGTGGTGCTACGTTTTCGGGAAGAGGCAGTGGATCGTCTATATGGCACATGGCGCAGTCGGGCACGCCATTGACGGTGTGGTGGGCTCTTAGCCCGACTCCGCTGACACCGGTGTTTCCGCCATAATCGCGGCCATGACATCCCGTGCATCCGTAGCCGACATTGTTCGCTGTGCCGTCGGACGATCCCGTCCAAGGATTGCGGTCATCCGTGGAGGTATGACATAGATCGCAATCCGAGTTCATGTAAGTGGCGGATCGGTGCATCCGGTGCTTATCATCTCCTGGAAACACGGTGCCTTTGGGGGATGTCCCATCCGAAAACCTGCCATGGCATGTGTGGCAGCCATCTCTATACCTGGGATACGCCTGGGTAGTATCAGGCTGAAGGATGGCCCACAGGCCGATGCCCAAGATCGTCATACCACCCAAACGCAATCTACTTCTCATAGCTGTTCTCCATGCCGTGATGCCGAGCCGCCTGCCCCCCGCGTGGAAGTGCGCAAAATCGCGCTACCACGCCCCGCCGCTATGTGGATAGCAGCCTAGGACAGCCCTCGCCCACTGAGGGCGGGGATTGGGCTGCCAACCCGCAAGCTGCATGCCATGTCGTAGGACTCACCCCACTGAACATTCGCCTGAGTTCAGATCAAGTCCTGCCCTCATCTCAGGCGAACTGCCAAGGCAGTCTGATTCCTCAGCGAAGCCCTTTCTCGTGGGGCCGGCGCGCATAGGTCGTCCGCGACGGTTTCAAAAGGAAACTAGCCGTCGTGACGTCTCGGATTAGCGGGCGGGAGATACAAGCCGGCGCTGCCGCACAGCCTCAAACAGGCAAACGCCGGTGGCCACCGAGACATTCAGGCATTCTACACTACCGAACATGGGGATGTTGACCACCTCGTCACAACATTCGAGCGTCAGGCGTCTAGCGCCCTTCCCTTCGGCGCCCATGACCACAACCAGCGGTCCCTTCAGAGATACATCGTAGATGGTCTTCTTGGCGGCGTCGGTGGTGCCCACGATCCGAATATCTCGGTCTCGCAAGTCGCGCAGGGTGTGGGCCAAGTTGGTGACCTGCATAAACGGCCTAACTTCAGCCGCCCCGCACGCGACCGTTCGGACTGTGTCGGTGATTGGCACTGCTCGATGACGAGGGGAGATGACCGCATGAACACCGGCAGCGTTAGCTGATCGCAGGCAAGCACCGAGATTGTGCGGATCCTGGACCCCATCGAGCACCAGCAGAAACGGTTCCTCCACCTCGATGAGCAGCTCGAACAAATCCATCTCCGTCTGAGAAGGGCCGCCCGACTGGCGACTCGCGTGGTGATGGGTACGACTCGATTTCGACCTGGAACGCTTTGCCATGAAGATTGATCCGTAAGAGCAGTACTGCTTCAAGGCCCGTCCGACACGAAACGGGCAGAAAGGGTGCGGACCCAGTATATCGTGGATTGCTCTGCCCGGCAGTGGCTCCCCGCCTGCGCGCAAACAATGCGGTCCAAAGCCGCCCCACGACAGGCAGCAGCCTCGATGGCGCATGGCCACGTGGCCCGAAGGCTTGAAGCAAAACTGGATGAGACCTTCTATTCAACGGCCGTCCCCACCTAGGGCAAGCGCGAAACAAGAAGATTTGCGTGGTATCTTGCCGGACATATCGGTAGCATCGGGGTATCCCGCAACTGGTTGAAGCATATCGAGTAGGGCAAGATTGTTTGGATAACTTGATTGAACGCGATAGGCGACCCATTCGAACGGGTACGCCTGTCCAGGTGCGTCTGTTTCTCGATGGGTGAACTTTTTGCAGGAGGGTAAGAAATGAAACAGGATCGTTGTGTCGTATTGGGATCGCTGATTGCGGCGCTGCTGCTGCTGTCACCGGTCCCAACGGTGACGGCGCAAGACGTGCTGCCCGGGTTTGACCTATGGACCACGCCACCGGGCGGCGCGACTCACGACTTTGCTGGTGACCCAATTCCGGCGGACTTTTTTGGCCCTGGGTCTGACCCTTTCACCGGGTTTGTAGGCTTTGTCGGCGTGCCCATTCCCACGCATGCCGGCCAGCCCACAGGCGGAGCAGACACCATTGTCGAACGTCTGGCCCCCGCGCCTCTCGACGGCGGGCCTGCAGCGATCCCCATTGAATTGGTCGCCCTCAGCTTGACCAGCGTCTCTCCAATAACCGTCACCTTCAATGGCGGACAGAACCCCGAACAATGGGCAATCGATGTCGCGGTCGGCGGGACGGCCCCCTCGGGTGGTGGCATGACCATAACCAGAGCAGACGCCAACGGCGGGACCTACGATGCCTTAATGCAAATCTGCCCGATCTTTACGTTTACGCAGCTAGCGCCTCCGAATGACCAATTTGTGCTCGACCACTGCAACGGAGGAGGTTCCCTCCTGAACTTGACGACGACTGGCGCCACTTGGCAATACTTGGCGGTGCAGCCATTAATTTCACCGCTGAGCGGACCCAACTTCTTCCCCGTAGGTCCGCACGTCGGGCCTCACCCCAATGCAGACCCCTTGGAAGAGGGCATGGATGCAGCGGCCATTCCGACCACAAGCGAGTGGGGAATGATCGTGCTGACGCTGGCCTTGATCGTCGGCGGTGCCTTGGTTCTACGCCGGCGGGTTGGGACGGCGACGGCCTGATACCAAGACCTGGAATGAGCACAAGAGTCTGATCATAAGCAACGTGCCCGGCGAGGTGTTCGCCGGGCACGTTTTGTTTTACGGTATGCTGGCAGGAGCCAAGGAGGCCCTCCAAACAGGAGGCAGTAACCTCAACAGCCTCGCGCCCTAGTGCCGCGACGAATCAATCGGCGTAGGCCAGCGCGGCCCGACGCCGCAGGACTATAACACCGGCGGTCATCAACAAAGCTGTCAAGCCGACCATGCCCCACTCATTTAGTGTGGGGATGGGAGTCAGGTCGACAAACGATGCGCCCACAAAAACGATTTTGTAGCTGCCGACTTCGCCTGCTCCATTCCAATCGATATGGGATTGGGCCCCGCCCACACCGTCTGGACCAGAAATTTCCGTCGTGAGGGCTTGGTTGAAGATCGCCCCATTCTCGCTGACCGGGTCGCGGTTTGATCCGGTTATGGCAATCAAGTAAAGCCCGGGATTGATCAATTGAGCTCCGGACGCATCGGTCGCGTTGGGGAGGATTATGGATGGCCCGGGTGGTCGGAGCTCGATGTCATCGTTGGCCAATAGCCCGAATGCATCTGACTGAGCCGCCCCCAGTGAGAAGAGCCAGAGCTGCGTATCGAAGGTAGCAATGCCTCCATCATCCGCGAACGTACTGGCCAAGAAAATACTCGGCTGATCGATCTGGATCAGGTACATGTCCTCAAAGTCAGGGGCCATCCTCGCGGTAAAGGTGCTTGCTAGAGTTCCGCTGATGCTGCCCAAAGGGCCTGCACCCGAGACGATCTCAGCCGTCGATCTCTTTGATCCAGCATCGCCTTCGACGTGGTCGGGTCCAGCCCAAACCATAGGCGTCGCTATCAAACACCCGACCGCGGCTACGAACCAATTCTTATTCCCCATCTTCTTCTCCAGTCGTTTCTTAGCCCACCCTGCGTCTGCGCGGAATGCCCACAGCCTGTCCGTCTTCGGCTTGCAGATGGCCAAACAGCCCAGAACGCTCTCCCTATCGTAGCAATTCGATCTGCCCAACTCAATCTGGCATCGGGGAATTAGGAAGATTCAAACCGGCCCTGGCGCCCGACCAGCGGCAGCCTGAGCACGCCAGGCCACTCCCTCAGACCCATAAGTATGCGCCGGCCGGACTTATGTCGCTGCCATACTGGCCCGAAGGTCGCTCATTAAGGTGTCGAAAGACTTGGCAAAAGAGTCAACACCCTCACTGCGAAGGGCGGCAGTGATCTGATCAATGTCGATTCCCGCCTTGGCCAGCTCCGTGAAGTGCTGCTGAGCAAGCTCAAGCTGATCATCAATCGTCCGGGCTACGACGCCGTGATCAAGAAAGGCATTGTACGTAGCTGGCGGCAACGTGTTGACCGTATCAGGGCCGATGAGATTATCGACGTAGAGTGTGTCGGGATAGGCTGGGTCCTTGGTGCTGGTCGATGCCCAGAGAGGCCGTTGGGTTTGGGCACCTGCGGCGGACAGCGATTTGAATCGATCACTCCGCGTCACCTCTTGATAATACCGGTAAGCCACCTTGGCATTGGCAATGGCTGACTTACCTAGCAGCGGCTTCAACTCCGCAGCCCCAGCATCGATCCGCTCTTGCAAGAGCTTGTCCACCTTGCCGTCGACCCGGCTGACAAAGAACGAGGCCACCGAGGCAACTCGGCTAAGATCGCCACCCGAAGCCCTGCGGTCCTCTAGGCCGCTGAGGTAGGCGTCCATCACGCCCTCATAAACGCTGCACGAGAAGATCAAGGTCACATTGACATTGATTCCCGACGCGATGACTGCCCGAATGGCCGGCAAGCCTGCTTCTGTACCTGGGATCTTGATCATCACGTTGGGGCGATCGATGCGTGCGAACAACCGCTTGGCTTCGTCAATGGTGCCCTGGGTGTCGGAAGACAATGCTGGATCGACCTCTAGGCTGACATAGCCATCCAAACCATTCGTTCGTTCATAGACAGGCTTGAGCACGTCGGCGGCTTGGCGGATATCGTCCGTCGCCAGCGTCTCGTAGATCTCGCTGTCCGACTTGCCTGCTTCGCTCAGCTTGTGGAGGGCAGCCGTGTAGTCATCGCTCTGGGTAATGGCTTTGTGGAGGATGGTCGGGTTGGAGGTCACCCCGGTGATGCCAGCCTCGACCAATGCCTCCAATTCGCCTGAGGCAATGAGGCCGCGACGGATATAGTCCAACCAAAAAGATTGCCCAGCTACTGCCAGACGCTGCATTCGCTCAATCATGGTGTCCTTTCGCCCATCGGTGCGATGTTTGTGGTTCGGTCGCGGGTGCGACTACTCCATGAGCACTGTTTGGGCAGACCTCGTAATCTCACGCTGCTTACAGAGCAGTGGCACACATCACCTCACCTAACTACGAAACGCTGGTCAATGTCCGCTTGGCTGCTTGGACGACTGCATCGGTCGTCATGCCGCATTCTATCATAACTTCCTGTATTGGTGCACTGGCTCCGAAATCTCGACAGGCGACGATCTCTCCGTGATCCCCAACGTAGCGATGCCAGCCCATCGCAACGCCTGCCTCCACAGCCACGCGGGCTGCGACCGCGGGCAGCAATACTTCATCGCGATAGCTGAGTTCCTGCCGGTCGAATGCCTCCTGACAAGGCATCGATACGACCCGGCAAGTCATACCCTCTTGCCCGAGTTGATGCTGCGCCTGCATGCAGAGCTGGACCTCGCTGCCGGTGCCGATGAGGAGAACATCCGGTCTTCCCTCACAATCCGACAAGACATACGCCCCTCTGGCAGCGTCACCAATTGGGCTGGCTATGCGCTCGAATGTCGGCAGCGCTTGGCGCGTCAAGATCAAGGCGACCGGGTGATCGGTGGTGGTCATAGCCTGCTTCCAGGCGACGGCAGTTTCTGTAGCGTCACCTGGCCTGATCACATCCAGATGCGGAATTGATCGCAAGGCAGCCACATGTTCGATCGGCTGGTGCGTGGGGCCGTCTTCACCGACGCCGATGCTGTCATGGGTGAAGACAAAGATCACCGGCTGGCCCATCAGCGCCGCCAAACGGATCGCAGGCCTCATGTAGTCGCTAAACACCAGAAACGTGGCTGTGTAGGGTCTCATCCCGCAGAGCGAGAGTCCGTTGGCAATCGAACCCATAGCATGTTCGC
This sequence comes from Phycisphaerae bacterium, assembly GCA_029260235.1. GTDB lineage: Bacteria > Planctomycetota > Phycisphaerae > UBA1845 > UBA1845 > OFTM209. Next base: position 2,217 of record JAJDDP010000122.1, on the reverse strand, counting down.
GGATGCCGAAGTTTAAGTTTCGCCCGCCCCACCCATCCCTGAGGAAATTGCTCTTGTCGCCCACCAACGTTTTGGTCGAAGCAGCCAAGTCAGCCGAACCGCCAAATAGCCATGGCACCTGTTCAGCGATGGCGTTGAGAGCCTTCCCGGATGACTGCCTCGTAGCTAGCCCAGAACAATCCGGCTCGAAGACAGGCACACCACTGTCCCACCCTTCCGGAAGCTCCCGGCCCGTAATCTGATGCCACGTCTTGGCATCTTTGGGATGTTCTCGTTCGTAGGCTTCAAATTGTGCCTGCCACAGGACGAACAGTTTCGCGCCCCGATCCGCAACTTGCTGCCGGCAGTGACTGGTTACGTCCTCGGGCACGAAGAACTTGTTGTCTGGATCCCAGCCATACGCTTTCTTGGTCGCCCGAATCTCGTCCTCGCCCAACGGTGAGCCGTGGGCGGCCGACGTGTCTTGCTTGTTGGGACTTCCATAGGCGATGTGCGATCGAACCACGATGAGGGCGGGTTTGTCGGGCTGATCGATAGCAGTGGTGATCGCCCCACTCAGGGCATTGAGGTCATTGGCATCCTCAACCCGCTGTACATGCCAGCCATAGGCCTTGAAGCGACTGCCGACGTCTTCGCCGAACGACAGATCGGTCGACCCATCGATGGTGATGCGGTTGTCATCGTATAGCCACACCAGGTTATCCAAACCCAGATGCCCAGCCAGCGAGGCTGCCTCGGAAGAGACGCCTTCCATCATGTCGCCGTCGCTGCAGAGGGCGAAGGTACGGTAATCGATCAACTCCCGACCAAGCCCGTTGAATCGCTCAGCTTTCCACTTGCCCGCGATGGCCATCCCGACCGAAGTAGCCACCCCCTGCCCCAACGGGCCAGTCGTGGTTTCGATCCCCCCTGCCAAGCCGAATTCAGGATGTCCAGCGCACTTGCCGTGAAGCTGCCGGAAGTTTTTGATGTCCTTGAGGCTGATGTCATAGCCGGTCAGATGCAGAATCGAATACAGCAGCATCGAGGCATGGCCCATCGAGAGCACAAAGCGGTCCCGGTTTTCCCAGTCCGGATGAGCGGGGTCATGCCGCATAAATCGGTCATAAAGCGTATAGACCACCGGCGCCATGGCCATCGGAGCCCCAGGATGGCCGGAATTGGCCGCCTGCACCGCATCCATAGCCAACGTGCGGATGGTATTGATACACAAGGTGTCGATGTCGCTAGCAAATGTCTTGTTCATGCGCTCCTCGGTGTAGTTGAGTGTGGAGGCAGCACGCTAACTGCTGCGGAGCCCGGTTTCAAGAGGGGTGGATTCCGAAGGAGCAGAGAACTCGGCCCGAGTCAAGGCTGGTCAGTGTGCTGGGGGGAAGCGGCTTGATGATGTTTGAGCCAGCCAAGGATCATGCACCGAGCAATACCCAAAAGCGCTGGCCACCGAGGACGCCGAGGTGGAAGTGCCTGCGGCTGTCGGACGTTGAGTCCGTCGAGAACATGTCCAATCGCCACAAATAGCCAAGTCGTCTGCACAAATCACTCGTCGGGCAATGCCCGACCTACCTGTGCACCCGCATCCGGCGATAGAGCCTCCGCCATCTTCAGCAGAAACAGCCGGCGGATCGCATCATAGCCACGCTCGTTAGGATCCTCCAGGTTCTCGTAGTACCAATAGTGGGGATCATTCCAACGGTAATTTGCACGCCAAGGCTGGGTGCAGTGGATGCCATGGCCTAGGAATGCGCTGTGCAGATCAACCAAGTGTACATAACTGCGCCTTCGGGCGCATTGGGCAATGATTTCGTTGTAGGCTAATAGGATTGCCGGCCCATCCGCCCAAGGCGGGAGCCCTGCGGATTCGATGTCTCCGACATTGTCGGTGGGATCGTAGATGTTCGCGAGGAAGACGTTGCAGCCCCGTGGAAACGAGGCGTGAATGCGATCTACCATGCGGCCTAGCCTCACTTCAAAAGCCGCGATCCACGGGCGGGCTCGTCCCAACGAGGCACCGTACATCGCCCCTTCTTGGGGCGGGGAGCGGCCATAGTCGTGGATGAGGTCGTTGCCCCCTGTCGTTAGCACTACCACGCCTGGAACATCAGGGAACATGGCCTCCAACTGGGTCAATTGTCTTTCGTAATGTTGAATGGACGTCGTTCCTGACAATGCCAAATTCATGGCACTCAATTTCGGAAAGATGCCACCAAGGGAGATGCC
>JAJDDP010000121.1 GCA_029260235.1 Phycisphaerae bacterium | reverse complement strand
CACCACCAATACTCTGCTGCTAGAAGGTCTTCGCGACCAGGGCAATGACGCGTTGTGGGGTCTGTTCTGCCGCCGCTATCGGCCGGTAATCATGGCGGTTGGCCGTCGATTGGGACTAAGCGACCACAAAACAGGCGCCGTTGCCCTGGTCGTGCAGACCCTTCAGAAGACTTGCGCTGGTGATGATTGGGGTCTGCACCTCTTTCTGGCACTCCAGTCTGGCTGAACCAAGGAGTCCCGCCGCGCTAGCCGTGATTCTACCTAGAGATGCGCAACTACTCCAAGACCTTCTCACTATTCAGTAACACTTTACCGGCCGCACTCGGGACAGCGAGGTTGGGGCAATCCGCTCAGGTTGTAGCCACAGTGGTCACATCGTGGATAGGCATCGCCGCCAGCACGACGGCCCAACCAGCCAAACGCGAAGATCGCCACGGCCAAGGGTGGGATTAGCAACGTGGCTAAGACTGCGAACGAATACCACCGCTCGCTAAATGCCGCAGTCCCACCAGGGCAGTATTGTACCTGGTCGAGGCCACCCGCCACCCAGGGCAGTCCGACCATGAGACCAGCAGCGGTAGCCACCGCCCATCGGACGAACCAATGAGGTTGATTGTTCGGCGACGATCTGTGCATGTCCACCTCGTTGAACATCCAAGCCAATTGCGATATTGCCAATCGGGCCATCAGAGCCCTATCGCCGCATCGCGGGAGACACCGACGCTTACTTCTGCGCTATCCAGCATTTCTTCGAAGGCGGGCGAAATCAACTCGGTTCGGTACCGACGGACCGTGAGCGTGTGCGCGCCAGGCTCAATAGCGTCTAGTTGGTCGTTCGTCAGCATGACCGTGCCCTCGTCGGAGGTGAGGACCTTGCGGAGCTCATCGATGGATACCTCCACCATCACGTCCGAACCTCCCGAGGGGGACCACGTCACCGTGAGCCCGGACTCTCCAAGAAACGTGTTGATTGTGTCCAGCTCGATTTGCTGGGTTAGCATCATGGCGGCTGAGAGGCTGCCGTCTTCAAAAACGATTTCATAGGCGTCCTGCGGTCGCACATCGGTGGATAGTTCGCCGGTTATCCCGCTGAAGAAAGACGTCTGAAGAATCGAGTCGTTGACCGCGAGCATTTGGTCGGATGTCAGCAACACGCCGGGCCCGCCCAGAGTATTTCGTATCCGCGCAGTGATTTTGGTAATTCCCGCTTGCGGCTCCTCGGTGATCTCCATGACTAGACCACCGCGAACGCTGAGGTCGATTCCAGCTGAGGTTGTTGGGCAACCAGTGGCCCAGATCATGGCGACTGACAGCGCGCCGGCGATCGAAACTTGGCTCGAACTTCTCAATTGCATGACCTGCTCCTTCGTGAGTGTTCATTAGGAATCGACTTGTTCGAACTCGATGGCGGCCTCACTCATGCTGGGTCATAAACGTGAACCTGAATGTTCACGAACTCGAAGTCATCGTGATCCTCTGGGTTGTCTGGATTAGAGTCAGAGTAAACCGTCAGCGTGTTTTCGCCTTCGAGCAGCAGGTCCATAGGCAGCGCGATCTCCTGTTCTTCGAAGCTTCCGTCGTCCGGAGAACAGCACAACCGTGGCTCGACGACCGTGCCATTTAGCTCGATACGATTGCCAGATTCTTGGGCGCCCCGCACAAAGATCGAGAGTGTGGCTTCGTCATAATTAGGTGAAAGCTGCTCGGCTTCCATGTCAAAGCTGTGTTCATAGATAATTCCCTCTGACTCACTCTGGAACAATCCGTCGGCCGATGCCCCGAACGTGCCATCGCCCAGGTGATGCATCCATGGCACGGGTTCAAGAACAATCGTCTCTGGCTGTTCTGTCTCTAGAGAGACAATCTTGGACCAGGTGTCGCCTCTCACGGAAGAGCGAGCCACGTTGACGCTAGCAGGAATGAAGCCGTCCTTCGAGACGGTCATCGCAAAGAACTCGGGCACCTCGGGCACGGATAGACTGTACCGGCCTTCGTCGTCCGTGAGCGTGGAGGCCGAAGAACCCGGGGACAAGTCGATGCGAACCCGTGCCCCGACCACGGAACTTCCGTCGGACCGTTGTGTGACTTCGCCCTCGATCGTCCCGATCCCGGGCTCCTCCTCATCGGAGACAAGCACTGTCACCGAGTCTGAAGCCTCTCTGCCGTCCGGCGTGGTCACACGCAGCGTGTACGTGGTTTTCCCATCTGGGAACGCCCGGGGGATGAGGGTATCGACAGAGTCGAGCGTGTCCGCCGGTGTCCATGATACCTCGTAATCCTCTGCCCCAAAGACAGTGCCCTCGAGCCGCGCTGAGCCACCGAGAGCGATCTCTCGGTCCGGGCCAGCATCCACGGTGAGCGGACCAGATCCACATCCTGTAACCGCGAGCAATAGGATGCCCATCAGGCTTCGCCACACCAGTGCTTGTCGTGGAAGGTCTTCACTGATCGTTGTCATCATGATCTTCTCGCTTGTTGGCAACTACCCGCAGTATTCCACCGACGAGCCCACTTCGCTCTGCACCGGACAGATCTGACAGCGCCGCCAACAAAAAGATGTCGAGAGAAATTTGGTTATGGCTGCAAGCATGAGAGGCCGTCTACGGGAGTCTTGAACACCCGCCGTAGATGGCCCTGGTGCGCCGCATGAGACCTACTCAAACTTAGGGTTCGACGAATACGTCGCCAGGCGAATTGCTGGACAACGTGGCCATTGAGCTGTTGCCGACATCAAGATCGGCCGGTTATTCGAGGATCGGCGCGGTCGTCCAATTTCCATCCGGCCGAGAGGAGGACCCGCCACCGATGAACCTTATGTCCACCCGCGGCGGGCCCGCTATCTAGTCGAAGTAATCTGGACCGAGCTACGGCTGCATAAACACAGCGCCCAGCGCGTTAGCCGAGTAGGTGTTGGACGTGGTGAAGTCTGAATTCAGAATCGCATCCGAGTCGATCCACGCTCCCCACCCGTCGCTAGCGCGAAACGTGCAGTTCGACACCGAAACCTCCACCGTTCCAGAACTGTACCAGGGTCTGAGGACCAGATTACCCGTCGCACCGGCGCCGAAATCGCGACCGCCACCGTATTCGATCGTCACATGGTCAAGACGATTATCGACCGAATTGCTGTCCAGGAATCGCAATCCGTCCCAATAACCAGCCACCGGACGATCTGCCGTAAAGATGATCGGGTCACCCAGGCTCCCGTCAGCCGTCAACGATCCCACGGCGGCGACGCTCATCCCGGCGTTTTCCTCGAAGATCAGCGTCGCTCCAGGTGCGATCGTCAGATGGGCGTTCACATCGGTGCCGCCGCTGAGCAGATAGGGCACATCAATCGCGGCCCAGGTCTGGTTTCGAGTAACATCGCGGCCGACGACCCGCACAGCGTCCACACCATTGCCCGCATAGGCCGAGCTGTCATCGAGGTGCCCCACCACGTTGGCATAGGTGAAACCGGGTCCATCGGTGTTGGCAGTGATGACATTGCCGTCGAACCGGTCAATCGTTGCGCCGAAGCGGAAGAAGAAGCCATACGACCCGCTTTCCTGCAGCGTGCAGTTGGATATCGATACCTTCACCTTTCCGGAAGTGTACCAGGGTTTGAGGACCAGGTTGCCCATTGCACCGTCGCCAAAATCCTTGCCACCGCCGTACTCTATGGTCACATGTTCCAGGCGGTTGTCGATGGATTCGGTATCGTAAAAGCGCAGACCATTCCAGAACCCACCGATCTTCTGCTCGCCAGTCAGAAGAACCGATTGGTCCACAGCGCCCAAGGCTGTGAGCACACCATCTGACTCAATGTTCATCCCGGCGTTTTCCTCGAAGATCAGCGTCGCTCCAGGTGCGATCGTCAGATGGGCGTTCACATCGGTGCCGCCGCTGAGCAGA
>JAJDDP010000013.1 GCA_029260235.1 Phycisphaerae bacterium | reverse complement strand
CCCCGACTCAACATTCACCGCCGACGCCCTCAACAAGATCGGCATGACCGTCTATTTGAGCACGACGCTCAATACCGGCCACTTCCATGGACGCGGGAACGAAACAATCGTTCTGCCGGTCTTAGCCCGAGATGAAGAAAGCCAAGCCACTACGCAAGAGTCGATGTTCAACTTCGTGCGAATCAGCGACGGAGGGCCGGCCCGACACGAAGGCCCGCGGAGTGAGGTGGCTGTAGTCGCCTCAATTGGGCAGGAAGTGCTCGGCGATTCCACCGCCATCGACTGGTCCGCGCTGCAAGAACACGACCGCATCCGAGAAGCCATCGCGGCGGTCATTCCTGGTTACGAACCAGTCAAAGAGGTGGGCAAGAGCAAGAAAGAGTTTTACATCGCCGGGCGAACGCTGCACAAGCCGACCTTCAGCACACGGAACGGGCGGGCCCAGTTTCACGTTGGCGACTTGCCGGGACTAAAAGGAGCCCCGAACCAATTGAGGCTAATGACCATCCGCTCGGAGGGGCAATTCAACACCGTCGTGTACGAAGAGGAAGACCTCTATCGCGGACAAGAGCGGCGAGATGTGATCCTCATGCACAAGGACGACATCGAGCGGATGAACCTCCAAGTGAACCAGCCTGTCACCGTTCGCAGCGAGATAGGACAACTGGACAACATCCTGGTGCGTCCCATCGACATCCGCGCCGGCAACGCCGCTATGTACTACCCCGAAGCCAACGTACTGGTTCCGCGAATCTCAGACGCGAAGTCCAAGACGCCATCATTCAAGTGTATTGCGGTGACCATCATTCCAGGCCAGACAAACCCCCGACTGCCAGTATTGGCCCAAGTCTAGTTATGGGGTGTCGCCAACGAGACACAGGATTGATCAGGCATATTCGCAGAAACAAGCCCTCACAAGCATCGATAGAAGTGAATCACCTACCTCAAAAAATAGGGGCCATGACGGCTCAAATGCCTGACCCCCTGCCCATTGACCTGCTCTTGCCATTCTGTTCTTGCGTTCGATGGCTTCGATTCGATACAATCGTGTTGTTTGGCGCAGGCGCGGTAAGGGAGGCCGGTTCGCATGATTCGTAAAAACGCCATCCCCGGGTATTGTCGTATCCTGGTCGCATATGGATTGTTGTCGGGGACCGTTATTGCTGGCGACCCCGGGTACAGCGATTACACGGCATGGGCAGATTGGGCCCGGCTGCGGGTTGGGGCACGCGCGGGATTGGCGACCAGCTATGACCGTGGCGGAGGCAACCTCGACTATTGCCAGTACGAGTCACCGGTTGGGCTGATCTACGACGAAATCGTCACCACCATAAAGACCATTGAAGGGCCAGGCGTGGTGTACCGGTTCTGGATGCCGCATGTCACCGCAGATCTCAGCTTCGTCGTCCGCATGTACTTTGACGGCGAGACGACGCCCAGACTCGATACGACAAGCGACACGCTGTTCGCGGGAGGTTTCGAATACTTCACCGCTCCATTGGTGGATACGTTTGGCGGGGGGCAGGTCTGTTACGAACCGATCCCGTTCAGCCAATCGCTGCTGATCGAAACGGTCAACCACCAAATCCCCACCGACGCGTACTCGGCACATCGCCACTACTATCAGTACGGCTATCAATCGCTGGGGGCTGGGGCGAATGTTTCGTCGTACACAGGCATCCTGGACCCCCAAGACCAGGCCGCCCGATCAGCGATGGTAGCGCTGTTTGACAACGTGGGCCAACATCCGGCCGGAAGTAGTCCGACGGCAACCCGGCTAGACGCTGCCGCCGCGCAGATCTCCGGTGGTGGTACCTTGCCCCTCGCCGATGTGGCTGGGCCTGCTATTGTGCGACAGATCAACATCAGCATGGACAGCGCTAACGATGCCGACCTGGACGGCTTGCGCCTGCTGATCCATTACGATGATGAAGCACTCCCTGCCATCGACGTGTCGGTGGCCGACTTCTTCGGAGCGGGCCATCTGCGAGATCCCTATCGTTCGCTGCCACTGGGCACCGATTCAGCCGATGGTTTCTACTGCTATTGGCCGTTACCGTTTCGCAAATCCTTGCGGGTCGAGTTGAAGAATACGACCGCCTCACCGATTTCGATCGACTCAGCCGTCGTGGAGTACGAACCAGGTCCTTTGGACGCTGAAATGTGCTACCTGAGGGTGGAGGAGTACAGCGAAACATGGGATGGCAGTCTGCTCATCCACCCCTTCTTCTCTGCCACGGGTCGTGGGCATTACGTTGGAAATCTGCTCTATGTGGATCAGGATTTCTACGAATTCAGGCTGCTTGAAAATGACGAGTTCATCACGGTGGACGGCACGGACCTGCTGCACGGCACTGGTCTGGAAGATGCCTACAACGGCGGGTATTACTACAACTGGGTTGCGGTCAAGCCCAACGAACCGGAGGGGATCTTTCCACAATCAGCCCATCGCCCGCTCAACGGGATCCTCTACGTCCATCGAGAGAGCGGCATAGAGTATTCCAGGGCGGACCAGTATCGTTGGATGATCGCTGACCGCGTACCCTTCGCCAACTCCATCGACGTGCATATTGAAGTCATATACTCACAACTCGGATCGCGGTGGACGTCGGTTGCATTCTGGTATGAGCAACCCCCAGTCCCCGGTGACAGCGATGGTGATGGAGATGTGGACCTGAGAAACTTCGCGGCGATGCAACCGTGCTTCGGCCAACAGACGGTCGAGTGCCTGGCATCCTTCGATCATGATGCCAACGGCACAGTAGATCTGACGGATGTTGGACAGTTCGTTGCGATCTTCACCGGCGCGTGGGAATGATTTCCAAAGCCTCCGTCGAATTCTCCCTGGGAGAACCGCAAGGCCACCTGCTCAACAGGCTAACGATTCGAGACCCGGAGAAAGTTTGAAGACAATTAGGGGCACAGTCTCGACGGTCGATGCATCCAAAATGGCGGCAGGCGTAGCTAGCTAGACCATGCACCTTCGCGTTTCTTGGCTACCTTCTTCTTCCATGATGCCGATAGTTCGGGAATGTTGGCCATCCGTTCTAGCTCGTCGGGTGTCGGTTTGCCCGAAACGACCAAGCGCATGGCTCGATCAACCGTAACATCTGGGTGAGGCCTCTCGATCAATTCGATTTCGGCGCGTACTTGAATCGGCGCCGCTTCAAGTACGCGGAAGAAGAAACCGGAGTATCCTGTTTCGAGTATCCAAGCCACGATTTCGGGCTGATTGTGCTTGTGGGCGATGATCCAGCACGGCTTCCGCGGCTCGGTGACTTGCAGCAAGGCTTGGCCAACCCGGTAGCGGTCGCCGATGCACACTTCGCTATCTAGCAAGCCACGGGTGGAGAGATTTTCGCCAAAAGCGCCGGGGCCAATTTCAGAGCCGAGCCGTTCGCTCCAATACTCGAAGTGTTCGACCGCATAGACGCAAAGTGCCCGATCATTGCCGCCATGGACTTGAGCATGAGCCTGATGATCGCCGACTAGTCCAGCCTCGGCCAACTCGACGGCCTCAGCCACGGGCTTCTTATCGATCGCGGTGCTGTGCTGCTCACCATTATGAATGATGATCCGCGGACGAGCGATATTGAGTGAAAGTACCTGCAAGATGGATCGATCCTATATTGGCCTCGTGAGCAACCGCCCTACTCGTAACATACGATCCGAACGAAGCGATGGTTCGCGCCCAGTGGATCGACCTTATGCCTCTCGCACTTCTTCTAGTCAGCAGCCAACTGATCCTGCAAGTATTGCAAGCACCGACTCTTGTCGATTCGTTCTTGGCTGGCATCATCTCGGTTTCTTACCGTCACCGTGCCGTCTTCTTTGGTTTGGCCGTCGATGGTGAAGCAGACTGGTGTGCCGGCTTCGTCCATGCGGGCGTAGCGCTTGCCTATGGATTGCTTGGCGTCGTACTGGCAATTGTGATGCTTGCGAATCTCGTCATAGATGGGCTTGGCGATGTCGGGCATGCCGTCTTTGGCTACCAGCGGGAAGATGGCTGCCTTGATGGGGGCCAAGCGCGGGTGAAACTTCATCAGCTCGGGGCTGGCTCGATTTTCATCGACCGTGTACGCCTCGGTGATGAAGGCTAGCACGCTGCGGTCTACACCGCCGGAGGGTTCGATGACGTAGGGCACATAGCGTTCGCCCTTTTCGCCGCGCTGGGGATCGAAGTAGCTGAGGTCTTTGCCGCTCTTATCCATGTGGGCTTTGAGGTCGTAGTTGGTGCGGTTAGCGATGCCCTCAAGCTCTGCCAATCCGAAGGGGAAGTCGTACTCCACATCGGCACACGCTTTGGCGTAATGGGCTAGCTCCGCGCCTTCGTGATTGCGAAGGATTAGCTTCTCGCTGGTCAACCCTAAGCCGGTGTACCAGCTATGCCGCACATCCCGCCAGAATTCATACCAGATAGGGGCTTCCTCTTCGTGGCAGAAGAATTCGATTTCATACTGCTCAAATTCCCGCGAACGGAAGGTAAAGTTCCGCGGGTTAATCTCGTTGCGAAAACTCTTACCGATCTGAGCAATACCCAAGGGCAGCTTGACCCGGCTAGAATCGATCACGTTCTTGAAGTTGGCAAAGATACCCTGGGCAGTCTCAGGTCGGAGATAGGCGACGTTCGACGAATCCTCCAACGCGCCGATGAAGGTCTTGAACATCAAGTTGAATTCGCGCGGCTCGGTGAGATCGCAGTCGCCATGTTGACCGGCCATCTTGCTGGGTTTCTTAGGGCAGGGCGATTCGTCGAGTTGGTCTTCACGGAATCTCCCCTTGCAAGCCCTACAATCAACCATCGGATCGCTAAACCCGCCAACATGCCCGGATGCTTCCCATACTTTGGGGTTCATGATGATCGAGCAATCGAGGCCGACCATTTGAAACTCTCGGCCATCTGGTCCAGGCGGCGGGTTGCGGACCATGTCTTGCCACCAGGCGTCCTTGACGTTCCGCTTCAGCTCGGTGCCCAGCGGGCCATAATCCCAGAAGCCGCCGATGCCGCCGTAGATTTCGCTCGATTGAAAGATGAAGCCACGCCGCTTACACAGGGCGACGATCTTGTCCATGCTGCCACTCTTTGCCTCAGCCATGCTGTTTGATCCCTAAGGTTGAACTTTTCTCTAGAAACACGACGCTACGACACCGGGGCATCCTTCGTGTTGCAATCTCGATTGGATGCGTTCAGTCGAATCAAGCCTTGTACCACAACAATTGCCCGCCACAAAACTGGCCACGCGCTGGCAGCTTGAAACCAAACTCCGATAACGATGATTCATCCTGTCAACGGGCATCGGCTCGGCGGGGTTCCATAGCCTCTTGCTGGCATATCCGGCAAAACCTCCCCAATTGCAGATTGCCCGTAACCCATTTAGCGAGCAACTGTTACGACACTGGCCTGCCCTGAGAGAGGTTCGCGCCGTCAAAGCGCAATGGTCTTGCAAGTAGTTCCTGAGCACGGTGGAGGTAGAGTCACCTCTTGAGGAGAAGGAACTCATGTTTTCGGGCGCCCTGTATTGGTTTTTTCGTCGCAAGGCGAAAATCGTCTTTCTATCCATGGCCTGCTACGCAGCCCTGTGCTGATGGCTGCGTCCATCCACTAGCTACATCCCGCCAGTCTTCAAACTTCCCACCGACACCTGCCCAAGGGATCATGCCCTACCCGTTGTTGGCCGATACTTGGTCTTAGCGTAAGATAGATTCAGTGTTATGCGGACCTTGCCTAAAGGGGATTGCTGTGATCGCCCGACCCTACATGATACTTCGAACTTCCCTACTCATCATGCTGGCTGTATCTGCGGGCGGCTGCATGGACCAAGTCCAAGCCAGGGCTGGTGGTGATCGCACCGTCGATGCCGGCGACACCGTCTCCTTAGATGCATCGCGCAGTATACCGAACGACTCCGACCGCATTGCCTTCGAGTGGACCGTGATCGAAGGTGCTGATCAGATCACCCTCTCCACCACGACAGCGGCGGTGACCACCTTTGAGGCTCCGATGTCGGCCAGCGATGTGCGTGTGGTCGTTGAACTCAAGGCGACCTACGTCGATTTGTCCGGCCAACCCTATGCGCCCAACAGCGACCGCGACGAGGTGCTCATCCGCATCCGCGGCAATCCCTAGCAGCAGCCAAACTCGCCCCTACCAAACATGAAATCAGTTCCCCGCGAGTGCCACTGAGGTTCGTGGGTTCTTCCGGCATAGACCGACAACAGCCCTGAACCATTAAGACACTAAGGACGGCTAGGCAAACAGCGGAAAGCTGGAAACTTCGGCGACTGGTTGTTCTTGGCGTCCCTTTCAGGCTCCCGCTTTGGTCTCCTTCAGCTTCGCGGTTTATCCTTTCGCCTTTGCGCCGGCATCGCTGGTGCATCGCAGTGACACCGGCCAGTTCCTTGGCTGGTGGAGATCGAAGGCCTAGACCTCACTGGCTATGAGATCGTGCTCTGGCAGCCTCGACGAATGCTCCAACTTGGCTTTCTTGCTCTTGAAGATGTCGATGTCCATCCACCCTCGTTGATGCCATCGACGCCACAGCAGGATGCCCAGCACGACGAGCAAACTCGTCGCGGCTGACCACGGCCCGATGCTGCCAAACTGCGGAAAGAATCTGGCCATGACAAGGCCGCCGCCGATGAGGATCAGCCAGTGACAGACCACGTTCAATGCCGAAGACCAGAAGGTGTCGCCCGCTCCCCGTAGGGCGCTGACGTAGACGATGCCCATGGCGTCGAATACCTGGAATACGGCTGCACAGATCATCAGGCTCGCCCCGATGGCCACGATTTCAGGTGAATCGTTGAACCAACCGATGAGTTCGCGGCGAAAAACAAAGTAGATCAACGACAGGACCACCATGTATGCCCCGCCGAGCAGCACAGCTAGCCGAACTTGTCGAATCGCCCGCTGCGGATCACCCTGACCGATGGACTTACCCACGAGCGAGGTGACAGCCATGCCGATGCCCATGACCGGCATGAAACTGACCCGCAAGTATTGCCATGCAATGCCAGTAGCTATCAAGTGTTCCGTGCCGAACATTCGGCCTACCAGCACATTCACGAACAGCATCCACACCACCACATCGCTCAACCACTGACAGCCCTGCGGCCAACCTAGGCGGAGCAGATTGGCCAACTTGGACCAGTTAATTCGCCAATGGCTGCGGGCTTGGAACTCGTCGTCAAATTTCTGCCGACACATCGTGGCGCCCAACCGCAAGCAGCGGTAGCAAGTCGCCACGACCGTGCCGAAGGCAGCGCCGGCAATACCCATCTCCGGGAGACCCCACAGCCCAAAGATGAGTGCGTAGCTCACGGCCACATTGACCGCAATGCCTTCGATCGCGGTCCACATGGTCACCTTGGGGTGATGGACGCCGTTGAAGAAGGCTGACAATGCGGTGGCTGCTACGGTTGGCCCGATGCTCCAGATGGCCACCCGGCAGTACTCGAGTTCCAACACTTGAACAGCCTGTTCATGCCCGACGGCGACGATGACCCAAGAAAGCATCGGAGCCATGGCGAACCCGAGGAGGCCAAACACGAGCGAAATGTAGACACCCTGCCAGGCGTAGATACTGCACTCAGCATGCTCCCCACGACCCAACGCCTGCGATGCGAAGGTCGAGACAATCGACACCAGCCCCATCCCGATGACGATGAAACTCCACAGGACCAACTGGGCCGGCAGTATGGCTGCTTGGGCATCAGAGCCGGGAATCCAGCTGATCATCACATAGTCGGTCAGGTCCATCACCATGCGCGTACAGGTGGTGACCACCATGGGGATGGACATAGCCAGCACGCCGCGTAGCTCTTGGCGGCGGCGAATTTTTTCTGCTTCTACGTTGATCTGGATAGTCATGATGCTTCACCTCGCCCGATGCTCGCCGGGCGTCTTTGCTTGCTCTTAGCAGTACGACACGTCTTGGCCAGTCCGTTCAATTCGCTTTGCAGCCCAGGCCACAAAAAGACCCCGGAAGGCCGTTCGAGGCGTTCCGGGGTGTTGGATTCAATCCTACGGTCTTATGACCAACACTCAGGGAACAGCCTCCTTCTTCGCATCCGGATTATCGTTGGGCAACAGCGCGAAGACGCAGTCCCATACGATCCGCGCGAAGCCACCAAAGCGTTGGCTTCGCGTTGTGCGAGGTGTTTCCTGCGTTGTGATCATAGAACCAAACTCCTGTACAAGCGGGCCACTATAACCAGCCGGATGCAGCGAGGTCAACTCTTTTTTGTTGTGGGCCGATTGGCACTAGCGCCTTGACAGGATCGGCTGCATTCTTGGGACTGTTTGGGATGTGGGGCACTGGCCATTGATCGAGAGAATCGCCCGGACCATAATACTTGAGTGCATGGAATGACGGACGCGATCTGCTAGGGCGAGATGCCATAAGCCTCCGGGAGCAACCCCACATGGCCTTCATTAAGCGGTTTTCCATCTCTGGCTTCCGAAGCTTCGGGGAGCTACAACATTTTCATCCCGCAGTGCCGGACAATTCCACTCCATGCAGCGGACTGACGATCATCGTCGGGCCGAATAATGCAGGAAAATCCACATTGCTGGAAGCAATTGACGAAGTGTCGTTGGAGCAGAGCATGCAGCTCCCCAAACAGTTTCGCCATGAAGGAACGGAATATAGAGTTCGGCTTGAGATGCTGTGGTCCGATGGTCAGTCATTCAAGCTCGAGCCGAAGGATCTCAATGTGGAACAACTGGTGGGAGCTTCGTCCCACAGCAGCGTCAACCCCGAGAGACGAATTCTCGGCATCGGGCCACATAGACTCCTGCCCGATAGTGTGGAGATTGGATCGCATACTAGGGAGAGTTGGGTCCCCAGCAGACCGCATCTTCGTGGGCGCGAGCCGGACAACAGCTCATTAGTCCGTCGCGTTCCTCATTGGCAATCTCCAAAGTTCAAGAAACTCCTCCACAGCGTGATTGATTTTGAGTGGTGGATGCACGCGGAAGGCAGAAGCGCATCAGTACGGAATTCAGGCAACGAGCACCAGCTCTCTGGATTCGGGAACGGTATGGCGACGGTCTTGTACACTGTAGACGCCTTGTTCGACGCCCCCGATGGTAGCACTGTCGTCATCGACGAGCCTGAAATCGCCCTCCATCCGTCCTACCAGAGGCGGCTGTTGAATCTGCTCAAGGAGCAATCCTCCCGCATCCAAATAATCTACGCAACCCACTCTCCGTACATGGCCGACTGGGCCACCATATGCGGCGGGGCGAAACTGGTGCGTGTTGCCCGTCCGAGAGATGGCTATGCCGAAATTCACGAGCTGACAAAGGACACGGCTGACCAGATTGGGAAATTCTTGGATGACGTAAACAATCCTCACTTGCTCGGCACTAATGCGGCCGACGTTTTCTTTCTTGCTGATGGCGTAATTCTAGTTGAAGGCCAGGAGGACGTCGTCTGCTACAGAAAGATGGCCAAGGAACTCGGAATTGAACTGAAGGGTGAGTTTTTTGGCTGGGGTGTCGGCGGTGCCAGCAAGGCCCCCGTTTTTCTGAAAGCTTTGCAAGACCTTGGCTACTCGGATGTCTTCACGATTCTGGACGGCGACATGGAGGATACTGCCGCCAAGCTGAGGAAGACCTTCCCTGATTACAAGGATCGTGTCATCAGCAAGAAGAATGCCCGCGACAAAAAGGGGCCGAAAGACGAGCCTGACATCAAGGGCCTCTGCAACCGCCGCGGCGAAGTGCACGAGGAATGCAAGGCAGAGGTGAGCCAGCTCCTGAATGAGATCAACGAGGCCTTCAAGAGCGCTGGCCACGCGTCAGCAGGGCAGACATTCTGAGTTGATTTCCGCACGCCTGAAACAGGCGGGATACCAGCCTTGCAGCCCCAACTCCCACCCGCCGCCGCCGAAACAATCCCGCGCGTCTCGTACAAGCAAAGAAAAAGCCGAGCATCCGCGAGGATGCTCGGCTGATTTGTTGGTTAGCTGGTTGATTATCGCAGAAGGCTAGTCCTTCTTCTCTGCTGCGTCGCTGGTGCCCTCGCCCTCGCCGTCTTCATCCGTCTTTGGCCCCTTCTTATCCTTGGCGCCGGCTGATACCTTGCGATGGACGATTTTGGGTAGGCCTGTGGGCAAGGTGTCGTCCGTCCATCGGCCCTCTTCTTTGAGTACGGCGATGCGCTCGGTCCGGGTGAGCACGTTGCGGTGACGGGCTAGCCCTGCTTTGTTCTTTAGTGATTTGTCCAACGACATTTTGCTTAACTCCTTACCACTGATCGGCGGTTAGCGTCTTCCAGTAGCCTTCGAGGCCGTACTGGCCGCCGGCTTTGACATACGCCTTTCCAAGTTCGCGGATGCGTGACAAGTACCCATCCGCCAGTTTTCTCTGTACATCGTCCGAGCGATTGAACCCTCGAGAAGCGATGAGGCGGGTCCACCCATTGCTCAGTTTGTGTGCCGTCGTCTCGATGCCGTTATCCCGAAGATACTCTCCGGCATTATCGACTTCGATCTCATTGCCGCCCTGAAAATCCTGAACGACCACATAGGTATAACCGCGAACCCAACCCTCAGCCGCCGGCTTATCCGTCGCGCCCTTGGCCGCTGCTGGTTCTAGAGGCGGCTTAGCCACAGAGACTGGGGCCGAACCTATTCCGTCAAACAAAGCCGGCGTCGGTGCCTGAGTCCGGGCCTGCTGAATCTCATCGAAGGCAACCGCCTTGGTCGATTCCCGACCGGCTTCAAAGCCAATCTCTTTTCCTCGCGACTCGCCGAACCCAACTCCGACGGTAAACATGCCCGCTAGCAGGCAGGCGACCGCGAACACACCCAGCGCAGCCGCTCCAGAAGTCAGGGCGATCCGAATCTGACCGCCGGACACCTCGAACAGCGGAGCCGATGCTGATTGCGCTCCACCATTCTCATCCACCCCATCGGGCTCGCGCATTGAGGGGGCAGCACGGGGCGCCTCGACAATCGGTTCAACCGTGCTCGACTTGGACACGCCCTCGCCGACACTGGCCGGGGAGGAGGGCGCCGGCGGATCACTCTTCCGCAGCACCTCATACAGCGCCGGTCCGTGTTTGGGTTTGCCCATCCTTAGCGATCCCGGGTAATCCAGAGGTTCCTCGCACCTATAACCGGCACGGGACGCAGCATAACAAATTCGCTATCAATTTCAAGTTGGCTGCGGTCGGGGATGGAGGATTAGAAGACGCATATCCTCTTGGAATGACAGAGGTTACACTCGTGGGCCCATTCCGAACTTTGTCATCTGCGGATCATCGAGGCCAACCCTCGCCGGTCTCTGGCTCCCTGATGGCGTTAAGCGAACCAGGGTGGGGTTGGGCATTGGCGATCGAGCGCTCGTTGTGCATCAGCAGATAACCGCTAGCATGCTAGGTTCTGCTAACTTTGGCAATCACTCGGTAAAGCGCCAACACGTTGAGCAAAGATATCATGCAAACCAATCCAGGCCGCCCAACAGATGAGTATGCAAACGCGGCGCCCCCGCCTGAGAGCGATGCTATGGTGGGCCGTGATCACTTGGATACGGACGGTCGTGATACAAGAGAGGGCATGGAATTGCAGGCGGTGAAGGTTGAAGCCATCTCGCATAAATATGGTCAGCGGGCGGCGCTCACGGAGGTATCCCTCAGCGTGCCGACCCGGCAAGTATTTGGGCTGCTAGGGCCAAACGGTGGTGGCAAGACCACGCTCTTTCGCATCCTCTCTACCCTGCTGACGCCCACACGCGGCCGAGCGTTGATCAATGGATTCGACGTAGCGAAGAACCGGGCAGAAGTTCGGAAGCGCATCGGGGTTGCATTCCAGTCTGCTAGCCTGGACAAAGAACTGACGGTGATGGAGAACCTCCGCTGCCAGGGGCATCTGTATGGACTTCGGGGGCGGGCGTTATCCGAGAGAATTGATGGACTCCTCCAAAGGTTTAAGTTGGCGGATCGGGCAAACGAGCGGGCGGCTCATCTGTCGGGTGGATTGCAGCGGCGGATCGATTTGGTCAAAGCGATTCTCCACCGCCCTGCCGTGGTACTCCTCGACGAACCGAGCACCGGGTTGGATCCATCCGCGCGGTTGGAGCTGACCGATCTGCTCAAGGAAATCCGAGATTGCGACGGAGCGACTGTGTTGCTGACCACGCATATGATGGACGAAGCGGACCACTGCAACCAGTTGGCCGTGCTTGATCAGGGTCGACTTGTGGCTGTGGGTACACCCGAGGATCTCAAGAGCAACGTCCGCGGCGACGTCATCTGCATCACTGCCAAGTGCCCGGAACAAATCCTCGCGAAGATCCATCTATCATTCGACGGGTCAGCCGCGCTGGTTGACCAGGAGATCCGAATTGAGGTTGAGAATGGCCACCAGATGATTGCCCGGTTGATGGAATCCTTTCCGGGACAAATCGAGGCGGTCTCTTTGGCCAAACCAACGCTCGAGGATGCCTTTGTACACCTCACCGGCCGTCACTGGGGCGAGAATTCTGAAACGTTGGAGAGTGGCCGATGAATCCAAGCCCTTCTGAAGGTAGCCTGTGGCTGGTTGCCCGTACACTCTGGTACCGAGAGATGCTCCGTTTCATGCGCCAGCGAAGCCGCATCATCGGTGCAGTGGCGACGCCTCTGATCTTCTGGATCGTCATCGGATCGGGGATGGGCCGATCTTTCAGGCCTGTGGGGGCTGCCGAAGGAGTTACCTACCTCGAATATGCCCTGCCCGGGTCGCTCGTGCTGATCGTGCTCTTTACATCGATCTTCTCCACCATTTCGACCATCGAAGATCGACGCGAAGGGTTTCTGCAATCGGTACTTGTCGCTCCTGCCTCGGGGGCGAGCATTGCTCTGGGCAAGATTCTGGGGGCAGCGTCGCTCGGGGTCATGCAGGCTTTGGTGTTTGTGGTGTTGCTCCCCCTTGTCGGTGTCCCCCTGACGCTTCTCTCAGCCGCAGCCACTTTGGCCTCCCTGGCGACGGTCTCTTTCGGGCTGGCGGCGATGGGGTTTGTGTTGGCCTGGCGAATGCAGTCAACCCAGGGCTTTCACGCGGTGATGAACTTGCTCTTGATGCCGATGTGGCTGCTGTCGGGGGCGTTCTTCCCGCCGTCGGGTGCTTCGACCTGGATGTCTTGGATTATCCAGGTGAACCCACTGACTTACGGGGTGGCATTGGTCCGCCACTCGATCTATCTTTCGGGGAGCGATCCGGTAGGCCTACTCCCTTCGGCAACGGTGTGCCTGCTGGTCACGGGAATTTTTGCCGGGTCTATGTTCGTAGTGGCTACTGCAATGACCGCCCGCCCTACAACTAGTTGAGAGATGATGAGGAGTTCAGCGTTGAACGCGAGCCAAGCTAGCTTATCCGATTCGACCCGCCCCGATGAGGGTCGGCAATGGCGTGTGGTGGGTGTCCTAGCCTTCCTGGCCTTGATCATGGGCACCGCACTGCTGTGGGGTTTCACCAAGGATTTCTCGAGCATGACGCAGAAGGCATCCCTGCCGGTGCTTCGCAAGCTCAGCGACGCTGCATTTATGCGTCACGACGGTGCCGAGATTCAGCTGTCTGAGCTTCGAGGCCGAGTCTGGATAGCCGACTTCGTGTTCACCCGCTGCAGTGGTCCTTGCCCGGTCATGTCAGCCAACATGAGCAAGATGTATCAAAAATGGGTCATTGATGGCGGCGTCCGTTTTGTCTCATTTTCGGTCGATCCCGAATATGACACACCCAAAGTTCTACGATCGTATGCGGACAGGTACGGCGTCGATGATGAGCGCTGGTGGTTTCTTACCGGCGAAACCGATTCCATCCGCACCGTAGCGGTCGATGGCTTTGCTGTCGGTAGCATTGAAGACGCGATTTACCACAGCACAAAGTTTGTCCTGGTTGATCGTGGCGGCAAGATACGTGGCTACTACGAGGGGACGGACGAGCAAGAGGTAGATAGGCTGAACGACGACATCCGCCGACTATTGCGCGAACGCATATTTAATTGAACATCAATCATCTCCCCACGCTAAATGCCTTCCTCAATGCGATTGCAGCCCTACTTCTTTGCGCGGGCTGGATCTGCATCCGCCGCAAGGCTATCAAGGCGCACAAGACGTTGATGTTGCTGGCCGTAGGGGTATCGAGTGGCTTTCTGGTTAGCTACCTAACTTACCACTACTTGCGCGGTTCGACGTCGTTTGGCGGCCGCGGAAGTTGGCGGGTCGATTATTTTACCCTCCTCATTCCCCATTCCCATCTTTCCGCCGGACACGGTCCTCTGGTACTGTTC
>JAJDDP010000120.1 GCA_029260235.1 Phycisphaerae bacterium | reverse complement strand
CGCGACGTGATCCTGTTTCCTCTGCAACGCGCTACCAATTCATCTGCGGACTCAGGCGGGGGGGGCGACTCAGCCTGATGTACAAATTCGTCCTTGCTCTTCGATACCTTCGCAAACGGTTGATTGCTTTGTTTGCGGTTGCCAGTGTGACGCTTTGCGTTTTCATGGTGGTGGTGGTGATGAGCGTCATGGGCGGATTCTTGGAGATGGTCAAGGAACGATCTCGCGGATTGCTCAGCGACATCGTCGTCGACAACGGCAGCATTCAGGGTTTTCCCTTCTATCAGGAGTTCGGTGATTTCCTGAAAGAGGAGATGCCTGAAGAGATCGTGCTCTCGACGCCGGTGATCTACAACTACGGCATCTTGCGGGTCACAGCCAGGAACTACACCAAACCGGCCCGTGTGCTCGGTGTTCGATTGGCTGAGTATGAGCAGGTCAACGATTTCGCCAACAGCCTGCATTATGATCGGTTCTATCCGGGTACGACTTCGTTTCAGCCGCAACTCCAACCCGTCTCAGGTTATGACGAACGAGGCCAGCTACGGCTCCCCGGCGACTTTGAAGCCGCCCATGCCAAATGGCGCGAAACAGCCACCCCCGAACAACTTGCTGATTATGACAAGGCTCCATTCTCTGGCCTGCCGGGGAACCGGTTCTTCGCTCAGACTTACGGACCGCCGGGGTACTGGGCCGGAAGCATCGCTGAGGAGGAATCAGGCGAACTCCCCGGAATGATCGTTGGTTGTGACGTGATCAACGAACGCAATAAGACGGGAGGCTACACGCGGTACTATTCCGTGGGTCAAGAGATGTTGTTGAACATTCTGCCGGTCACCACCCAAGGCGTCCCCAGCGGCAAGGGGGCGATCACCTTGGCTATGCGCTATGCGGATGATTCACGAACCGGCGTCTACGAGGTAGACAGCGTGAACGTCTACGCGGACTTCGATCTGATCCAGAGAATACTTCGCATGAATCCGCGCGAGCGCGAAGACGGTACCTTCTCCCCGCCACGGACTTCCCAAATGTTGGTTCGCCTGGCTGATGGCGTAGACATCAACCAAGCTAAGACGAAAATCAGCGAGTTATGGCAGTCGTTTCGGGCTGACCTGCCGGAGGCACCTACCGACGATGAAGCCCGGCTGCTCGATTTTGTTTCCGTAGAAACCTGGGAAGAACGCCAACGACCGTTCATCGAAGCCGTCGAGAAGGAGAAGGTGCTGGTGGCTATTCTCTACGGCGTGGTGAGTTTGGTCGCTATCGTCTTGATTGGCTGTATTTTCTATATGGTCGTGGAAAAGAAGACGCGCGACATCGGCATCCTGAAGAGTCTTGGTGCATCGAGCAGCGGGATCGCTTCGATCTTCCTTGCCTATGGAGCCGCCGTCGGTGTCGTCGGTTCGGTCTTGGGGGCGTGCGCCGGCGCTTTGTTCGTCAGCTACATCAATGAGTTTCAAGCGGTCCTGGTCAGAATCAACCCCACGTGGGAGGTATGGAGCCCGGACGTGTACACCTTCGATCGCATCCCCAGCAGCATCGATCTCCAAGAGACCGCGGTGATCGTTCTGATCGCGATTCTGGCGTCGATGTTGGGCGCGTTGATACCAGCCATCTTGGCCGCCCGTGTTTGGCCGGTCGATGCACTGCGTTACGAGTAGCAATGAGCAAGATAATCCTCCAAGCTGACAACATCTGCAAAGCCTACATCATGGGCCGTTCGCCCTTGCAGGTCTTGCGTGGGGCATCGTTGAGCATTCATGAGGGCGAATTCGCAGCCATCATGGGCTCAAGCGGTAGTGGCAAGAGCACGTTGATGCATATCATCGGGGCGTTGGACTTGCCCGACCGCGGTTCGGTCATCTTCGACCGGCGAGACGTGTTTGCCCAGTCTCGACGGGAACGAGAGCGTCTACGCAATACGCAGGTGGGGTTCATTTTTCAGTTCTACCACTTGTTGCCCGAGCTAAACGTCTTTGAAAACATTCTGTTGCCCCACATGATTGGCTGTTCGATTCTAGGCTGGCCTGCTGCCAAGAAGGAGCTGAAGGCATCCGCCAGCGAGGCGATGGAAGCAGTCGGTTTGAAGGATCGAGCAAGACACCGCCCCAACGAGTTGTCAGGCGGTGAACGCCAACGGGCAGCCATCGCCCGGGCAATCGTCACAAAACCTCGCCTGCTTTTGGCTGATGAGCCGACCGGCAACCTAGACCGCAAGACCGGGCTTGGAATCCTGGCCGTCCTCGATGAACTCCACAAGCAGGGCCAAACCATCGTCATGGTGACCCACGACCAAGCCGTGGCTGATCGAGCCGACCGCATCCTCAACCTCGTCGAGGGCAGAGTCCAGACCGATTGAGCATGCTGTTAGGTTTTTCGCTTGACGGGCAGTCCTGGTTCGCGGGCGCAGAATGTTGAACCTTGCTGTTTCGCATTGCAATGCTATCCACTGGGAGTCCCATAAGTCGGGCTTGGAAGGGTGATCGTATCGGGACCAACCACTCGATTCAACCGAACCGCGACACCTCTGCACCGGCGACGGTAGAGTCGATGGATGGGCTGTTGGGACTTCGAAGCCTCGTGCATCTGCCCTTTGGGCATGAGCCCCGATAACCCTCCATTTGCCAAGATGCTTATGGCTGCAAGTTCGACGGTGAATTACTCATCTGATGCCCCGGGAACGTCGATTTTTCCTGCTACGGCCGACGCTGGCTTTGGACACGGCTGCGACGCTGCAAACCAGCATTGCTGGATGTCCGGGCCACCGGAAAGCCGCGCACAACGCCCCGGACCGTGGTAGTTGCGCTGCATTGAGGTTACACTGCGCGGCTCGATTTTGAACGTGGTTGGGTCCGAGGGCACCAGGGTCGGGGCGTAAAGAACTCGGACGTTTCGAGGTGCAATGGTTGTCTATGACTGAGTCTCCCCAAGAACAAAGTAGATTGTCCAAGGGCTTCTTAGGTTGGGCGTACTGGCAATGGGTTGTCGGGCTGACGCTCATCGGCGGCGCCATTTGGAACTACACGCAAACGTCCAAACCTCGGTTAGTGATTGACTATCTGACCCTCCCTGCCCGGGCAGTTGAGATTTCAGACAGCCTCACACCCATCCAATCCCTGCCAGCCAAGCCGGGCTCACTGGCTGGCTACAACCTGCTGATAGTCACCTTGGATACCGCCAGGCCTGATCGCATTGGATGCTACGGCAACAAAGACATTCAGACGCCAACCTTGGATGGGTTAGCCTCCAAGGGTGTGCTCTTTTCCAGAGCAACAGCCGTCGCTCCTACCACGCTGCCGACGCATAGCTCCATCATGAGTGGGCTGTACCCCTATCATCACGGCGCCCGGGCGAATGCCCTGTTTCCCCTGGGAAAGAAGGTGAACACCTTGGCTGAGGTTTTGGCTGGGGAGGGGTATCGGACGGCGGCGAAGGTCTCTTCGTTTGTTCTTGATTCGAGGTTCGGCCTAAATCAGGGATTTGCCAGCTACGACGACAAGGTGGATGACCACGCGCCGACGGACCTGCTGCGGCATCCCGAACGCAAGGCAGACGCCACCACAGATAGAGCCACGAGCTGGCTGAAGCATTATGGAGACGAGAAGTTCTTCCTATGGGTTCACTACTTCGATCCCCACGCTCGGTACAAACCGCCCAGCCCCTTCGCCGAGCAATACGAGGACAATCCCTACGACGGTGAGATTGCCTTCACCGATCGTCAACTAGGCCGGCTTCTCGATGCCCTTGAACAGACAGGCCAGGCCGAACGCACGCTGGTAATCGTCGTGGCCGACCACGGCGAAAGCCTCGGCTCACACAACGAAGCTGCCCACGGATTCCTGGTCTACAATTCCTCAATTCATGTCCCCATGATTATGTATTGTCCGAGTAATCTGAAAGGGGGCCTGAACTTCACCTCCAGGGTTTCCCAGGTAGACATCATGCCGACCGTGCTATCGTTGTTGGGCGCGCCGGCACCAAGCGGAATGGATGGCTTGGACCTCACCCAGCCGGTCCCCACGGACCGCGTCATCTATGTGGAGAACCTGCATGGATTGATGCAATACGGCTGGGCGCCGTTGGTGGCGGTGTTCCAGAACGAAATGAAGTACATTCACGGTCCCAAACCCGTCCTGGTTGACTTGGCCAAGGATCCTGAAGAATCGGCGAACCTCTACGGCGCTCAGAACGAGCGGGCATCGGCTCTCCATGCTCACATAGCAGACTTGTTCGGCGATGACCTGGAATCCGCGCTGACTCCCCAACCAGAGAATGCATTAGACCCGCAGGAGTTGGCGAAGCTCAAGTCACTGGGCTACACCTTCAGCGGTGCCAAGACCCTCGCGCAGTCGGCAACAAGAGGCGATCCCCAAGAGATGCTTCTGATTCTTCAAGAGGTTGAGCGCACGATGGACGGTGCCATGATTACTTCTGATGTGAGGCCCACGCTCAAGGGACTCGAAGAGATTGCCCGGCGGAATCCCGAGTTTGCACCGACATTCCGCTACCTCGGGGCGCTCTACTCGATGAGCGGGCAACTCGCGAAGTCTCAACAAGCCTACCGCCACTACCTGAAGCTCTGTCCTTCGCCCCACGTCGGTGATTCTTTGGCGGAGGGGTTGGCCGCAAGCGGGGAGATCGACGAGGCCATCAAAGTTCTAGAGGACGTGCTGTCACAGGATCCCCTGTTCTTCGATTCTCGTAAGAGGCTTGGCTCGCTGCTTCTCAACGACGGGAGGGTCTCCGCCGCAGCAGGGCACCTCCGGGCCGCCTTCGATATGGACCCTTCCAATGTGGAATGTGCCCGGCTCTTGGGTGTAGCCATGCAGGCGTCGGGTCAACAGAGCGTTGTCGAGGAGCTCTTCGCCAGGTTGTTGGCCGAAGATTCTACGCTGTGGTCGGTGAGGATGGGGCTGGCTTCGCTGCTGGTCACCGAACAGCGATTCTCTGAAGTCAGAACGATATTGGCTAAGGGTGTCGAGATCGATCCAGAGAGCGTCGAAGCAGCCGGCACCTTCACGCGATTCTTGACCAGCTGCCCCGACAAGCGCTTCCGCGATCCAGCGTTGGCCGTTCGGGTCGCGTCGAAACTGTGCGAGCGCCTCGGATATGAGGATCCCGAGGCGCTGTATCATCTCAGCATGGCCTACGGCTCAGCCGAACAGTACGACGAAGCTCTCGACGTGGCAGAAAGGGCCAAACGGCTTGCCGAGACCGCCGGACGGAATGACGTGGTCGCCCGACTGATCACACTCATTGCCGAGCAGACGCGAGCCAAGGAATTGGGCGTCGTTGACATTCCCGGCGCAGCGCCCTAGCACTCGTACTTGGCGGCAGAGAATCCTGAAACAGATACTTGGTATGACCGAATGATGGCGGGAATGATGATCAACAATAGAAGACCGTTGAGACCGTGGCTTTCGCATCGTCTGATCGAATGCGCCATCTCATTCTGCACGACTGCCGCCTTGCTGTTCATACTTTCAGGCTGCAAACCCGGCCAAGATGGGGAAGCCAAGACAGCACTTGTCGGAGAAATTGGCGGCGCGAACATGAACGTCGTGCTGATCTCCATCGACACTTTGCGGGCGGATTACATCGGCTGCTACGGTCACCCGACGATCAAGACACCCAACATCGACCGCTTAGCCGCCGAGGGCACTCGATTTGCCCAGTGCATATCGTCTGCCCCGATCACCTTGCCGTCTCACTCGACCATGCTGACTGGCTCCTATCAGTATGTGCACGGAGCCCGCGAAAACATGAGCTTTCAGCTGGGCCAGGAGAACACCACGCTTGCCGAGATCATGAAGCGGGCAGGCTACACAACCCATGCAGAGGTCGCTGCCGTCGTCCTGGGAAAAGTATCCGGCATCAATCAGGGATTCGATCACTTTGGTGATCTCAAAGGAACCGCTGAGCGTGATAGGAATGCAGTGGGTGATCTAGAACGTTCCGCCGAGGACATCACCCGTAGCGGCATCGCTATGCTGGAAGATGCCAAGGAGAGACCGTTCTTCTTGTTCCTGCACTACTTCGATCCTCATCAGCCCCACTCGCCGCCCGAAGAATTCGCCCGGCAATACGCCGATCCCTGCCTGGCGGAAATCGCTTCGGTCGATTCCCAAATCGGCAAGTTCATCGACGCCCTCGAACGACTAGAACTTGCCAAGAACACCCTAGTGATTGTGACCGCCGATCACGGCGAAGCAATGGGCCAGCACGACGAAATCACGCACTCATTCTTCCTCTACGATTCAACCCAGCACGTCCCGCTGATCATGTGGAATCCGTCGCAGATTCCAGGCGGACAGGTCGTGCACTCCCAAGTGGGGCTGGTCGATCTCGCCCCGACGGTCGTGGAGTATGTCAAGCTCAAACGGACGCCGCAGATGCAGGGCGCATCGCTCATTCCGCTGCTCAAAAACCCAGGTGTTGATCTACACTTGCCTATTTATGCGGACACATTGACGGCCCAAATAAACTTCGAGTACTGCATGCTGCGGTCTTTGCGTGTCGATGGTTGGAAATACATTCATAGCACTGATCCTGAACTCTATCACGTTGCCCAAGATCCGCGCGAGCTTTTCAACTTGGCTGGTACTCAGCCGCAGAAACTTGAGGCCTTGCGAAGTCAATTGCATAATCTGATGGCCAACTCGCCCCCCCCGCCAGGCAAGAGATCCGCTGTCCGAGCTGTGACCAAGGAAGACGTGCGCGCCTTGCAGGCCCTTGGATATCTAGGAGGTACGCAGACCGATGATGCTTCCACCAGTACCTCGGAGCTGGATGAGTTTGAACCCGAAGGGACCAGCCCGCGCAACAAGACTCATGTGATTACGGCTTTTTGTCGTGCTAGGGTTGCTTTGCGCATCGGGCGATTCGAGGACGCAGCCCGCTTTCTCGAAGGGATCGCCCTTGAAGAGCCAAATAACCCCATGATCATCAAGGAGTATGGTGACGCGCTGATTGGGCTTGAACGCTACCCTGAGGCGAAAGAACGATACACTCGCTCTCTTGAGCTGGATCCTGAGAATCAAATCACCCGCGCAGCCTTGGCGGCCACTGAAGCGCTCGAAGGAGAATTTGAAGAATCCGAAGAAAACTACATCAAAGTCCTCAAAGAAGACCCAACAGCCCCTCTGCCACACTTTGGCTTTGCCAATCTGCTGGCTGAACAACAACGCTTCGATGAAGCGCTTGAGCATTATCAAATCGCGGCTGAGCTGTCGCCAGGGTTGCGGGAGATTACTTTCAGATGGGGCATAGCCCTATACCGCTCCGGCAGGATTCAAGAGGCAAAGGCGAGAGTGTCTGCCGCCCTCGAAGAAGAGCCGGATCGGTTGGATATCAATTTAGCCCTAGCTCAGATTCATGCGGCCCTGGGTGAATTGGACCAAGCCATCGCAATCTACGAGAGGGTTCTAGAGAACGCCGCAGAAAACGCTGCTGTTCATAGAAAACTGGCAGATCTCTATGCCAAGAATGGAAAACATGAGGCTGCTTTCACCCAGCTGCTAAGGACCGCACAACTTGAAGACAAGATTCCCCAGGCCTGGCTCAACGCAGGGCTGGGTGCGGTCCGAATTGAAGAGATTGATCAGGCGACCGAGTGTTTTGCCAAAGCGCTGGAACTCAAGCCAGACTATGCCCGAGCTCGCGACGAGTTGGTGAGCTTGAAGGTCGCAGCGGAAAAGCCCGATGAAGCCATCGCCCTGTACAAGCGATGGATGGAATCTTTCCCAGAAGATGGCAGCGGATATCTCGGCGCGGCAGACCTGCTCAGGCAAAAGGGTCAACATGCTGAGGCGCTGGGCTGCCTCATCAAGGGGCTGGGGAATCTCCCGAACGATCCAGGAATCCTAAATGACTTGGCCTGGCGATTGGCAACGTCCCCCGATGCGACCATTCGCAACGGCTCAGAAGCCGTTCGATTTGCCGAAAGAGCAGACGAGCTGACGGGCGGCAAACGGCCTGAAGTGATCGATACGCTAGCGGCTGCCTATGCTGAAGCAGCGCGATTTGATGATGCCATCGCTGCCGTGGATCGTGCCATCAATGCAGCCAAAGAGGGTGGTGCTAGTCAATTCGTCAAGCAGCTTGGTCAGCGACGGGAACAATATGCCAAGGGGCAAGCATTTCATGAGAAATAGCCCAAGAAGAAACCGCAGCAAGTAGGTCGGCGTCTAAACTGTCCTAGCGCTGTAACCAGTAGCTTGCCGTATGCCGACGAGAATCGCCATTATGACAGAATTTGATGCTAATCAAGAACAGAAGAGAACCGCGGCCGGCAATCCTTGGCCTTGGGTGATCGCGATGTTGCTATTCGTTCTCGGGGCGCTGTGGCTGATCTTCGGACCTGAGACCGGCAGCACCAAACCAGGAGCAAACACCACATCCTTGCTGCCCACAATCGTGCCAATGGTCGAGCCGCTTGAAATCAAACCTGCTGATGGGCTAACACCTGTTAGCAAACTGCCCGGCGATCCTGCTGCACTGGCGGGCTGTAACCTCCTGCTGGTCACACTGGACACCACCCGCACCGATCGCATCGGTTGTTACGGGAACGCCGGCATCAGCACGCCCGCCATCGATGGCTTAGCTGCTAGCGGCGTAATGTTCTTGGATGCGGTTGCCCCGGCTCCAACGACCTCGCCATCGCACGCTTCGATCCTTACAGGCCTGAATCCCCAGAATCATGGCGTCCATGCCAACGGGCTCTATCACATCAGTCAAGAATCACGCACGCTGGCCCAAGTGCTGCAGTCCAAGGGATTCGCTACCGGAGCGGCTGTGTCCGCTTTTGTGCTGGCTGCTCGTTTCGGTTTTGACCGTGGGTTTGGCTACTATGACGCCGACGTGGCGGGCAGTGGTAGATCGTCCGCTGCAGAAATCCCCGAGCGCCGTGGCGACCTGACCGTTGACCACGCCATTACTTGGCTCAAGGACAAGAAAGACGAGCGGTTCTTTCTTTGGGTTCATCTCTTCGACGCGCATGCACCTTACGCGCCTCCCCCGCCATTCGATGCTGAGTACTCAAAGATGCCCTACGATGGCGAGATCGCCTTCGCCGATCAACAGCTCGGACGCTTGCTGGCGGTGCTCGAAGAAATGGGCGTCTCGGAAAATACCCTGGTTGTCGTAGCTGGCGACCACGGCGAGGGCCTGGGGCAGCACAGCGAGCCGCGCCACGGCTACCTCTTATACGAATCAACCCTTCGCGTGCCGCTGGTGATGGCCTGTGGGCAACGATTGGGACAAGGCGTATACATTGAGCGCCGGGTGTCCTTGGTTGACATCATGCCGACGGTGTTGTCCCTCCTTGGCGTTGATGCAACGATCGACTTCGATGGGGTGGATCTGAGTACAGCAACGACTGAGCCACGCACGATTCTAGTTGAGACCCTGCACGGCAAGATGGCCCACGGCTGGGCGCCCCTTTTTGCCGCTTATCAGGATCAATACAAGTATATCCATAGCCCTGATCCAGAACTCTACGATCTGGACAGTGATCCGAATGAACAAGTCAATCTGGTTGATGACAGGCCCGAACTGGCTCAGAAGCTCTCAAGTCGGCTCTCGGTCGCCCTTGGCGATGACTTGCTCCTGGCAGGCCAGGCTGAGCCGACTCAACAGCTCTCAGCCCAAGACACTGCCCGGCTGGAATCTCTGGGGTATGTGGGCTTGTCCTCAGCCTCGGGGGCGTCGCCAGTAGGAGCCCAAGACCCCAAGAAAATGTTGCCTCTTAAGTATGAAGTCGAGCTGATCAAGGCCAAGGCCGGTACACAAGCAGGGTTGCAAGAGGCGGCAGTGCGACTCAATCAGTTCATCACCCGCCATCCCGATTTTGAGCCGGCCTATTCGACCTTGGGTGAATGCTACTTCAAGGCGCAGGCGTACGGCTATGCCGAATCCGCCTATCGGAAGGCCAACGAACTCCGACCCAATATGTCCCACAATTTGCTCGCCCTGGCCAAGATCAAGACGCTGCAACGCGACATGGATACTGCGATAGCTCTATACCGTCAACTGCTCTCGTTGTATCCCGATCACGCCCAAGCCCTTCAAGACTTGGGTGCTGTCTTCCTCCATCAGGATCGGGCGGGTGAAGCAATCGAGCCGTTGAGCAAGCTGCTGGACCAAGCACCTACTTTGGGCACTGGACTTGACTTGCTATTACAAGCCTGCACCAAAGCCCAGAGGCCTGATCGCGCGGTCGAGATCTTATTTGCCCGTCTGCAACGCGATCCTGAACTCATCGCCCTGCGCGATAGGTTGGCGCGATTGCTTTATGACCTGAACGATTATTCAGCCGCGATTCATCTTCTCCAGGAGGGCCTGCAGTTGTCACCCGGGCGGGGCGAGTTGGCCAACAATCTGGCCCTGATCTTGTTGAATTGTCCGGACAAATCTCTTCGCGATCCTGCAGAAGCTCTGCGGCAAATTCAAGCCGCCAGCAAACGTTCGGGTTCGCCGAATCCACGTTTTCTATTGATCCAGAGCATGGCTGAAGATGCCTTGGGCGATACTGAGCAGGCGTTTCAAACCGCCCAGCGGGCAGAGGAACTCGCCCGAGCTCGTGGCCAATCCGACTTGGCGAAGGTGGTCGCGGACCACATCAGATCATTGGGGCACACCGGCCGAGCGGGCACCACCTCAACAACCCAGCCACAATCTTCACCGTAGAAGCGCGCCGACTATGCGATGGCATGAACTTCGCTGCGGGGCTACTGCGCAGACTCGGCCTGGGCAGCACGCAATGCGGCAACCGCTGGTGCGAAGTCGGGTTTGATCGCGAGCGCATTCTTGAAGTGCATGATCGCCTGAGGAAAGTCGCCCGCCTTGGCCCGGGCAATCCCCGCGTTGTAATGGGCCTGCACCCAGCCTGGATTGCTCCTTAGGGCATTGACATAGCATTCAGCAGCTTCATCGAATTTCCCCTGCTGCAGCAAGGCGTTACCCAGGCCCATCTGGTTGCCGGCGTTGTTCGGCTGATACTCAATGGCTGCCCGATAGTGTTTGATTGATGCCTCAATGCTTCCCTGCTGCTGCAAGAGCACAGCCAAGTTGTTGTGGGCCGGGGCTAAGCGGGGCTGAAGTTCGATGGCTTGCTCGTAATGGGCCTTGGCTTCTTCGGTTCGTCGCAGTTTGTTCAGGGCTACGCCGAGGTTGAAATGGGTCTCGGCGGAATAAGGAGCGATTTCCAAAGACTTCTCAAAATAGGGGATGGCTTCAGCAGGCCGTTGGTCGGCCATGCGGAGATACCCTAGCCCCATGTGGGCACGCGCATTCAGCGGGTTGTGGGCCAGCACATCTTGCCACATGGTCTCAGCGCTGTGGTAAACCTTATTCCTCTGGCGCGTCGTAGCAGCCAAGGCGACTACGATGACCAAGGTTACCATCGCACTGGTCTCCCTACGGCGTTTGGGCGGCCAGGCTGAACGAATGGCGACGCCATTGATAAACCAATCGCCGATGAAGACCGCGAGCACCACCACAGCGGCCAACGAGAGATACATGCGGTGCTCAAAGGCAATGTCTTGAATGGGAACGAAACTGGAAGTCGGTCCTAGAATGATCAAGAACCAAGCCCCGAGGAATCCAGCGGGCTTGCGGCGCCACGTCGCCCAGAGTGTCGTAAGAGTCAGTGCGCCGATCAAGAGAGAGGGCAAGATCGCCTTCTTTGCCGAATCAGCTACAGCCCAAAGATAGTCCAAGCAAAGCCCGCTGGGCCAAAATGATAAACGCAGGTAATGGAGAATTACTCCGGGTTGTGTGGCTGCATATTGCAGAGGCGAGACGCCCTTATAGCCAAAACCCACGGTGGCTTGACCTACAGGAGCGGTATTCAAGACTCCGCCGATGACACCACACCAAGCCAGAACCGACCAAGTAGCGGCCAATCCAATATAGACAGCCCAGCGCCGTTTCAACGCGTCGGTCAACGATTCGGATAGAAATGTTCGGTCGAAGAGCAGCACAATGACCGGCGCTGTCACTGCAACAGCTTTAGACCCCATGGCTAAGCCACTACAGCAAACGGCCAGCCCATACCAGAAGACCTGCCTGGAAGATTGAGTCCCGCGCAGGAAGGCATAGAGGGTCAGCAGGTAGAACAATCCCATCAGCGATTCGCCCCGCTGAATGATGTAGGTGACACTTTGCGTTTGGAGGGGATGAACAACCCAGAGCAGTGCTGATGCAAGGGCGAGTCCGCTGGCTGGCCCCGCGTATCTAACCAAGAGAGGGCTGCTGAGCAGGGTGCGACGAATGAGACCAAACAGGGTCATGCCAGCCAACAGGTGTACGGCTAGGTTGAATAAGTGGTAGCCCGCAACTTCAAATTCGCCGAACGCATAATTCAGGGCCAGGGAGAGATCGACAACAGGTCTGCGACTCTTAGAAACCACATCCCAGGCCGATTCGAATTGACCGATGCGCGGATTCTCCAGAATGTGTTGATTGTCGTCGAGCAGAAACTGTCCCTCAAAGCTATTGAAGTACGCACATCCGCCAACCACGAGGATCAATAACAAGGCAGGCCACGCCGCAGCCGCCGGTGCTGGAGTTGCGACCGCCTTGGGGTTGGGCTTGATTCGAGGATCGCTCTGCTTGCCTTTTGTGTTTCTGCTCATGACTGACGTAGCCTAACCGCCATGGTTTGTGCGCCCAAGCGATGCAGGTGTGATTGCTCCTGAAAAAACTCGACTTGTCTTGGCATTTGGCTATGTTGGAACGCATGTCTGGACTCATGATCACGCCGATTCAAGGGCCGTTGGATGCACAAGTTTCGCTGCCAGGTTCCAAGAGCATCACCAATCGGGCCTTGCTGATTGCCGCGCTGGCCGACGGGGAATCCCGCTTGGAAGGTGTTCTATTTGCCGACGATACGCGGCACATGATGGCTGCGCTTGAAGCGATCGGCATTGGGACGACCATCGACGAAGCCAACGCCCGGGTTAAGGTGGCTGGTTGTGGCGGCGGCTTGCCCGGATCGGAGATCGATCTCTATTGCGGCAATTCGGGGACTACGATTAGGTTTTGCGCTGCCCTGGTCTCCTTGGGGATGGGTAGCTACCTGCTTGACGGCACCGGGAGGATGCGGGAAAGGCCGATCGGCCCGCTGGTGGATATGCTCCGCCGGCTCGGAGTACGTATCGAGTACTTGCAGTCAGATGGCTACCCGCCCTTGACGGTGCATGCAACCGGCCTGACCGGCGGACAGGTTTCGGTGACGTCACCTCCGTCGAGCCAGATGATCAGCGCTCTCCTGATGGCTGCCCCCTATGCCCAGAGCGATGTCTTTCTGTCCATCCAGGGAGCGCTGCTTAGTGCTCCCTATGTGACCATGACCTTGAAGGTCATGGAGTCCTTCGGCGTATCGGTCCTGGAGAATGTCGAAGAAGATCATGCCCGCTATGTCGTGGCTACACCGCAGCGCTACCGGGGCAGACATTACTTGGTCGAACCAGACGCTTCAAACGCATCCTACTTCCTTGCGGCAGCGGCGATTCTCGGCGGTCGAGTCACCGTCCAAGGGCTGGGCAGCGACAGCATCCAGGGTGATGTTCATTTCGTAGATGTTCTGGAGCGAATGGGCTGCCGGGCGGGGCGTACCCCCACCGACCTGACCGTCACGGGGCCAGCGGAAGGCACCTTGCGTGGCATCGACATTGATCTGAACGATATGCCGGACATGGCCCAGACCTTGGCAGTGGTAGCTTTGTTCGCAAAAGGTGAGACACGCATTCGCAACGTGGCCAATTTACGCCTCAAAGAAACAGACCGGTTGACCGCCTTGGCCTCTGAGCTTGGCAAGCTCGGTGCGGATGTAGAATTGTACGAGGATGGCTTGACCATTCAGCCGCCGGCAGCGTTGCGACCCGGCAGCATCGACACCTACGACGATCACCGGATGGCCATGAGCTTCGCTCTAGCCGGTCTGGCCCGGGACGGTGTCGTGATCAATGATCCTGGCTGCGTCTCGAAGACATTTCCCCATTATTTTGAACACCTCGAATTACTGCGCCAAACTTGATTCTTATTGGATACTCCTACCAGTGGGGCCTGGAGTAAGTAGGGGCAGGCCTAGTTCAAGTTTTGCCCCGATCCGCTCCGATAACTCCAGGAGACTGCGTACTCAAGGTGCGCGCATGCCCTGTCGGGCGGAGTGTGGGTGATGGCTGACGTACTTGATCAATCAGAGGTTGATGCGCTTCTAGCTGCAGTAGATTCGGAGCAGCGGCACGACACCCCGGGTCCCACCACTATTCGCCGTGGCCTGGAGATCACCAAGGATGTCAAGCTCTACGACTTCAAGAGGCCAGAGCGGGTCAGCAAGGATCAAATGCGGGCCTTGGAAGGGATCCACGAAAGTTTTTCGCGGAACCTGGGGGCATCGCTCTCTGGATTTCTTCGCACTATCATTGAAGTTCGCGTAGCTACCGTCGAGCAACTCACCTATAGCGAGTTCATCCACTCCCTGCCCAACCCCACGAACTTTAACCTTCTGACTTGCGAACCGATGGAAGGGCAGATGTGCCTGGAGATCAGTCCGCTGATCATCTACCCGATCATCGACCGCCTGTTGGGCGGCTCTAACGCCGAATTGTTCATCCCCCATAGGCCGCTGACCATGATCGAGTTGCGCCTGGTGCGGAGACTGACCGACCGGGCCTTGGAGTGCCTCACTGAGGTGTGGGCCAGCCTCACCAAGGTGACCTTCGCCATCGGCGAAGTCGAGAGCAATCCTCACCTTGTCCAGATCGTCGCCCCCAACGAGGTTGTTGTGGTGATTGGGTTTGAAATAAAAATGGGTGCTCGGGCAGGCACCATGAGCCTTTGTATTCCGTTCAATGTCATCGAACCGGTGATGCCCAAGCTGGCTACCCAAGGCTGGCTTGCCTATCAGCGCAAGGTGACGGCAGCACACAAGACCGAACTAGTCGCCAAGCGCCTGCTTGGCTCGGAGATCGAACTTCAGGCATACCTGGCCGAAACCACGATGACGGTTCGCGATCTGATCAACCTCCAAGTCGGCGACATCCTTCAAACGACCAAGGAGGCCAAGCAGCCCATCATGATCCAGGCCGAGGGCAAGAATAAGTTCTTCGCCCATTTGGGTATGCACAAAGACAATCGGGCGGTAAAAATTACCGAACCGGCTGACTCGTTGGACGACAAGCTCTGACCCTGCCGACCAACTCCCGCACAGAAATTCAGCTCAGGCTCCGCGTTGCCCCGACTCACCAAGGACTTAGGCCCGCCTCCGGCATGCCCTGGCGAAAATAACAACAAAGAGCGCGAACAGGCCAAACGCGACCGACGATGCGCAGATAGAAGCCCATTCGCTGGACAGCCCCGCCTGAACCGCCCACTGATGGACAAGATCCGGCCCTCGCTGAGGTAGGGGGTTGCCACTGCTAGTGGCCGCGATGATTCTCTTGGCAGCATAGGCAGCGATGCCGACGCCGATAAGTCCCTCGCCACCCACCAACCCAGACCCGAAAAGTATGCCTCGTTCACGGCGATCACCGGCCTCCTCGGCTGTCGGTGCCCGCTTCTCCACAACGTGTCGCAGCAGCCCGCCCAAGAATACCGGCACCATTGTGCTGACCGGTAGATAGACACCCACCGCGAATGGCAGGCTTGGCAAGCGGAACAACTCGACAAGAACGGCGATGGCAGCCCCCATTCCGATGAGGGTCCAGGGTAGCGACTGCTGCAAGACGCCATCGATGACTACCTTCATCAGGGTCGCCTGTGGCGCAGGCAGATCGTCGGTTCCGAATTGGGGACTCATCCACTGCACCGTCCAGCAAACGAACACCGCACAGGTCAACACGCCGATCAATTCGCCGGCTTGTTGTCGGCGCGGCGTAGCCCCCAACAGGAACCCCGTCTTGAGATCCTGAGAGGTGTCGCCGGCGATCGAAGCTGCGATGGCAACGACACAGCCCACGCACAGCGCCGCAGCCTTGCCCACATCATCTGTCCAGCCCATCAACAGGAAGACGGTGGCTGTCCCCAGCAGCGAGGCGATGGTCATGCCGCTGGTCGGATTGGAAGTTACGCCCACCAAGCCAACGATCCGCGAAGCCACCGTAACGAAGAAAAACCCGAATATGATAATCAGGATGGCCGCCGCTGCTCGAATGGCGCTCGACTCAATGACGCCAAAGACTTGAGGGATCAACGCCATCACCAGGGCTAGGAGGAGCAAGCCGATCCCCACAGTTCGCAGCGACAGATCATGAGCGGTTCTGGGGATCGCGATTCGCGTGTCGGTTGAATCCAGCCGAGAACGCAGCTGCCCGGCAGCGACCTTGAAGCTCTCGATCATCATGGGGATGCTTTTGATCAGGGTGATCAAACCAGCGGCCGCCACCGCCCCTGCACCGATGTAGCGCACATAATTCGTCCAGATCTCACCGGCGGACAAATCGTCGATGATGTCGGTGGCAGGGTAGAACGGGGTAGTTCGCCCACTGCCCCAGGCCGCTATGGCTGGAATAATCACCAACGACGATAGCAGTCCGCCTCCGACCATGATCGCCCCGATCCGTGGTCCAAGGATGTAGCCCACACCAAACAAGGCCGCCGATAGCTTCATACCCACTTGCGCCCTTGGCAGCAGAGGGATGGCCATTTTGATTGTCGAGGGCACCAGATGAAGCCAGGAAATCACACCCTTCAGTGCGGCGCCAACCCCGATGCCCACAAAGACGTTTCGGGCGTGGTCGCCCCCGGCTTCGGTGGCTACCAAAACTTCGGCGCAGGCGGTGCCTTCCGGATAAGGGAGTCGGCCATGCTCCTTAACGATGAGGAATCGCCGCAGGGGAACCATGAAGAGAATGCCCATCAACCCGCCGCACATGGCCAGCAAAGTCATCTGCAATAGCCCAGGAGGCATGCCCCACAGAAAGAGGGCCGGCAACGTGAAAATCACGCCGCTGGCAACCGAACTGGAAGCAGAACCCACCGTCTGGGCGAGATTGGCTTCGAGAATCGAGCCCTGAATGCCGAACATCCTAAAGACGCGAAAAGCAGCCACCGACATCACTGCTACTGGAATTGACGTCGAGATGGTCAACCCAGCCTGCAAGCCCAGGTAGGCGTTGGCGGCTCCAAATAAGATGCCAAAGAGGATGCCCGGCACCACAGCCTTGAAGGTGAATTCCGGCAGTGATTCGTCAGCCGAGATGTAAGGCTGATAGGTTTGGCCCTCGGGCAGCGGTTCGTAAGCTGAGCGGTCAAGGGCGCGTTTCTGTGTCATGACACCACCTGTCGAAGTAAAGTGCTACCGGCTGACACGCATGGTAGGTACTGGTAGGACTGGGCGTCAACGCCGATTCGTGTCCAGGCTAGATGGCATGATATTTTGGGCAGGTAGGAACTTTTTCCTTGACCGAACCCTAAGAGCGACGCAAAATCTCCGGGCGTAGGCTTGGAGAGTCTCTGTGACGGCGCAATAGCCCTGGCCAATCGGGCCGCGGGGCGAGAACACAGAAGATGAACATGAGATGCGCTCGACCACCCCCAATGCGAGGTCGAGAATGGCTTGGCCTCAGTTCAAGTGCAGGTTGGTAGAACTACGAATCCAGGCGTGGGGTCGTCGGCGCTGCCCGTGCGAACAAATCGAATCCGAAGGAGGATGTAAAATGGGTCGTACTTTTTCATTCAAGGGACTGTTTGTAGCCATGTTGGGTGTGGTCCTGGTTTCTGTCGTGGGTTGTCCTACAGGCTCGGGTGGATCGGGCAATGACAACGATAGCGACGGTAGCGGGAACGGCAACACCAACGTTAACGACAACACCGGTTCCGGCGGCGATAACGACAACGACAACGCCAACGGCAACCAGAACGAAAATGACAATGTTCCCACAACAGGAAGCGGCGAGCCTTCCGATGATTTGTGGACCACACCGGCAGGCAGCTCGACCAGTTACTCGTTCGCCGATTCACCAATGCCGGCGGGCTTCTTCGGCGAAGGTTCCGATTCATTCGACGGCGAAATCGAACTCATGGGGTC
Organism: Phycisphaerae bacterium; assembly: GCA_029260235.1. Classification (GTDB taxonomy): domain Bacteria; phylum Planctomycetota; class Phycisphaerae; order UBA1845; family UBA1845; genus OFTM209. The sequence goes on along the minus strand of JAJDDP010000120.1, from coordinate 30,954 downwards.
GCCCATCGACCGCGACAATCTAGGGCCGGCTGACACGATCATCCGGCGGTTGGAGGATGTGTGCCCGACGGAAGTCGGCGACTCGGTCACCGTTGATATCGAAATGGTCGCCCTAAGCCTAGTCAGTGTGGAGCCCATCACGGTTACCTTCAATGATGGGCAGAGCGAAGAAGAATGGGATGTCCAAGTTTGCCTCTCCTCGTTCCCCCAACCCACAGGATCGATGACCATCACCCTGGACGAAGAAGACTGCGGTACGTTCGACTCCAACATTCCGGTTCTGCCCAAGTTCACTTTCATTCGGAAGTCAACCGGTGCGGGCCAATTTGTCGATTGTGGAGAGCGTGGTCAGATCTGTTCCGAACTGCTGCTAGAGGGTGAACGCAACGGCTGGGCCTTGATCGGTGGACCGGGTGGCTATGATCCCGAGGACGACGGTGTTGTGCGCTCAGTGGCTGGTATTTCGCTGGATGTGGATTGTGACGGCAACAGGGATGGCGAGACAACGGATGCATCTGAGTGCTTCCAGGGTGGCGTCGGGTGTAGCGAAGGCGGAGGTACCGAGTGCGTGCGCAACGAAGAAGCTGAGAATGCTTTGGAGGGCGGCGGTGGCGGGCAGCATGAGTCCTTCATGAACTCAGAAGATGACCGCGATGGCGACGGCTACCCCAACGACTGCGACAATTGTCCAGACACCAATAGCTCCAGTCAGACCGACAGCGACGACGACGGCCATGGCGATGTTTGCGACAATTGCGTTGACGACGCCAATGCGGACCAAGCTGACGCAGATGACGACGGCCTGGGCGATGTCTGCGACAACTGTCCAGATACGCCGAACCCAGGGCAGGAGGACGGCGATGGCGACGGCGTCGGCGATGCCTGTGAACTCGATCTCGGTCTATGGGCTGACTTCCTAGGCCCCTTCGTCCTGGTGGGCAATTGCCCGGGCGATGGTGAATCCGTCCTGTTGGCTGTCGTGGATAATATCCTGGTCTTAGAGGGTTTCCCCGGCAATGACGCCATCGTCTTGGCCTGTGATGATGTTAATGCCACCGGGGTAGGCGTCACCGCGTTCGACGTGGAAGGCCACGACTTGACCATGGTCATCGACGGTCAAAACATCAACCTCAGCCTGCTACAGCCAGACACGCTCGGCGCCTGCTCCTCAGTGATGATGCCAGCGTCGGCGCCTGTCCAGTAAGCACGGCGTTTTGAAGAACAAGACCTAAAGGGGCGCCGGAGCCGTGGATTGATCCATGGCCCGGCGCCTTTTTTTGGATCATGCCGTGTGTCGAATCCCAGGTTGTTTCGACTAACGGCGAGGCCCATGAACCGTCCTGACTATACAAGCAGGAGTGTTTGTAGGGTTGCTGATGGACACTTTCAACGGGTTGAAACCGCTTGGATCGAACAGCGGGCGACGGAGCACGCGAAACAAGATGGCTGAATCTGCTACTGCACCGGATTGGAGCCTCGTACCGTTCGAGGTTCACTGCGCCCGTTGCGGCCACGACTTGTTCGGGCTGGACGAACCAACCTGCCCATGCTGCGACCTGCACTTCGAGTGGGCCGACGCGGTTCCCCTGGAAGAGGTAACCTGTCCCCAATGCGAATACCACCTTTTTGGACTCAAGCGCAACCGCTGTCCGGAGTGCGGCACCGACTTCACCTGGGATAAGGTGCTGGCGCATTACCGAGCCAAGAAAAAACCTCTGTTCGAGTATGCATGGCGTAAGCGGTTCTTTCGATCCCTGTTCGGGACTTGGCTGCGGAGTTTCTTCCCAAATCGCTTCTGGTCGCAAATTGATCTGCACGACCCAGTACGCAAGGGGCCGTTGCTCTTCTTCCTGGGGTTATCGTTCTTGGTGCTCAATGGCGGGATGGTCGCATACTCGGCGATCTGTTTCTTGCCGGTTTCGACAGCCAACCAGACCCCAAGCGTCTTGGAGACGTTTGGGCAGCTTGGCGTCGGCTGGTTCTTGCGAAACGTTGCTCTCTTGCTGAGTTGGGAATGGCTAGGAGAAACTGCTGTTGTGGTCATGAGTTGGATTGTCTGTAGCCTTGCTGCGTTGTTGATCTATCGCCAATCCATGAAGCGGTTTCGTGTCCAGTTCACTCATCTGCTTCGTGTTTGGGCCTATGCACTTGCTCCGATGCTCTCACTGTTTCCTGCTGTGCTCATTATCGTCTATGTCGGTCTGTTTGAACTGTCACCGCCTGCCGCCAGGTCTTTTGAAGTTCTTGCCTGCACTTATCTACCGGCGTTGATCGTCCTGGCGCACGCAACTTGGTCGGTCGCCTGTGCCTATCGCCAGTATTTGCAAATGCCCCATAGTTTTCTCGTCGCGTTGGCCTCGCAGGTCATGGCCATCTTGGGAGCACTCCTCGTGGCCGATCTTGTCCTCCCTGGGCATGCTTCCGCCTCGATTTTGCATGACATCACCTCTTGGTTGGGCGTCTGAATGCTTCGCGGGCATTGTATTCTCGACTGCTCGCTATAAGATTCGCGGCTTCTCTTGTTTGAGGTGCTTCATGTCCATCAATTCAACCGCGATTGTTGACCCCGCTGCCAAGATTGACGCTTCGGCTGAGATAGGCCCGTACGTCATCATCGACGGCCCGGTCACCGTCGGCCCAAACGTGCGCATCTATCCTCATGCCTACTTGACCGGTTGGACGGAGATCGGCGCGAACTGCCAGATACACCCTTACGTCACTATTGGGCATGTTCCGCAGGACCGGCATTTTGAAGACGTGCGCTCGTACTGCAAGATCGGCCAAGATACCATCATCCGTGAGTACGCCAGCATCCATCGCGGCACACAGGCTGAGACGTCGACCATCGTAGGCCAAAACTGTTTCATCCTTGCCTACGCCCACGTTGGCCACAACTGCGTGATTGGCGATGACGTCACGCTAATCAACTCCGTGCAGGTGGGAGGCCACACCACCGTCGGCAAGGGTGCAGTCATGTCCGCGTTGTCATCTACGCATCAGTTCGCCCGAATCGGGGAGTATGCCATGATCGGCGGCGGCGGAAAAATCGTCATGGACGCCCTGCCCTTCATGACCACCCAAAGCAGGAACGGATGCTCAGGCCTAAACACGATAGGACTAAAGCGAAACGGTTTCACCCGCGAGGAAATCGGAGAGCTGAAGGCTGCTTACAAGCTGATCTACCGCAGCGGCAAGATGCTCAAGACCATTCTCCCCCAGCTAGAGACCATGATCGAGACCCCAGCCGGGCAGCGGCTGCTTGCCTTCCTCAAAGCACCCAGCAAGCGAGGCCTAGGAGCCGGACCGCGCCACGCCTATCGGCATTCCAAGGATGCCCACGGGGACTGACCCCGCGCAGCATGTCTTTCGCTAGAAGAACGGGCTTCTGAAAGGGGATCTAGGGGACCACGAACGCGTCGGCAACCTGTTGCCGGACACCGGCTAGGGCGGCTTTGGCATCGGCGTACATCCGGTACTGTCCGGCTCGAACCACATATCGCCGCTTTCCGTTGACGGTCTCTCGCCAACTGGATGCGTCGAATCCACCATCCCGAAGTCGTTTGGACGCAGCCCGGGCGGCGCCTTCGGTGCTGAACACGCCACACTGGATTGAATGGTAGTCCTCCATCCAGACCGCCTTGGCCTTGGCTGAAGCTGCTGCAGGTCGGCCCGGATAGTTCAGCATCACGCCAGCGAACACTCTTCGAGCATCCCTGAAGCGACCCGTTCTCTGAAGGCTAATTCCGTAGCGTAATAAGATGCGATCACTTGGCGGATTGCTCGGCAGGTCGTGCTCAGCTTGTCGGTATAGTGCGACGGCCTGTTCGTAGTGCTGCTGCTCGAACTCAAGATTGCCGATCTGGGCGTGGAGCAAGGCGATCAACTCTGGGCGATCAGAGAGCCTTAGTCCCGCCTCAAAATCGCGCCGGGCGTTGCCACCACGATCTTGCCGCAAGGCAGCCAAGCCCCGGAGATAATAGGCCTCTGCCGTGTCGGGCGATGCCGCGTGGGTGGTGATGACGCGTGAGGCGTACCGGTCGGCGGCCGAATACTGCTTATGGCGGTACGCGTCGTGACTCTGGCGCAACTGTTTGACAGCCGCTGCCGGCAGGCGATCACACCCGCTGCAAATCAGCAGAATGAAGGCAACCCCCAATGTCAGGGATATCGCGTTTGCCGGGGAACGTAGAATTCGAGTTGGTAGCCTGCCGATCATGTCCAGCCTCCGTGCCGAATGACCTGAATCGATTCTTGCCGCCCGGTCTACAGCTGGATGCAGATCACTCCCGCAATTCGCTCAAGACCAAGTCGGGCTTTGCGATTGTCTGGTCCAGTTGGCATGCCGTCAACTTTGCGTTGGCGGCTCAAGTTGGGTGACTAGAGAAATCCCAGAACCGGAAAGACCCGGGCCGCCTTCGAGGCTGCGTGATGCTCGCTTGGCGGCCCGACAGTCCTTCCGTGCGTGTGGGTGGAGTAGTTCCTCGCTGGGTTCCAGCTAAGCGCGGTTCTGTGGCTACAAATTAGCAACGGTCCTCGGCGACCGGGCTGTCCGGCGTCCAATACTCGGCCACTAGGTCGCACCGGCAAACTGCATACGCCTACGCAACGTGGATCCTATCCATCTCAAAAGAGATGGTGCCGGACAGCCCGGCGGAGGACGAGGAGAAACGATTCAGCAAGGCTCATGTCGTTCCAGATTGATGTCTGTCCAAACGCCACTTTCTTACACGCGTTCTGCAAAAAAAGAGGACAATTCTGGGAAAATGCTGTCGAGGTGTACTGGTGCGAGTCTGACTTTAATTGGCGGTCGCACTCCGGGCGGCGGCATCCGCGTGGTCTGGCCGGCCGATCGCTCTAGAATATTCCAGCAGCTGCCCACTAGACCTGGGGCCTTGACGGTCCTGCCGAATCCTGTAAAGTACCCGATTCCTCTGTATCTCTTTGTTGCATTGTTAGGCGGAATACCAAATGTCAACCGGACGGATCAAGAGCTTTTCAGTCAAGGCGAACGAGGTCGAGCGGGCTTGGTTTCATGTGGATGCTTCCGACCAGATTCTCGGTCGAATGGCCACCAAGATTGCCACCGTTTTGATGGGCAAGCATAAGCCAACTTACACGCCACATGTCGACTCGGGCGACTTTGTCGTGGTCACCAATGCCGAGAAGATCAAGTTGACCGGTAAGAAGTTGGACGAAATGACCTACGACAGCTACAGCTACTATCCAGGCGGTTGGAAGTCGATCACCGCCCGGGAAATGCGCGACAAGCATCCTGACCGAATTGTCAGTGAAGCCGTCCGCCGAATGCTGCCCAAGAGTTCATTGGGGCGCAAGATGTTGAAGAAGCTCAAGGTGTACACGGGCGAGGATCATCCTCATCAGGCCCAATCACCCGCAAGCTTCTCATTCTAGAGAATTCTCAAGGAGACGACCGCACGTGTCTGATGCACCAGAAAAAACCGGCGCCACCCCGACACCAGAGGGTGAGGCTCGCCGGACATCGCCAGAGCCGGTAGCAGCCGCCAAGTCTGAAACCAGGCAGATGCCCGAGCCAAAGACGCCCGAAGGCCCTGCAGGAAAGACCTACTTCTGGGGCACAGGCCGACGCAAGCGGGCGATTGCCCGGGTGCGTGTTCGTCCTGGCACCGGCAAGTTCGAGATCAATGGTCGAAAATCAGACGCGTTCTTCCATATATTGAAGGACCGTGAAACGATCGTCGCACCCCTCGAAGTAACTGGGGCACTCAAGAAGGTTGATGTCTGGGTCAATGTCAAAGGTGGCGGAACGACCGGCCAAGCCGGGGCGATCCTCATGGGCATTGCCAGGGCGCTGACCAAGTGCAATTCAGATTACGAGCCATTCCTGAGAGAGCACAAGTTCCTCAGTCGCGACCCAAGGCAGGTCGAACGCAAGAAGTACGGCCAACGCGGTGCACGGCGACGCTTCCAGTTCTCCAAGCGTTAAGCCAAGCAACATCCAAGTACCACAATACCGGCACTCATGGCGAGTGCCGGTTTTTTTTTGGACTGATCGCGTTACGCTTGCGCTGATCACGACTGCAAAAGCGACCGTCCGGTCATTTCGGCGGGGACTGCCAAGCCCATTAATTCACAAGCTGTTGGGGCGATGTCGGCCAATCTTCCTCCGGTGCGGAGCGTTTTGCTTTTTTGACGGTCGTCCACCACGATGAGTTCTACGTCGTAGGTCGTGTGGGCTGTGTGCGGGCCGTTGGTGGCTGGGTCTATCATTTGCTCGCAGTTGCCGTGGTCTGCGGTGACGATCAAGGTGCCGCCGGCTTCGAGGGTGGCGGCAACAACTTGGCCTACGCAGGTATCAACGGTCTCGACTGCCTTGATGGCGGCTTCGAGGTTTCCGGTATGGCCTACCATGTCGCCGTTGGCAAAGTTCACGATGATGGCGTCATACTCCCGACTCCGGATGCGGCCAACGACCTCTTCGGCGATCTGAGCGGCTGACATCTCCGGCTTTTGGTCGTAGGTGGTCACATCCTGGGGCGAGGGAACCATGCCCCAGTCTTCGCCCCCGAAGTGTTCATCTCGGTAATCATTGAAGAAAAAGGTCACATGAGGGTATTTCTCGGTTTCGGCGCAACGGAATTGCCGCAGTCCCTCCCGACTCAGGTAGTCACCAAGAATCGCTGGCATCTTAGCCGGTTTCTCAAAGGCAACGTGTACGGGGAGGCCGCTCTCGTAAGCGGTCATGGTGGCGTAGTATATGTCGAGCTTGGCGCCGCGGTCGAACCCCATCTGCCGTTCGTTGCCTACCTTGTCTGTGCCTGCAAAGGGAAATTCTTGGAGGGTAAACGCTTTGGTAATCTCGCGAGGGCGGTCGCCTCGGAAGTTGAAGAAGATCACGCTGTCGCCGTCGCGAACTTGGCCGGTGGCGTCTTCGCCGGTGCAACAGCTTGGCACGATGAACTCGTCGCCCTTGCGGTTGGCATCGCTGGGGTTGTCGTAGTAGTGCTGGATAGCCTCAGCGGCGGAGGCGAAACGGGCACCCTTGCCATGGGCGAGCAGGTCGTAGGCGGTCTGGACACGTTCCCAGCGGTTGTCACGATCCATGGCATAGAATCGCCCCACGACACTGGCAACCGAGCCGACTCCAATCTCGGACATCTTGGCTTCAATTTGCTGAAGGAACTCAAGCCCCTTGCTGGGCGGCGTGTCGCGGCCATCCATGAAGGCGTGGAGGAAAACGCGGCCACCGTCAAACCCACTTCGTTTGCCCATTTCGAGAAGGGCATAGAGGTGTTCCAAATCGCTGTGGACGCGCCCGTCGCTGCACAAGCCCATGAGGTGGACGCAACCGCCAGTCTTGGCGGCGTTAGCAAATGCGCCCGCGAACGCCTCGTTCTCAAAGAAGGCGCCGTCACGAATGCGGCCGGTGATTCGCATGATTTCCTGATTCACGATTCGCCCGGCCCCAATGTTTTGATGTCCCACTTCGCTGTTTCCCATTACGCCAGCCGGCAGGCCAACATCCTCGCCGCTGGTGCGAATTTGAACATGGGGATAGGCCTGCATCAGCCGGTCATCTACAGGCGTGGACGCCAAGTGGATGGCATTGGCATGATTCCATTCAGGATGGGGATTGGCTCCCCATCCATCGCGAACGATTAGAACGAAGGGGCGACATCCGGTGCTTGACACTGGGAACTCCTTTTCGTGGGCGACCTATCGAGGGTAAGTCTATTATTTGCGACAGTTTATCGTCTGCCAGCGCCCGAGCAATCATATCAGCTTCGACCATGGCCAAGCACCGCCTCGGCTGCAGCTTCGGCGAAAATATCGGCCTTATTTGCCAAAATCCGGCGATTGAGGAATCCAAGCTCTTGATATAGGTCCAAATTGGTACTATATTGGCGGCATCGAAGGGCACACGGCAATGATCAGCAGCTAGGTCACCTGAAACGGATCGAATCACCCATGGTTGCACCTAAGACTATGTCTTCAAATGGAAACACACAGCGAGCGCCCAGCCGCATGTGGTATGCCGAAGATGAGAGGCTAATTACCAAATCGGCGGCAAAAGAATCGATGGCTACTATTGAGTCGATCCGTCGGGGGGCGGGCGCGAGTGAGCCACTCTTGGAATTGCAGCTATTCCAGGCCATGCATGTTTGTGCCTATTGGGCGATCAACGGGGGAGCCGGCAAGCGGACGCGTCCACCAGGGGGTATGAGCTGGGCTGAGGCGTGGGGGCTTATTCGCGACGATATTGTTAAGCGCAATCTTGCGTTGGTCTACTCGATGGTCGGTCGATTCAGCGCCCGCGACTTGGACCGAGAGGAACTTGCCTGTGAGGGCCTGTTCGGATTGTCACAGGCTGTCGAGCGATTTGATCCATGGCGTGGTTTTCGCTTCAGCACCTACGCCTGTCATGCCATTCACCGCTCGATGATTCGTGCTAGCAAAGCAGCCACCAACTACCGCCGTCTCTTCCCTGTTCAGCACGAAGAGGACTTCGAGAAGCCGGCGCCGGAAGGCAAGGGGGAGGACTTGTTCGTCGAGCGGCTGCAATTGGTGCTTGATGGCAACCTAGCCTCCTTAAATCATCTGGAATCAGATATCTTGAGCAAGCGGTTCCCGCCTGATCGTGATCTTCGTCGCTTGACGCTGAAGCAAGTCGGTGCAGCCGTAGGGCTAAGCAAAGAACGGGTGCGACAAATTCAAAACATCGCCCTGGCCAAGTTGCGCGAAACGCTGCTGGCCGATCCCGCTCTGCAATAACGGGCCACTCATTATCTAGCGGTGCGATTTTCCCCGACGCACAATCAGCATTCGACATGACAGAGCAGCCCCAAGATTCCCACAGTGCTGGAATCTTGGGGCTGCTGTCTTTGTTCTATTGCCTACCCGGCGGACTTTCCTAGTCGCGCAGCGGTCCTTCGTGGTCAGGGTCAGAAGTCGGTCAAGGTCACCGGGATACTTGGTCCGCCATTGACTGAGACCAAAACGGTCAAGTCCACGGGTGTTTGTTGGGTGAAGGTTATGGCAATCTCGGTCGTACCGGATGAGTCGCTCAGTTCAAAGCTGGCTGATCCTGAATCGGGCAGGATGGTTCCGGTGCCGACAGGGTCGAAGTGGACGTCGGTTAGCGTCGTTTCGTAGGTCGTCCCGCCCTCCGAGATAGCCACTTGGCCGGTGGTGATGGTGATCTCGCCGGTTTGCTCGTCGATGAGGACGGTGATGTCGCCCACGATGGCCGAGTCGCTGTCCAGTGCGAGATCGATAGAGGCTTCGAGCGTGATGATCCCCGCCTCTCGGGCGAAGGAAGCATCGATCGTGCCATTGATGACATCGTTTTCGACGGTGAAGTCCTCGAAGGTCAGGGCAATCGTCTGCTCTTGGAGGCTGACTTCGCCGCTAACCGAGCCGCTGACGGTTAGGTCAGGGTAGAGGATGGGGCTGCATCCATCTCCATAATCAAGGGTGATCGCCCCGTCGCTGAAGGAAATGGCTGGGCAATCGAATTCGCCCGCTGACCCACCGCCGGATGGCGGATTGGCGGCTTCGGCAGCTGCACCGAGCGTAGCTGCCAGACTTGCGAGGCTGCTTACCACCGCATCAACGGCTTCCTGCTGCGCTTGGGTAAGCTCGGGCTGGTCGTCCCCGCCGCCATCATTGTCGTTGCCGTTGTCATTGCTATTGTCGGCTGAGTTGTCATTCTCGTTGGCGTCTCCGTCCCCGCTGTTGTCGCCACCGCTGCCGGTCCCATCATCGGAATTCTGGTTTGCATCACCTGTACCACTGCCGTTGTCCCCAGAAGATCCGCTGCCTGAAGAGGCTGATTGACAGCCCAGCAAGAGAGTCAGGGCCAAGGCCGTCATCGCGAAGCTGAACCACTCGTACCGTTTCATGATGCAAGTACTCCCTGAACTTGTTGTTCGGTTACAGACTACGGACCCGCGCCTCTCCGGCTCGCTTGAGTGCGACCACGACGCTACGCCGATCCGGCCAATGCAAGGCCGGGTAGTGCGGTTATCGGTGCATGCCCCACGTTTCAATAGAAGAACCTTTGGGTAGTCTTCCTCTTTTATGGTTTGAAGGGCTGGAATGCCCAGTTTAGGGCGAGAGTTCGCCATGGGTCCAAGGCCCTTGCGGGAAGCGGGGCATTGGTTGACAATGACCGGCGAGCATGGCCTGCTGGCCAAGGGCAGGCGTACTGACGACGAGGATCGGCTGTGTCCGAGACATATGAGATCGCTGAATTTTACGTCACCGTTGAAGGGGACTGCGCCGTCTGCAGATTCGGTGAACAGGAAGATTTCGGAGATGGCACGCCCCAGGATGCGGAAGGATGCTTCCGGGCTGAGCTTGCCGACGGACGTCCCTTGCAGGGAAAACGCATAGTCCTCGACCTGTCCAACAAAGTCGGGCTGAGTTCTCGCCAAGTGGGGGCGCTGCTCGCGGTTCATCGGGCAACCGAGTCGCAGGACAAGATGAAAATCGAGGGCGTTCGCCCAAACGTTCGCAGCCTATTTGATCTTACGAAGCTGGATCGGTTCTTTGCCTACTGACACACAGTAGGATGCAGGCCGCCAAACCAGACCCTCATAGGAAGATTTGATGCAGCAGTGGGAAACGGCTAAACCAACGGGTACCTGTTCTGTGAGTGGCAGACAGCTCGAAGAGGGCGAGGAATACTACGCCGTCTTTTTCGAAGAGGGCGACTCCTTTCGTCGGGTGGACTATTCGCTCGAATCTTGGGATGGCCAACCCGCTAATGCGTTCTGCTTTTTCAAGACGAGAGTGCCAATCCAGGAGGAGAAGAAGAAAAAGCTATTCGTCGATGACGGGATGCTGATCAACTTCTTCGAGCGCTTGGCTAGTGAAACCGAACCTGTGCGTTTGCAGTTTCGGTTTGTGCTAGCTTTGATTCTGATGCGCAAGCGCATCCTCCGATACGAGGAAACCGTCCGCGACGACGGGGCAGAGTTGTGGCAGATGCGCCTGGTCAAGGAAAAATCGCTCCATCGTGTGCTGAATCCCCACCTGACCGACGAACAGATCGCAGGAGTCTCGATCCAGCTGGGGGCAATTCTCAACGGCGATTTTGATGATCACGAGGATGTGCTCAATGCACACGAGGCGGATGCCTCGTCGGATGTCTCGGCTGACGACGTGTCGAACGCACCGGTCAAAGAGGGGGTAAGCGATGCGGATGCCTAAGCGGTGGATTGCGGTCACAGTGCTGTGGCTGGGGGTGGTGGGATGTGACCCGTCGCCGGTTCGGACCATGCCGCCGATCACACTTCACGATGCCATCGACATCGTGAACGATAACACCGTTTTGATCGAGGGCTGCCTCAAGGCGACAGGATCAGCCCGTGGACATGTTGTCGATGCCCAGGGCAAGCGGCAGCAATTTGATCTGCACACGTCGGTTCAGGTGCTTTCTCCGCGTTATATGTATGCGACCTTCAAGTCGGGCTTGGGGGCTGAGGAGATGCTGCTCGGCTCTAACCAGCAGAAGTTCTGGATGTATATCAAGCGGGATGGGGACACCTACCGAAGTGGAACCTACGCAAGTCTTCAGGAAGGAAAGAGCACATCTTTGTCGCTAAGGCCTGACCTACTGATTGAAGCGATGGGGTTCTATGCGCTCCCCAACACGACGGTCGGTACAGGCGGGCCGCTTCATCGAGTGGCCGATAATCATCAACAACTGTTCTTCTTGGCCTACACCGACGAGGGGCAGGGCATTATCCAGAAGGAGTACTGGCTCGATAGGCAGTCGCCCCGCCTGATTCGGAAGATCATCTTTCGGGACGCGATGGGCCGAGTGGTGATGCAGTCTGACTTGGACGATTATCGATCTGTTGGCGACTCGGCGCTGGTGCTCCCGCACCTCGTTCGGATCGACTGGCCTCAAGACGGTGGGCTGCTGGAGCTTGATATCAGAAAGTGGAATTCAATGCCGGGTCGAGGCCCAGATCATGCAGCCTTTGTCGCGCCACATGACCGCGACCAAACCTATCCACGGATGATCGATCTGGACACCGGTCTGTCTATCCGTTAGCCAGGGCTAGTTATGCAATTGGGATGTGTCCACCCCCCACATGTTCAGCAATTCTTATGATCTCTGTCCAGATTACTCACCGCCTTGGTCTCCGAGATTCAGTACGAATGTTGCTGGCGGCTGCTCTGCTGATTGTCTTGCCGTCGTGCAAGGCCAAGTCGGCCCAAAAGCCCGACTCTCGCCCCACGGACAAGGTTGGCCTGTTCGGTGGCGAGGATGTCCTCTGGGCTTATCAGCAGCGGATCGAAGGTGAGCACGAACTGGGTATTCTCCGGTTCGTTTACAGGACATCCGATCCGGACAAAGCCACCGACTTCATGCGGGTTCCCGGGGCGGGCACTGTGGCTGGGGAGGTGCATTCTGCTGCCCTCTCAAAGGATCGGTTGCATGTGGTCTACCAAGATGGCACGCATCGATCCTATGGCCGTACCGGCGTGCGTGCTGAACGTAACCTTCCAAAGAAGTGTCTTCCCATGGCACTGTGTGGAGACCGGGTGAGCGGCGTACTCTACGCGGTAGTTCCCTCATCTGTCGCAACCCAATTGATCAGCCAAGCACCAGAACCATCCTACAGTCCAGCCACGCAACCGGCAGAACATCAGAACCGAGAGGATTCGAGCAGTGGTTTGGCGGTAACCAGCCGCCCGCATGATCCAGAAGCTACCTTATCGATCGTGCGCTTCGAGCGGAGGCTTTGGCGATTCGACAGGGATTGCGCGGAGATTCCCGCTTCGTCGAGCAGTTGCTGGCTGGCTGTTGATGGCGGAGTTGCTTACCTGCTGAGCGGATCCAACGAGGGAGAGCTGGGTTTAAGCTGCAGCAAGGATGCTGAGGCTGAGTGGAGTGCGTCCTCGCCGCTGGATGGCTATGCGCCTGGGGACATTCTCTCTTTGGAAGCGCCGAAGGGTCATCCTCTTGTGCTGATCAAGGCGTCATCATCGGGTGAAGAGGGTGCTAGTGCTATGACGCTCGTAGATCGGTCATGGCAGAGGGGTATGCCGTATGGAGGCTCAGGAGACGTAGTGGCTTCCGCATTGGTGGGCGACCTAGTGGCCCTTGGTTCGCTGGACGGTGAAGGCGAGCTGCTCTTGGGCGAGTGGCCCGTGGCCGGCGGTCCGTCCAATGCAGCGCCTGCCCGGCTAGAACGGCTCTTGCCGAGACCACCCTCTTGGATAAACACGCGGCTTCCATGGTTTGCTTACGCTGCCCTGGTCGTGGTGATGGTGGCTGTCTTGCTTAGTCGGCGCGGGACGATGATGATCGCGGCTGAGCTTCCCAAGGGCCAGGAATTGGCATCGTTCTCCCGGAGAGGATCAGCGTTCATCCTCGACTTGGCGATCTTTCTTCCGGTCTGGACTGCGGTCATGTGGCCCGCAGCCATCGAGATGATGAAAGAGCAGGCCGTTGATCTTGCGCTTCAAGACGTCCCGTTGACCCGACAGATGACGCCCTTGTTCCTCTCCCGCTGGTTGATCGCAGCCACTCTCTTTTCTGTCTATGGATCCATCTTCGAGGCTTGGATGGGAGCAACCCCGGGGAAGCGAATTCTAGGTTGCCGCGTTGTCAACGAGAACGGCCAACCTTGCCATGCTGGGGCTGCGGTGGTCCGTAACTTCATCCGCATTTTCGAGATGTTTCCCCTCTTTGATCTGATGCCAGCGTTGGTGCTCATGATCATGACCAGAAACCGGCAGCGCCTAGGTGATCTGATTGCCCGTACCTTGGTTGTTTGGTCGATCGATCAGCCGGCCGAGAATCGCCCAGAGCAGCCACAGTAACCAGCTACCTCACCACTGTGCATTCTGGAAGAGGGCCAATCGAGGCGCTGATTGCATAGATATGCAGGCCACACCTCGGATTGATCCGGCAAGGCTCGTGATCAGCGCCGCAGGTGCTCAGGTTGTCTTGGCAGCGTTCGCATTGGTAGGTGCGTTCTTAGCCCGGGTTGCCGCAGCTTGCTCAGCTGGGCTTTGGGCAGCCAAAGTCCGGCCTGAACTCCCCGGCCAACCTTGCTGAAAGCGGACGCGTTTGCCCGCACGAATCTGTATGCTCATTCAGTTCCCCCTTTGCGTTGCCAGGAAAGAGCTAGTCTTATTCCAGCCGCCGAACTGTGTGCTTAGAACATGAGACTACGATACATCACTTGATAGGCAAGAGCGGGGCCTCGTCGTTCGGCTAATCTGAGGGCGGGACGACCACTCGGCTGACGAACTCGGGCGGTTCGACAGCATCGGGATCCGATAAGCAGCTCATACTTCCAGGGTGACCAATCCTTCACGAAAGGCGAACAGGGCCAACTCCACGCGGTCGTGGATGTCCAGCTTGGCCATTGCTTTGGCGCAGTGGCGATCGACCGTTTTTGTGCAGATGGACAGTAGCTCAGCCACTTCTTTCTTGGAGCAACCTTGGGCGACGTGGCGAACGACTTGGATTTCGCGATCGGTGAGGGTGGCTGCTCTTGACACTTTGGGGTCCAGAAACCCCTTGCCGTTCCGCCCTTTGGCCATCCTGCTCACCGCTTCGTGCGAGTAGTATTCTTGGCCTGCCGAGACGCAGCGGATGGCGCGGACCAAGCCATCAGGGCCTTCTTTCTTGCTGACAAAGCCGCCCGCCTTGAGCTTCAAGGCTCCTTGAACATGTCGATCATAGATATAGGCGCTAATAAAAATGAGTCGAATCAAGGGCAGGTACCTGAGCACATGCTGCGCAGCTTCTAGCCCTGATTCGCCCCCGAGATCGATGTCCATCAATAGGACGTCCGGCTTGGTCGCACAGCAGCCTTCCACGGCTTGTGCAGTGTTGTTGGCTGAGCCCACAACCCGGATGTCGTGCTCGCGATTCAAGTGCTCGACAATTGTCTCGCGGATCAAGGTGTGATCGTCAGTGACGAAGACGGCTGTCGGTGGACGCCTCACAGCCGTTCGCTTCGACGGCCGGTTCTTGGCGATGCGGATTGGCCAATCGAACCTCGAATCCAACGAGAGTGGTTCTCATTTCGAGCGTGCCAGGGCGAGAACGCCAGAGTGGGTGGGGCACTTCGCCTGGATGTGGCTGTGTGGAGTGGAAGAACGACCGAAACGGTCGTTCCCTGCCCGACGTGTGATCGCAGTTGAATGGTACCCTCGCAAGCGACCAACAGCCGCCGGACAACACTCATGCCCAAGCCTCGGCCTCCCTGAGTTCGGCGTGTGGTGAAATGAAGGTCGAAAATACGCTCGAGCACCTCGTCGTTCATACCGATCCCCGTGTCGCGAACATGCAGTTCGGCATGCGTGCAGCCACTGGCGTGTTGCTTGAACAAACCGCCACACAGAGAACCAGTTGAGAGTCGGACAGTTAAAGCCCCTCCATTCGGCATTGCCTGTCGGGCGTTATTCAGCAGGTTGAGGACGACGCGCTGGAGGTCAATACTTGGGGCGCTGATCGGGAAGGTACGATGTTCAGGAACATGAGCCTTGAGGTGGACGGATCGGGGCAGAGTGCCGCGGAGCAATTCTACGGAGCGCCGGGTCAACTGGCCCAGGTCGAATGGTTTGGCTGGGCAGGCGTTATCGAGCGGTTTGGCCTCACCGAGTAATCTGCTTGCCAAGCTGCCTCCCTCGTGCAGGGCTTCGCGTATCGTCCCCATGTGGTGCCGAGCCGGGTGGTTGTTGTTGAGGCTCTTGCACGCTAGATCGACTTGGGCCTTAATGGCAAAGAGCAAGTTGTGCAAGTCGTGGGCAATGCCAGCCGCATCACGAGGCCGAGCGCTTCGTGCAGCGTTGATTGATAGCCCTTGAGGAGCAGTAGCTTGATGGACTTGTGGCGGTTTTGGACTCATTTGATTCTGGATGTGCTCTTCCTTCCAAATTGTAGGCGGCAGGGGAATGTTCACCCGTCAGCCGGCCCGATTGGCGATCAACTTGATGCAGTTTTCCATGGTGATCAGCTCGTCCATGGCCCCGCATTCTTCCAAGATTGTGTCGATCTGTGATCGCGATATTTTGCGGTGCAGCTCACTCTGACCCAAGATAGCGCAGAATTCGTCCATAATGGCATCGCGCACATGCTCGTGTTCGCGCAAACGAGTTTGAACATCGGGATGGCAAAGATGATCGACGAGGCTGTGGACCACGCGCAAACTTGTGGACTCATCAATTCGATTCAGCAGTTGATACACGAACACGGGTGCAATCTTCCGATACAGTTCGACAGCCTTCTCGGGCGGAAGTTGCCTAGTCACCGTCGTAAGGATACCGGTCTGCTGGTCAACTCGTTGCCCAGCGGTAGTCGAAGGCGCCGCGTGGGCCCGCTCGAGCAGACTGCGTTGTACATCGGCAGCTATCTGTTGCTGGGCCGGGGTGAGGCCTAGTTTTCCGCTGAGGGCGTCGCCCACCCGTTCAAGAACTCCGTCATCCTCTTGAATCGCCTCGACCCAGCCTGGGTTAGCTGTAAGGATTTCGACCATCGTGTCCATGTCCTCTGAGGCCAAAGTCTTAAGGAAGGAAGAAACAAACGTTCGCTCCTCGGCGGACAATCTTGCGAAAGCCGCCTCAGAGCGAATCGGAGGATCGGTCTGGTTTTGATTGTCCATCAGTGGCTCCCTCCGGCTGATCGGATCCAATGGGTCAAGAGCTTACCCGGCAATGAGAAGATCCAGCACAAACATGGCAGTGCCGTTCCTTCCCGATGCCCTTTCAATCCAGCAACTGTGCGCGCATCTTTGCCATGGTGCGGACGGTGATGCTCATCGCCCGGTGCCAGGAGATGCCCAGTTCCCCGGAGACCGAGCGGATCGATTTGCCGTCAACCGCGTGGCTCCATAGTACTAAGCGTTCCAGATCGCTCAGCGCGCAATAAATCTCCCAAATCTCCTGATTTTCTTCAGCGGTCAACCCCGAATTGGCTTCCTTGGGGCTTGACGATGGTAGCTTCTGGGATTGAATGATCTTGTCTTGTGCCTTTGCATCGCGGGTCTTGGCCCGCCGCAGGTCGATGGCATCGTTGCGCATACACTTGGTCATGTATCGAAACAGACCGTCATCGTCTGGCTGGATGCTCTGCCGGCGCTGGAACATGGAGACAAAGGCCTGCTGGACAATATCTTCCCGTTGGGAATTGCTCAGGGTGGGGAATTGCCTGCCCAGCCGAGCCAGCGCGCGTTTGCGTAGCTCAAGCAGGGTGCCCGAAGGAATTTCTTGCCACCAGTTTCGATCGGGCATGGTCTAAGGGCCTTGCAAAGAAAGCAACATAGGCAAAGCGACAGCGTTAGCCAATCCAATACGCCTTGCTTGTCGTGCTGTCAATAGAATGAAGTTGTCTTGCGGCTTGCTGACCTGCTAAACTTTCTGCTGTCCACGTGCGAGCCGTGGATGTCGCAACTTGACACAGGTTTATGATCGAGCGATCCAATGTGCCTTGACGCCGAGTCTGCTGCGGACATTCTGCATCGATTGCCAGCATCGGCCGGTGACGCCGAGTTGTTGAAGCTGGCTTCGTGGGCCTGCTCCGACGCACAACGTGCCGAGCTCATCCGCAGCCGGTGGCCCACTCAGCAGGTGCCGATTATCGGCGATTACTTCTGTGTTCAAAAACTGGGTCAAGGAGCTTCGGGCGCGGTGTTCAAAGCTTTCTCGCCCAAGGTAGGTCCCAGGTTCGTAGCCATCAAACTGCTGCAATCCGCCTCAGCGCAGGAAAGTGAGCGCTTCCGCGAACGGGAGATCGAAATCCTCAAAGCGCTGACCTGCCCCAACGTAGCCCGCTATCTTGATTCCGGTCAGCAGGGAGGCATGACTTATCTGGTGATGGACCTGGTCGAGGGTTTGCCCTTGGATGAATACCTCAATCAGAATTGCGGGGAATCGCTGGAGCAGAAGCTGAATATTTTCCGGCGTGCGTGTGAGGCCGTCGCCCACCTTCACGATCAGTCGGTCATTCATCGGGATCTCAAGCCTAAACATATCTTGGTGGATAAAGAGAGTAACCCTTGGATTGTCGATTTTGGTTTGTCTGCGGTGAGCGGCGAGGATTGGCCAACGCGCGTGAGGGAGGCCCGCACCGAGTTGGGCAATGTCATTGGCACCGTCAAGTACATGTCCCCCGAACAAGCCTGGGGGGGGCTGATGGGCATCGACTATCGCTCAGATATTTGGTCGCTCGGCGTGATGCTTTACGAGATCGCCACCGAGGGAGACTATCCCTACAGCCTGGAACCGCTGGGTGAACTGGTGGGTAGCGATGCCCTCTTACACCGCATTCAGGCTGAGCTGCCGAGGAACCCTCGCATCAGATCAGCGGAGCATGCTGGAGATGTGTCGGTTCTCATCTCGCGTTGCTTGGCTTATGACCCTGAGCACCGGATTGGCTCGGCCAGCTTGTTGGCCAGTGATTTAGGGAAAAGCCTCGCCCGGCAGTCCATCGAGACGACGCGCTTGCCGCTGCGCTATCGGGCTGAGCGCTTGGCAATCGGGTTGGCCAATCAAGCCCGCACGGCGATGTGGTTGGCAACAGTCGGTGGTATCTTGCTCTTCCTCCTGATCTACACAACCTTGTTTGGCGTGCGCATGGTAGCGGTAACTGAGTCCGCCCGCCGTGCTAGTACCGCCACCCCAGCTGTTCCCGTCGCCGAGTTTGCCATTGTGGGAATCAGTGATGCGACCGTCGAAGCTGTTCCGCCCCTAGCAGCAACTCTTGGCTTCTCGGGTGTGACGGCTGACGTAAGAAGTTGGCGTGGATTGCACGGCAGGTTGATGACTGCCCTTGCCGAGGCAAAACCAAGCTTGGTCATCTGGGATTACTACTTTGCTTCGCCACAAGAAGCCGACCATGAGTTCGTACGCGGCGCCAAAGCACTAATGAAGGCTGATATAGAGCTTGTGTTGACCACTTCGGAGTTGGGCGACGAGGGTGTCCCGCGACTCAGTCCAGCCATCTACGGACAGCTCTCGGCGAAGTGTCACGTTGGCTTGATCGCAGCCCGTGATATGGTTGCCCGCCCCGGAGAGTTCTTGATGGCCCTTGCTCGCGGGGGATCCGTCTATCCATCAGTTACCCTGGCGGCCTATGCAGCCGCTGTTCATCCGGACTGCCGGCTGGGCATCGAATGGAACGGAATATCCAAGTCGATTCGATTGATCTTTGATCCTCGAGATGACCGCCTTGTCCTGCCGTCAGAATTGTTCGAACTGACTGAGCTTCAGATCACTCGGCAAGAGAGAGAGGGCACTTTGCCCGAGGATCATCTTGGGTTTCGGGGCGTCGAACTTGAAGAGCCGACGTATTGGGAGGCTCGCACAATTGCGTATGAGGGGTTGCTCGCAGATGACCAAGAACTACTGGCCTCGCTTGCGGGAAAGATCGTTGTTATCGGAGACCTGCGTAGCAAGGGCTTCTGGAGGCGGCACGACCGCCACAACGTGCGTTTTGGGGCACGGATCATCCATGACGTTCCTGGCTGTTACCTCTTGGCCGACGGGGTGCGGGGCCTGCTGCGGCAGGAATACCTCGCGTCGCCGGTGCCATTTTCGTCAGGCGCCTATGTGGCTGTGGTACTGGTTGCTTTCTTGTCCTGCGTTGCAGCTCCGCGATTGGTGGCCAAGGGAGGCCTCAAGGATGCAGTTGCCCAACGTCGGGCTACGTTCGCGTTGATCGGCGGAGCAGCAATCTGCCTTATTGCCATGGTTTTTACGCGCGCGTCGTTCGGCATCTATGCAGCCATTCTGGCATCGGCTTTGTGCCTGGCGCTGGCGGTTTCCTTCCAAATAGAATTCACGCGCAACCGCCACAGGTGGATCGCCCGATCTGATCTGGATGCGTCGTAAGTCGTCTACTTGCCTGCGCAGCGCCTAGAGCGAAGCGAAAGCCGTGGCGCCGATGAATAGGATCGTAGTAACGGCTAATGCGGTGATCAGTCGTCCCGTCCAACGAACAATGTGTCGTTCCGAAGAACTCATTGGGTAGTTTCTCATCATGATTTGCCTAACCTTCCATCCCGATCGAGATCAACGGGATCATGTCCAAGATAGCGCTGCTGATGTAGAGCAGGGTGAGGTAAACCCAATCGGTCTTTTCCATCACTTGAACTCCTAAACTCGAGACAACAGGATTCTCCGCCACTAACGCAGCGGCGGGTACAAATTTCACCGTGTATGCAGCGGCTGCTACCAAGCGAGCCTCCTGCCGGTAGCGGGAGTCTTGAGGCCCGGCGCCTTCGCCGCAATTGACTTCTTGTGCTTCCGGGCAAGCGTCCGCGCCGACGAACAGCGTGCCTGGATCAATTGATTTCGATATGCCTCTCGCCCGTCAGGTGCAAAGTGGGCGTGAGGGCCATTAGTGTGACCCTAATGCATACCACTCCGTCCGATAAATGCCAAGCGAATAATGCTGATACCGGCAGAATTGGGGAAGTCGCCCCACGGTGTTGAGCTAAGCGGCACGGTATCGGCGATCTAGGTGGCTTGGGGAAGGAATAATCGATGTTGCGACGGCTCGCTTCCAGGTGGACTGGTGAATGCGACCACCTTCGCGTACCCTCCGAGCACGGGGTTGCAGCCGATCGTCACGAGAACATTTGCGTAGCGACGGTGTCGATCAATCGCAATGGGATGTCGCGGCATCACGCGTGCAAAATGGGGTCGTCATTTCAAAGGAACTCGCGATGGACCTGAATGCAAAGCAGTTGGAGCAATGCGCATCGAGCAAGTGGGATTTCTCAGATCTAAGAACGCTGTTTCTCAACTGCACGTTGAAGCGCACTCCTGAACCATCCCACACCGAAGGCCTCATCAACATCGCGCGGGCGATCATGGAGAAGAATGGGATCTCTGTAGAAGTGCTCAGACCCGTTGATCATAGCATCGCGTGCGGCGTCTACCCGAACATGGCTGAGCATGGTTGGGACGAAGACGAATGGCCCGACATCTACCCCTTGGTTGAAGCTGCCAACATACTCGTCATTACCACCCCAATTTGGCTCGGCGAGAAATCTTCAATCTGCACAAAGATAATCGAGCGCCTCTACGCCAGTTCAGGCGAATTAAACAAAGCAGGCCAGTATGCATACTATGGCCGAGTGGGCGGATGCCTCGTCACGGGCAATGAAGATGGGGCGAAGCACTGCGCGATGAATATCCTCTATTCGTTGCAGCATCTTGGTTACGTGATTCCGCCGCAGGCTGACGCAGCCTGGCTGGGCGAGGCGGGACCAGGCCCGTCGTACCTCGATCCAGGTTCCGGCGGCCCTGAGAACGACTTTACCAACCGCAACACCACCTTCATGACATGGAATCTCATGCACATGGCCCGCATGGTCAAAGATGCTGGTGGCATCCCCGCCCATGGGAATCAACGCTCACAGTGGGATGCGGGTTGTCGTTCGGACTTCCCCAACCCTGAATACCGTTAGTTAGTTTGGCCACACTGAGTAGCTTCCTTACTTGTGGTGGGCCGCTTACGGTGTAAGATGCGCACTCGTTGGCGGGGTCCTCATTTCCTAATCCAGCGATGGAAATCGGGAGGGAAACGAACGAGCTGCGTCAGGGCAACATATTACTCTTCGATGGAGCAAACGACTATGAGCGGGCTACGACTTGAATTGAGACGCTATGGCGTATTGGCATCGATGGCCGCCTGTGCATTGCTAATCGGTTGTGCAGCTGGCGCCGGTGGGGGCGGTGGCGGCGGAGAAGGCGGAACCGACGGTGGAGGAGGTGAACCAGTAGGTGATGAGTTCACCTTCGGCGCTGTTCAGCCGGATGTGGCCATGGTCGACGCTAGGCCCGCGTCCATCAATCCATATGCGGCCAACCGAACCGCGGCTGTTCCTGGCTCAGTCGATTTGTCCGACGGCTTGCCACCCATCGGCGACCAAGGGGCGATCGGATCTTGCCTGGCTTGGGCAGCAGGTTACGGGGCAGCTACGTTTACAGCGAATCGCCAATACGGCTGGGGTCAGGGGCAGGCAGGACATCAGGCTAGCCCTGGTTATCTCTATTCTGTGCTCATCGAGACGGACAACCTTGACTGTGGTGGGGGGACGTTCATCCAAACAGCGATGGACCAGCTCATCCAGAAGGGGTGTTCGAGTTTCGAGACTCAAGGGTACTCAGACAGTAGTTGCGAAACACCCATCGAAGGCGATGCTGCAAACTTCCGCATCGGAAGCTACAACCGCGTGGATTACTCCAGCCAAACGGCTATGAAGGGTGAGTTGGCCGGTGAGCGTGTGGTAGTCGTAGGCATGGGCTTGGACGACAACTTCACTGGGCACACCGGCAGCGGTGTCTATGTCCGGAGTGGAACCCCGTTGCTGCAAGATTCATTGCATGCAGCCCATGCGGTATTGGTTGTGGGTTACGATGATACTCGCGGTGCATACCGGATCATGAACAGCTGGGGTACCTCCTGGGGCGACAGCGGCTTCATGTGGATGGAGTACGCGACCTTCGAGCAGACCGTTTTTGAAGCCTACTCCATAGAACCAGCCGCCGCCCGCGACCCGGTAGATCCAACACCAGGTCCAGACGATGACGATGAGGGCACCATCCCAACTGATGATCCTGAGGGTCAGCTGGGCGAAGCTTTCCAATTTGCAGACTTTGATTTCTTCACCGGGCAAGATGTCGTCTACCTCATTTTCTTCTACGATTTCGACGCCCCGGTTTTCATTCGCTCGATCACGGTGACCGACCCGCTCGGTGGTTCGGCCGTCCAGGAGTACAACTCTTGGTATGCAGACGGGTACGTCTACTTCGTCCGAGACGACGGCTTTCAGTGGACCGAGGGGGTGTACAGCCTCGAATTTGATACCCAGACTTTGGGCGGAAATGACATCATTTATTTTGGCGAAGCGCAGGTCGGTCCCTTGGGCGAGGATGTCACTAGCGGCCTCTGCGATGATTCATGCATCTTCGCCTTTGATGGCGAGTGTGACGACGGCGGCTCGGGGTCTCTCTTCAATGTCTGTGAATATGGCAGCGATTGCTTCGATTGCGGCGTGCGTGATGCCGGAACGAATGGCATGAGTACAAACGGTGCCACTACAAATGGCATGGGCACCAATGGGGCAACGTCGAACGGTATCGGTACCGACGGGGCTACATCCAACGGCCTAGGCACGGATGGATTCGGCACCGATGGGTTCGGTACCAGCGGGTTTGGGACTGATGGCTTTGCCAAGCAGATCGTCGATAAGCCTGTCCGGCGATTCCGTGGCATGAAAATCAAGATTTCCGAACGGGCTAAGTACTTGCCGGCCGCCGGTGTGACAGAAGGCATCCGCGGAGCCAATCAACAACCAGCGATCATAACCAGGAAGAAGTAGCATCGCCGGTTCAAGTTGCTGTTAGTTGTTTAGCTGAACAAAAAAAGCCGCAGACTTATGGTCTGCGGCTTTTTTCATCGCCGCTACTTGGTGCAGGCTTGCAGCACCATGTCCACGGCGCTATCGACCTCAGCCTCGGTGTTGTATCGTCCCAGGCTGAATCGAATCGTGCCCAGGGCAACCTCGCGGGGCGTACCCATCGCTTTGAGGACGGCCGAGGGGTCTTGCGTGCTGGAATGGCACGCTGCCCCGGCTGAGGCACAAAGGTCAGGCATTTTGCCGAGTAACTCGATGCCGAAGTGACCCGGGAATCCGAGGCTTATCGTGTTGGGTAGTCGTTCGATCGGATGCCCGTTGAGCACGACCTGATCCCCCAATTTTTCGACCAAAGCCGCATGGAATCGGTCGCGAAGGGCGCGAATCTTGGGATCCCCATCTGGGTGCGATGCCAGCGCGTCAGAGGCTTGCCTGGCTGCGACCCCCATGCCAATGATGGCAGGGACAGCTTCGGTGCCTGCCCGGCGCTGCGATTCATGCTTGGCGCCGTGAATCAGCGGCGGCAATTCCAAGCCTTTGCGGATGAACAGGGCACCCGTGCCAGGCGGAGCATGAAATTTGTGCCCGGCGACGCTGAGCAGATCGACGCCCAAGTCGTTTACCTTGACCGCGATCTTCCCCACGGCCTGTGCGGCATCGGTATGCATCAACGCTCCAGCCTCGTGGGCGAAGTCGGAAGTTTTGGCGATGGGTTGGAGGGTACCCACCTCATTGTTGCTTAGCATGATGGAGACTAGGATGGTCTCAGCCTTGAGGGCCTGGCGAACTTCATCGGGATCGACCATCCCGGTCGCGTCAACCCCAATACAGCTGATCTCGAATCCCTGGTCTTCGAGCCAGCGGGCGGGCATGGCCACAGCGGGATGTTCGACGGCGGAGATGATGATGTGCCCTTTGCCCTCCTTGAAGGCGATGCCTTTGAGGGCGTGGTTGTTGGCTTCGCTGCCGCCGGATGTGAACACGATTTCATCGGTGGCGGCGCCAAGCAGGTCAGCCAGCTGTTGCCGTGCTGCATCGATGGCGGTCCGGATTTTCTTGCCCGGAGCATGGCTGCTCGACGGGTTGCCGTGGTGCGTCGAAAGGTAGGGCATCATGGCTTCTACCACGGCCTCATCGACGGGCGTTGTGGCGTTATAGTCAAAGTAGATCATGGGGCGAGGCTCCTCCACAGCATTGGTTGAGACCGCCCGGTGAATCATTCTAAGCGAGCGGCCGATCCTGACCGCCTAGTGTAACGCCCCCAAGATGGGGCTGCGAGGTTATGTAACATGAACGTCTTGATAGCAGACAAGTTCGACAACGCGGGCGTAGAGCAGTTGAAAGCCATGGGCTGTAAGGTGACGCTGAATGCCGACCTCTCCGGTGATTCGCTGAGAGAGGCTGTCAAAGCCAACGAGGCTCGTGTTCTAGTGGTCCGTTCGACGAGGGTGCCCGACGATGTGTTGGGTGCGGGTGCATCGCTCGAACTGGTCGTTAGAGCTGGGGCGGGTACCGACACCATCGATAAATCCGCGGCTAAGGAGCGTAACATCCGGGTCTGCAATTGCCCGGGCAAGAATTCGGTCGCGGTGGCTGAACTGACCATGGGGCTGATGCTCTCGCTGGATCGGCGGATCGTGGACAACGCCGTCGATCTGCGGAACGGCGTGTGGAACAAGAAGGAATACGCCAAGGCCCGCGGCCTCAAAGGCACGACCTTGGGCATCGTGGGCTTGGGACGCATCGGCTATGAACTGGCCAAGCGAGCCAAGTCGTTTGACATGGACTTGATCTATTGCGATGTGGTCGACCAGAACGCCCTCGAGCAGGAACTGGGCATCAAGAAGGTACCGTTTGAGCAAATCTTGACGGATTCAGACTTCATTTCGGTGCATGTTCCAGGAGGCGAAGGCACCAAGCACCTCATCGGTGCGGACGAGTTGGCCAAGATGAAGTCGTCGGCGTTCATTATCAACTGCGCCCGGGGCGGCGTGATCGACCACGAGGCGCTGGCTAGCGCCATCAAAGCGGGTCGAGTCGGTGGGGCGGGATTGGACGTGTACGAAAACGAGCCAGGATCTGCCGATACCGCGTTCAATGATCCAATCGTGCAGTGCAGCCGCGTGTACGGCACCCACCATATTGGTGCCTCGACGCAAGAAGCCCAGAGTGCGGTGGGTGAAGAGGTTGTTCGCATCATCGGTGAGAAAATGAAGGGCAATGAGCCGCCAAACTGCGTAAACGCCTAGTGCGCCGTCGATCCCGCCTGCGCGGGAATGACGAAGGCTTCCTTCGCCGAATGGTGGCTTGCGAACACCATCCCGCAATAATTGTCGTGTCGGACCCCTGGCCTAGACGTGCAGCCTTGGAAGTTGGTCGCTACAATCGCTGGTCTTTCTCGACCTTGGCTTATTGACGGATGGATCGTTTGCGATGGCGATTTGGCTGTTTTGTTTGATTGCTGGCGGCGTACTGGTTGTATTGGCGATGTGCCGCCCGGATCAAATAGCCTGGAACTACCTGCGACTCAGCGGCATCTTGACCTTGGCGCTCCTGTCTGGAGCAGGGTTGTGGGTGCTGAGCAATCAGGCGTGGGATTTCAGAAGCGTCCCCATTGCGGCTGGAATCTTGACTCTCTTGGCTGCTCTTCTGTCAGCCTTCTTGATTGGGTTTGCGCCCCTGGCTGAGAAACGTCGAGGAGTTTACATCGCCTTGACCGCCGGCGGCGGTGTGGCGGCGCTGGCGGCTGGCTGTGCGTGGACATCGGCGCTAGGCGTAGGCCAAGCGTCATCCCAGGTGGGATGGGCCGGCATGGTGGCTGGGCAGCTCTGCAGTGGCCTTGTCATGGGCGGAGTGACCTGTGCCTGGTTGCTGGGTCACGCCTATTTGACCGCGACCAAGATGACTATCGCCCCGCTGAGGAGGATGGCCCGGATTTTGGCTGTGGCTGTTGTGCTACGTTTCTTGTTTAGTGTGACAAGTTTTGGCATCGCCTGGACCGGAAGCGGGCCTGCCGATCTTGCTGCTCAGTTAGGGAATTCCTGGCTGATTCTTTCTTTGAGGGTAACACTGGGGCTTCTCTTCCCCATGATGTTTGCCTATATGGTGCTGGATTGCGTCAAGCTTCGGGCTACGCAGTCAGCCACAGGGATTCTCTACTTCATGTCCCTGTTTGTGTACGTTGGTGAACTAAGCAGCCAGCATCTGCTCATTGAGCTGCGCTGGCCGATTTGATGGGATGAACTGCCGTGCAGATTCGATTTCATTGTCCAAACGAAACGTGTGTAGCCATCATCGAGTTTGAACCGCTCGAAGAAGCGGGGGACTCCATCGAATGTCCTCGCTGCCACACCAGGCATAAGATCGAGGCGACACAATCGGTCAACCAAGCAGGCCTGCTTGAGCGATGCCCACTTTGCAGTTGCAGCGAGATGTTTGTGCGCAAGGATTTTCCACAGGCGTTCGGCGTTGCCCTGGTGATCCTAGCCGGGGCGATCAGCTTTGCCACCCTTAAGAGCAATTCAACCATCGCTTACGGTGTTCTTCTGCTGGCTATGTTCGTCGACTTTGTGCTGTATATGGTCGTTGGCAAGATGACGGCTTGCTATGCCTGCAGGGCTGAATTCCGCGAAGCAGAACTCAACCCCGAGCACGAAGGCTTCGATCTAGCCACTTCCGAGAAGTACTGAACCAACCGGCACCGCTACGGGCCTGCCATGTTGGCGACCAGGTGGACCAAGTCGTCCAAGTCATCGTCGTTGTCCCCGTCCAAGTCACCGGGTTCGCATGGGGGAATCGGGGAGATGCCAGGGCCTGTGAAACAGTTTTGGAACGAGCCATAGTCAGCCAAATCGCGGTCGCCATCGGCATCGAAATCGCCGTCGCCTGAGTTGGCTGCGTCCGGCGTGATGGGTTGATCGCCTTCGCTACCATCCAAGGCACCGCTGAGGAAGACCCAATCAGCCGCGTTATTCGTATCGATGCCGTTAGGGATTCGGGCTGCTCCATCGGGGAAGAGGCCGACCTGCGGGCCGATCTCGGAGCCGCCAAAGTAGATGGCGTAGTCCGGGAAGCCCGAACCGCCCACCAAGCCCACCGCATCGATCACCGTGCCCACGGGCACCTCTGCACTGCCGTCGTTGTTCGTATCCAGGTCGGTATTGACCAGAATCGAACCGAGCAGGTTTTCCACCAGCACGAATGTTTCGCTGCCGTTTTCAAAGTCGGCCCCGCCACTTAAAGCCATGTCGGGCGAGAGGGCTGTGTCCCCTAGCAGAAAGTAGCCGTCCGCATCGAGTGATTGGCCACTCAGATCATAGATTCTATCGACGATGCCCTTTGAGGCTGTCTGTCCTTCGATGACCAGCAAGGACATGTTCTCCAGTGAACCCAGGGGTGTTCCAAACAGCTCAATAAACTCGGTATCTTCGCCGGCATCCGCCTTAGCCATGACTTCGTTGATGATCACACCCTCGGCAATGACGGCTTCGCACGGCGGATCCAACACACCCAGGCAGCTAACGCCGGCGCCATAGAATAGTCCGCCCAGCGAGTCGCAGCCCAGGGAATCGAGATCATCGCGGCAGACGCCGTTGCCCACGCAGCACGCTCCTGGCGCTTCGCATACTGGATCGATAGGACCGGCGCAGGTAGTGGCTGGGCCATAGAACAGACCGCTGCCGTTGAGGCAGTCGAAGCTTTCGGTGCTGTCCTGGCAGTTGCCATCGCCAAAGCAACAGGCTCCAGGTGCCTCGCAGATTGGGTCCAGGATCCCGCCACAGGCAGAGCCGTTTCCATAAAAGTGTCCGCCGGCGGTCGCGCAGTCGGTATCGATGACCGCTTCCAGGCAAGTTCCGCCCGGCTCGCAACAGGCACCGGTGGGTGGTCCAGAGGAAGCGATTTCAATATCGGCAAAAACAACCAGATGGTCCGATGCCGTGGCAGATGTAGTTGACGGCAGGACAGCTCCCGCCTTGGGTAGGCCGCCGGCGCCTTCGTCGCGGGAGTCATAAACCTCGGTGCCAACGATTGTCACTGCGTCGCTGCGCCATAGGTAGTCGAGTCGGCGTCCCGAAGCGGGTCTGGTCGAGTCGCTTGGTTCGCCCGATTGCGAGACAAGTTGAAATGCACTGACCACGCTTATGGAATCCGCGCCTGTTCCCGTTTGGAAGGGCAGGAAGACGGAGTTGGCCACGGGGAAGAAAATGTCGTTTCCCAGGTTGAAGGATATGGGCAGTCCTGCCGGTTCTGAACTAAATTGGCTCGGGCTGTCAGGTGAATCAGAAATATCGTCGTTCATGTCGCCGACAATCATGTAGGGGATCGCGGCTGAGTCCACAGCCGTAAATAGCTGCATGGAGCGGATGGATTCGATCGAGCGTCTGAATTCGTTGTCGTCGCCCGTCCCTGCCTTCCAGTGGTTGATCGCCACCAGGAAGTTCTCCGCTGCTCCTGGGACTGCAACCTCAGCGAAGGCGAAGTTCCGCACAATGTCCAATGCAGTCGGATCTCCCGAGATGGTAGCTGCGGTCCGGGTCGAAGTTGCCCCCACCAAGGGGAACCGGCTGAGCACGCCGGAGAAATCGGTGCCAAGATCGATGTCGCCGTTGGGATCCGCCAAGAAGATGTTGGAATAGCCCGTTGCCGTGCCCAGCGACTGGAGGGCTGAAAAACTCCCGATTTCTTGGAGAAAAACCACATCGGCGTCAACGCGGATCAAGATGTCGCGGGCAGCCTCGAATTGTGGGCTGCTGCCGTCGTAGTTTTCGATATTGAAGGTAGCCACCCGAAGCGAAACGGTTTGGCCAATCGAAGCTGAGGCTGCAATCAGCCCCACAAATAGAGCGATCAAACGGTTGAAAAGCATATTGGGAGTTCCCCTCTTGAGTCAGTTGCTCACGGAGCACATTTCTGGCGTCGATTGCGCTATGGCCCACCAAGCCCGCGCACCATCCGGTACCTGCCCCACTTCGTGGTCGGCCATGGGCTTGTTGGCCACGGTCGATCCGATGTCCTGCCCTATTGTAGCAGCATCAAGAACGAAACAGCGGAATGATATCGACCTTTTTGGGCGTGGCAGCATCAGGCTCCGCTCCCAGGGCCGAATTCGCCTCACCGTGCCGCTCTAGTCGCTTGGTCGATTCCTAGGGTGCCAGGAGGTAAATGTCGCGCGAGCCTATGGGGGCCGCCGGCTCGACTTCGAGGGTGAATAGCAGTCGGTTCTTGGGGTTTGGCGCGATTGTGGCGATTTTGCCAATCGTGAGGGCTAGGGGGAGCTTGGGGTTGTCGTTGGTCGTCAAGACGAGGTCGCCGGTTTGAATGCTGGGCGGCTCGCCAGAAAGAAGATCGCGATTGACATCAATCACAGTCATCTTGCCTTGGCCTTGGCCTACCAGCCAGAATTCTGTCGGCGGCAACAAGAATTCACCGCCCTCGAATCGGCCAATCCTGACCGGCATTCTGATGCTAGGATCACTGAGCAGCACAACCCGGGCGGTATGCGTTCCACAGTCAGCCACCCACCCCAGCAGAGATTCTCCGGCCAGCACAGCCATGCCATCAACGGCGCCATCTTCGCTGCCAGCGTCCAACTCCAGACTGCGGGAGGTGACGGCTGTTCCAACCTGCACCCCACGAAGCGTACCGGCGTTGGCCAATTTGGAGTCGCGCCAATACAGCAGGTCGTCAGCCACCAACCGGGCGGGAATCAGCATGCCTTGGGCACCGAGGCCTCGATTGCGGATGCCGGTGAGTTGGCGGTTGGATTCTTCAAGCTGCCCGATCCGATCACTGAACGAAGCCACCGTCCGCTCCAAAGCGGCGGCCTGCCGGGCTAGTTTGTCGAACTCGGCTGCGGCGACCGGCGGTCCTTGATCTGACAATCCTTCGCCGACGCGGTCAGTCATGCGCGAAGCCGCCGCCTGCAGCGGCACCAGGATCTGGACAAGATTCATCAATCGCCCGGTGATTGCGGTAGGCAACAAGAGGCCCACGAATGAAACAGCCAGCAACGTCGCAATAATTCGCCTACTTCTGGATTGACGTTTAGAGCTGGGATGCATGGGGCTCATTCTCTTGTGCTTGGGCTTGGTAGCACAGTATTGTACCGACCATGCTCAAGATAACCACCGAGCGCCTGGAACTGATTGCTGTAACCGTCGAGACGGTCCAAGTGACCGTGGCTGATCGCGTAGCCTTGTCTACTGTGCTCGACGCGACCGTTCCGGCGGATTGGCCGCCACCGCTATACAACGAACAGGCCATGCGCTACACCGCTGATCGCTTGGCCGAGGGTGAGGATCAGGCCGGTTGGTGGCTGTGGATGGTCGTCTTGGCCAACCGTTCGGACTTGGGCCGAGTCGTCGTCGGCACTGCGGGATACAAGGGGAAGCCGACGCCGGAGGGCATGGTGGAGCTGGGCTATTCCATTGTCCCAGAATATCAGAAACATGGCTACGCAACCGACGCGGTTGAAGCCCTGATCAGACGGGCATTCGAAGATGAGCGCGTGCAGAGCGTCATCGCCCAAACACTCCCCGGGTCGACCGCCTCAATACGGGTCATGGAGAAAAACCAC